>JBGUXJ010000259.1:0-3721 GCA_045222055.1 Candidatus Cryptobacteroides sp. | reverse complement strand
TAGAGGGCTCCGAGGAGGACAAGTATCAGGATGATCTTTTTCATGTCAACTATACCGTTTCTGCATGTAATTCGGTCCATTAAAAGTAGTTACAAAAAAGCATATTTCAAAGACTTCTTGTTTCGCTTGGGTTTGATCACGGAATCGTCGTTCCGGTGCGTGTGCTTGTACAAACCCAAAATGGGGCAATGGTTTGAATTATCGGCGGAATGTCTTAATTTTGGCAAAGTTCCATTTCAATGAGTCTCATCCTGCATACCAAACGCTTCGACCAGCTGACCGTCGACGAACTGTACGAACTCCTGCGGATCCGCAGCGAGGTCTTCGTCGTGGAGCAGAACTGTGTCTATCAGGACTTGGACCGGGACGACCAGGAGGCTGTCCATCTGTGGCTTACGGAAGGCGGGAAGGTCGTCGCCCTGTGCCGGGTCTGTCCGGCCGGGACGCACATGCGCGAAGTCTCCGTCGGGCGCGTGATCACGACCGAGCGGGGCAAGGGTTACGGCAAGCGGATCATGCTGGAAGGCATCACCGCGGCGCGGGAATATTTTCATGCGAAGGTCATCGAAATCGAGGCCCAGGAATATGCGAAGGGCTTCTACGAGCAGGTCGGTTTCCGCCAGTCCTCCGATCCCTTCATGCTCGACGACATTCCCCACATCAAGATGACCTGGAGGGAAGCGTAGCGGCAGTGATTTCTTTTTTGCGAAGAATTATCATAACTATTATCATAATTCCTGAATAATCCGTATATTTGTCCACGAATAGAACAGTGCGATGGACGTATATATGGATGATGACCTGTTAGAGTTGTATTCAACGGGAAAGAACAAAAAATATCGGGAGGTAGCGCGGAATCTTGAACTCAAAAACGGGTTTAACCGTGCCGTCCAATCCATGTTGTCCGTCGATTCTGTAGAGCAGTTGAACTCTTTCAGTTTCTTGCACTACGAACGATTGAAGGATCAACTGACAGGCTTGTCTTCTGTCCGTCTCTCAAACCGATATGTTCATCGGCTGTTGTTTGAGGAGAAGGACGGCGGAATTGTGGTTAAACTGATTGAAATAGACGACTCTCATTATGGAAACAAGAAATGAATCGTGGCATCGGGTGAACGATGTCCCTTCGGCATTCCCCGTTCATCCTGGCGAAATACTGGGGGAGGAACTGAAAGGGAGAGGTATCAGCCAGAAAGATTTTGCCGGGCGAATTGGCATGCAACCCTCACATTTAAGCGCGCTGATTCATGGGATGCGTTCGTTTACACCTGCCGTGGCGGAGAAGGTCGCTTCAGGTCTGGATGGTATTCCCGCTGATTTTTGGACGAGAATGCAAAGTCGCTATAACAGGGACAGCCAGCGAAGAAAAGGAAATATGTCTAAACTGGTTTCCGGCTATGGAAATGTTCAAAGCGCTCCTGCCCTGGTTCTGAATGAGCCGGAAGTCCCCTATGGAGAGAGGCGCCGCTATTCAATATCGATTCCGGCAGGGGATCAGGTCCTGTTGGAAAAGATGGCCGTCCGGTTGGGATGGACGATAGAACCAGGTGACTGAGAAGACAGTCCGGTCCCGCTTACTCGGGCTTGCGGAACCGCTCGATGTCCAGGGTGACGTCCAGGTCTTTCCCGTAGTGGAAGTTGATCGGGTAGTACGCCCCGTCGCAGGTATAGTCCAGGATGTACTCCCTGTCGGTCTTCAGTCCGGTTATCGTAGAAGACATCCGTTCGACCTGGCAGAGGCATTTGAGCGTCTTTCCGTCGGTTTCATAGGCATGGTAGTGGATGGTGTTCCCTTCGACGGACACATCGCAGGTGATCCCGCCGTCCTTGATGGAGCAGTTCAACGTGGCGTTCGTCCGGATGATGACGAGGCCCCCGGCGGTATAACGGAGGATCAGTTGGGATGCCGGTTCTTTTCCGGGATCCGCCTTGGTCCTCGCGCAGCCGGTATGGGTGAAGTCCGACGTGACGGCCGTGTCCTTGCTGCAGCAGGGCAGCAGAACCAGGACAAGAAGAAGGATCAGATGTTTTCTCATGACACAAAGATAGTCATTATCACCGTTTTGTCAAATACGGCACGGCTTTTTGGACATGGCATTATAGTTGCACAATATATACATTGATACATGATATGTTTTTGTGATTTTAAGAAAGACAAGATGAAAAGAGCATTTCTGCTTTTGCTCGCAGGATGCCTGCTGATGGCTCCGTCCTGCAAAAAAGATGATTCTGACAAGGACACCAAAGACAGCCTCTATTATTTGAAGGAAGATTATAAGAAAGTCGTCAAGGAGTATCCCGAAGCGGACGGCTTCTTCATCGAAGCTGAATATGAACTTTCCGGCAAGGTCTCCGAAACGGACCTCAAGGACCTGAAACCGGTCAAGGTCACGTATTTCTTCCAGTGGGTCGGAAAAGACGATGTCGCCCGGCTGGCTAAGATGGAAAGGGATTTCCAGACGGGAAAGGTTTCCGATATCTATCTGGAGACGGTGTCTTCTCCGTGGGAGGATACCAAACTCGGGAATTTTGACGGACTGATCTCACTGGAAAAAGCCCTTGAAAAACTGAAGGCCACCTCTTACAACCCGGCCACCGCTTTTGTCATGCTGCGCAAGCCCGTCATTTACAAGACCACGGTCCGCTACATGTTCGGGGAAAAAGTCTATGTCGATGCCACGACCGGCGAGGTCTTCGGCCCGACTGAGTAATACCCTACCTGTCAGTAACGTCCCTGAGTTTAGGACGTTACTGACATTTGGGGACTTATTTGCGAGTAACGTCCATGAATCCGGGACGTTACTCGCATTTTTGGTTTTATCGGAATCTTTTCTATCTTTGCGTAAGAAAAACACTAAATGATGGCAAAGAAAGGGAAATATGTCTATGAATATCCGCATCCGGCAGTGACGGCGGACTGTGCCGTCTTCGGATACGACGGGAAAGAACTGAAAGTACTCCTGATCAAGCGGGGAAAGGAGAAAGAGGCCAGCACCACGGCGTATGTCGGGTCCTGGGCGCTTCCCGGCGGGTTCATGGATGTGGAAGAAGACCCGTCGATCGTCCATACCGCGGCCCGGGAACTGAAAGAAGAAACGGGGCTTACCCTTTCCCTCGACCATTTCAAGGAGGTCGGGACCTTCAGCGAGATCGGCCGCGACCCGCGTGAACGCGTCATCACCGTCGCCCACTATGCCCTGGTCAAACTGGCCGAGGTGCAGGCCGACACCGATGCCGAAAAAGCCGAATGGTTCAGTTGGGACAAGATTCCGTCCCTCGCCTTCGACCACGACAAGATCCTCCGGAACGCATTCATGAAACTGAAGCAGGACATCCACTTCGGCCCCCTGGGCTTCGACCTCCTCCCGGAAATCTTCACCCTGCCCCAGCTCCAGAACCTCTACGAATCGATCCTGGAAGTCAAGTTCGACCGCCGCAACTTCGCCAACAAGATGAAGCACTACGAGATCCTGACGGAGGTCGAGGACGGCCAGCCCCGCCGCGGCACCCGCACCCCCATCAAGTACCGCTTCAACAAGGACAACTACGACCGCCTGAAAAAGGGCGGGTTCAAGCTGGAGTTTTAGGGGTTATCGATTGATTGTTCAAAAGCGGTCAAACAATGTTGAAGCATGTTTTAATCGTGCTGATTTCGCTGTTTTTCTCTGGTTTTTCCACGGCGGAGACATTGCCTTATGCCGGTGAACAATCAGAAGTTATC
>JBGUXJ010000258.1:0-3139 GCA_045222055.1 Candidatus Cryptobacteroides sp. | reverse complement strand
GGGGAAGAAGAGTATCGCGTATTCTATTTTTTACGATGCCATTGACATGGTAGGCGAGAAGATGAAAGATTCTGACAAGGCTCCTCTGGATATTTGGAGGAAGGCGCTCGAGAACGTGACCCCGCAGATCGAGGTCAAGTCCCGCCGTATCGGCGGCGCCAACTTCCAGGTGCCTACCGAGTTGCGCCCTGAGCGGAAGGTTTCTCTCTCGATGAAGAATATGATTGCCTTCGCCCGCAAACGCTCCGGCCGCTCGATGGCTGAAAAACTCTGTGCCGAGATTATCGCAGCTTACAACAACGAAGGCGGCGCCTTCAAGCGGAAGGAAGACATGCACAAGATGGCCGAGGCCAACAAGGCCTTCGCCCATTTCCGCTTTTAATTGATTTTGGTTTAAGTTTGTTAGATGGCTAAGAGAGATCTCAAGTACACGAGGAACATCGGCATCATGGCGCACATCGATGCCGGTAAGACCACCACGTCCGAGCGCATCCTCTACTACACTGGTAAGACCCACAAGATTGGTGAGGTCCACGAAGGTGCAGCTACGATGGACTGGATGGTGCAGGAGCAGGAGCGTGGTATCACCATTACTTCTGCCGCAACCACCGCGTTCTGGCACTACAACGGGGACACGTATCAGATCAACCTGATCGATACTCCGGGCCACGTTGATTTCACCGTGGAGGTCGAACGTTCCCTCCGTGTTTTGGACGGTACTGTCGCAACGTTCTGCGCCGTGGGGCGGGTTCAGCCCCAGTCCGAGACGGTTTGGCGCCAGGCGGACAAGTACCATGTGCCGAAGATTGCCTATGTGAACAAGATGGACCGCGTCGGTGCTGACTTCCTCGCCTGTGTCGAGGAAATCAAGACCAAGCTCGGTGCCACCGCCGTTCCGATCTGCCTCCCCATTGGTTCGGAGGAGAATTTCAAAGGTATTGTTGACTTGATTGCCCGCAAAGCGATTGTTTACCGGCCCGGCGACGAGCTGGTGAACTACGACATCCAGGATATCCCCGAGGATATGCAGGATCTCGTCGCTCTGTGGCGCGACAAGCTGATCGAGTCCGCCGCCGAGTGCGACGACGCCTTGATGGACAAGTACTTCGAGGCGCCCGAGTCCATTACGGAGGAGGAGCTCATCGCTGCGCTCCGCAAGGGCACGATCGCCATGCAGATTGTTCCTGCATGCTGCGGTTCTTCGTTCAAGAACAAGGGTGTCCAGTTCCTGCTGGACGCCGTCATGCGTTACCTCCCGTCTCCGCTGGACATCGGCGCGACGAAGGGTACGAACCTGGCGAACGATAAGGAAATACTCCTGCAGCCCCAGGCCAGCGAGCCGTTCTGCGGTCTTGTGTTCAAGATCGCGACCGACCCGTTCGTGGGACGCCTGGCGTATATCCGCGTTTATTCCGGACACCTGGATGCCGGTTCCTATGTGCTCAACTCCCGTTCCGGGAAGAAGGAGCGCGTGGCCCGTCTCTACCAGATGCACTCCAACCACCAGAACCCGATCGAGTTCGTGGAGGCCGGAGACATCTGCGCGGCGGTCGGCTTCAAGGATCTCCGTACCGGCGACACGATTTGCGCCGAAGATCACCGCTACTCCCTGGAGTCCATGGAATTCCCCGATCCTGTGATCGGTATCGCCGTGGAGCCCAAGACGCAGAAGGACCTCGACAAGCTGGGCGTTGCGCTCGGCAAGCTCGCCGAGGAGGATCCGACCTTTACCGTCAAGTCTGACGCCGACACGGGCCAGACCGTCATCAGCGGTATGGGTGAGCTCCACCTCGACATCATCGTCGATCGTCTGCGCCGCGAGTTTGGCGTCGAGATCAACCAGGGTGCTCCGCAGGTCAACTACAAAGAGGCGATCACCACGTCCTACCAGCACCGCGAGGTGTTCAAGAAGCAGACGGGTGGCCGTGGTAAATTTGCTGACATTATCGTCGAAATCGGTCCCGCCGACGAAGGCGTGCAGGGCCTCCAGTTCGACAACCAGGTCAAGGGCGGCAACGTGCCGAAGGAATTCGTGCCCTGCGTACAGAAGGGTTTCGAGTCCGCGATGGCGAACGGTGTCCTGGCCGGTTACGAGGTGCCTTCCCTGAAGGTCACCCTGCTGGATGGTTCCTTCCACCCGGTGGACTCCGATCAGCTCTCCTTCGAGCTGGCCGCACGTATGGCGTTCCGTCACGCTTGTCCGAAGTGCAAGCCTGTCATCCTGGAGCCCATCATGAACCTCGAGGTTGTGACCCCGGAGGACTACATGGGCGACATCGTGGGCGACCTGAACCGTCGCCGCGGACAGATTGTCGCGATGGACTCGACGACCAACGGCGCCCGTATCGTGAAGGCCTATGTGCCCCTCTCCGAGCAGTTCGGCTACGTCACTGTGCTCCGCACCCTGTCTTCAGGCCGTGCCACCAGCACGATGTCGTTCGACCACTACGCCGAGGTCCCGGCCGCGATGGCCAAGGACATCGTGGAGAAGAGCGGTTATCATGTGCCGTCCGACGACGAATAGTATTGAAATGAAAAAAAGCTTTTGATATGAGCCAGAAAATTAGAATCAAACTCAAGTCTTTCGACCACATGCTCGTGGACAAGTCCGCGGCCAAGATCGTCGAGACCGTGAAGTCTACCGGCGCTAAGGTGAATGGCCCCATTCCCCTTCCCACCAACAAGAAGATCTTCACCGTGAACCGCTCCACCTTCGTGAACAAGAAGGCCCGCGAGCAGTTCGAGCTCGACTCCTACCGCCGGCTTCTTGACATCGAGGAGTCCAACGCCAAGACGGTGGATGCCCTGATGAAGCTTGAGCTCCCCTCCGGCGTGGAGGTCGAGATCAAGGTCTGAGCCTGATCGGCATACAGAGTAACGAACATGCAGGGCCGTCCCGGTAGGGCGGTCCTGCATTCGGTCCCTTAGCTCAGTTGGTTAGCAGCAGCTGACTCATAATCAGCGGGTCGCAGGTTCAAGTCCTGCAGGGACCACAAAAGGACGGCAAACGCCGTCCTTTTCTGGTCCCAGTCGGCGCTGCGCGCCTCCTTTCATTCATCGGGGGGCGTTCCCCCCGAACCCCCTGGGTCGCTTCGCTCCGAGTATGATTATAGGTTAGAATGACAGAAATAGAAATTTT
>JBGUXJ010000257.1:0-8226 GCA_045222055.1 Candidatus Cryptobacteroides sp. | reverse complement strand
CGCGAGCGTCCTTCTGGTCATCGTGGTCCTTCTCCAGAACGGAAAGGGTGACGGCATGGCCAGCAACTTCGTCGCTGCCAATCAGGTGCTTGGTGTCCGTCAGGCCGCGAATGACCTGGAGAAGTGGACCTGGTATCTCGTTACCTTCATCCTCGTCCTCTCCGTCATCTCCGCCTTCACCCTCGGCAATACCGGTGCCCGCATGGACGTCACCGACCAGCTCGAGAACACCGTGACCGAGCAGCCCGCCTTCCCTTCCACCCCGGTGCAGCAGGAAGCCCCCGCGACCGAAGCTCCTTCCCAGGAATAAGGAAATCCGGCCGGACTGACAGATTGTCAGCAAAAAGGCCCTTGGAATATAATTTGACGATAGCCGTTTGTTCTCCGGAACAGACGGCTATTGCTGCATGGACCCGGATGGGTCCGGACGTGGAGGTTTTCCGGAGGGCGAAAAGGAGATAATACAAGCATGAAAACCGACTTTTTACAAAAATTTGCCACTAATCTGAATGATTTGGCTTCCAAGGGGAAGCTGGATCCGGTCATCGGGCGTGACGACGAGATCCGCCGGGTGCTCCAGATCCTTTCCCGCAGGACCAAGAACAACCCGATCCTGGTCGGTGAACCGGGCGTGGGCAAGACCGCGATTTCCGAGGGCATCGCCCAGAAGATCGTCAACGGCCAGGTCCCCGAGAACCTGAAAGACAAACTGGTCTTCTCGTTGGACATGGGCGCCCTGATCGCCGGTGCGAAATACCAGGGCGAGTTCGAGGAACGGCTCAAGGGGGTCGTCAAGGAAGTCGTTGAAAGCGAGGGACAGATCATCCTGTTCATCGATGAGATCCATACCCTGGTCGGCGCCGGAAAGACCTCCGGTGCCATGGATGCATCCAACATCCTGAAACCGGCCCTGGCCCGTGGCGAACTGCGGACCATCGGTTCCACGACCCTGGACGAGTACCAGAAGTATTTCGAGACAGACAAGGCACTGGAGCGTCGTTTCCAGATGGTCATGGTCGACGAACCGTCGCCGGCCGAGTCCATCTCCATCCTGCGTGGCCTGAAGGAGAAATATGAAAACCACCACCGCGTGCGCATCGAGGACGATGCCCTGATCGCCGCCGTGAACCTGTCCCACCGTTACATCACCAACCGTTTCCTGCCGGACAAGGCGATCGACCTGGTCGACGAGGCGGCGTCCAAACTCCGTCTGGAGATGAATTCCGTCCCGGAGCCGATCGACGACCTCAATTCCAAGATCCGCCAGTTGGAGATCGAGAAAGAGGCGATCAAGCGCGAGGGCGTAAGTCTGAAACTGGAGAAAATCGAGCAGCAACTGACCGAGTTGGGTGCCGAGCGGGAGGCGCTGATGAAGCGCTGGAACGAAGAGAAAGGGATCCTGAACGACTTGCAGGAGGCCCGGCAGCAGTTGGAGGACTACAAGATCCAGGCGCAGGCGGCCGAGCGTGCGGGCGATTACGGAAAGGTCGCGGAACTGCGGTACGGCCGGATGGCCGAACTGTCCAAGCGGATCGACGACCTGTCCGCCAGGCAGGCCCAGGTCAAGGATCCGATCGTGACGGAAGCCGTTACGCCGGAAGACATCGCGGAGGTCGTGGCGAAGTGGACCGGCATCCCGGTCAAGCGGATGCTGGAGAGCGAGAAGGAGAAACTCCTGCGGATGGAAGAGGCGCTGCACAAGCGTGTGATCGGCCAGGATCCTGCGATCCAGGCAGTCGCGGATGCGGTCCGGCGCAACCGGGCGGGCCTTTCGAACGAGAAACGGCCGATCGGCTCGTTCCTGTTCCTGGGCACGACGGGCGTGGGCAAGACCGAACTGGCCAAGGCGCTGGCGGAGTTCCTGTTCAACGATGAGAACATGATGACCCGTATCGACATGAGCGAGTACCAGGAACGGCACACGGTGAGCCGGCTGATCGGTGCTCCTCCGGGATACGTGGGCTACGACGAAGGCGGCCAGCTGACCGAGGCGGTGCGGCGGAAACCGTATTCCGTGGTGCTGCTGGACGAGATCGAGAAGGCCCATCCGGATGTGTTCAACATTCTGCTGCAGGTCCTTGACGACGGTCGTCTGACCGACAACAAGGGTCGTACGGTGGACTTCAAGAACACCATCCTGATCATGACGTCCAACGCGGGCTCCAACCTGATCCAGGACTACATGGAGCGGCTGCCGGAGGTGACCGGCAAGGATCCGCAGGCCGACATGGGCGCCATTTCCCGGCGCCGCCAGCTGCTGGAGGAATGCAAGGGAAAGGTCATCGAAGTGCTGCGGCAGACGGTCCGTCCGGAGTTCCTGAACCGTATCGACGAGATCCTGATGTTCGATCCGCTGACCAAGAGCGACGTGCGCGAGATCCTGCACATCCAGATGCGGGAACTGCAGAACAAACTATCCGAGGACGGCATCGAACTGACGTTCACTCCGGCGTTCGAGGATTACATGACGGAGAAGGGTTACGACCCGTCCTACGGTGCTCGTCCGGTCAAGCGGCTGATGCAGCGGGAACTGGTCAACCAGTTGGCGACGGCCATCCTGTCCGGCACGGTCCGGAAGGATTCCGTGATCACGGTCGATGTGGTCGGTGCCCAGGTCGTCCTTCGGAACTAAAGGCGAATCTTGTTTTTTATCAGGCGTTTGGCTATATTTGCCAGACGCCTTTTTTATTTTCGTTAAATTAATGGCTATGAAACTTCTTTGTCGGGACGATGAATTGACCCTGCTCCACCGCCAATGGTGGATGGCCCAGACCAAGGGCAGCCGCATGACTTTGCTTTCCGGCCCCCGCGGATGTGGAAAGACCGCCCTCGTGGCGGAGGCCTGCCGGGACACGCCTTGCCTGTACTATCGGCTGGGATACAAGGCGGGCGCATTGCAGATGGAAGAATGGATCGCGCAGGCGGAGCGGCTGCTGGGTGCTTCCGTGCCGAGCAATGCCCGCAAGACCGTCGCGCTGGTCGATTACCTGATGTACCTGTCGGAGAAGGAGCCCTTCACCCTGATCCTGGACGAGTGCCAGTTGCTTCAGGACAAGGATTATGAAGCGCTGCGGGACAGTTTCCGGCAGCGGCGCAACAAAACCCATCTCAACCTGCTGCTGCTCTGCCCGAACCGGCTGCTTGCCGAGCGGCTGGCCTCCAAGGACAATTCACCCCTGATCGGAATCCTGGACCTGAACCTGGAACTGGGTCCGTTGAAAGCCGAACAGATGAAAGAATGTCTGGGAACGGCCGGCGAGGACCTGCTGACGGCCTTCATGGTGACTGGCGGACGTCCGAACCGCGTGGGCTGGCTGATGGATGCCGGTGTCCGGACCAAATCCGAAATCCTGGACTTCTATTTCTCGGATTCCTCGCCTTTCCTGCGCGATGAGGAGCGCCGGCTGTGCCGGTTGCTGGGCAAGAACTCCGAGATCTATCTTTCTATCCTGGAGTTGCTTGCGTGTGGCGTAACCTCCCAGTCCGAACTGGAAGACCGTCTGGGCGGGACCATCATCGGCGGTCATCTCGCGAAGTTGGAGAAGGAATACGAACTGGTGCGGAAGTGCCGTCCGATGCTGGCGGGTCCGACCAGCCGCGGCGTGGTCCGGTACGAGATCGTGGATCCGGGCCTGCGCTTCTGGCTCCGGTATGTCGAGGCCGGCCGGGCGGATGTGGAGATGGGCCGGCTCGCTTCGCTCAGGCAGTTGGCCAAGCAGGATTTCCCGGTGTTCGCGCGGTGGGCGCTGCGGGTGTGGTTCCTGCGGAAGTTCCGCGAGGAGAGCGGCTATCAGGACCTGGGCGGCGAGTGGTCTTCGGTCCATGCCGGCGGTCCCGAGATCGATATCCTGGGTTTCCCGCCGCGGGCGAAACGGGCGCTGGTCGGCGACGTCGAACTCCGGGCGGAGGATTTCCAAAAAGAACCTTTCCTCGGGAAGGTGGCTTCGCTGCGGAAAGGTCCTTTGAAGGATTATGTCATCGACGCCAGACTTTTCACGCTGGCTGACATGTAGTTACTCTTCTTCTGTCTCGACCGGGACGACCTCCAGGACTTCTCCGTAGGAGGTGGCGACGGCCTGTTTCCAGAGTTCGGTATAGCCCGGCTGGGTCAACCCGTCCGGAATGTGCTCCGACTGGTCGCTGTGCTTGAAGGATCCGTCGGCGTTCTGCGCCTTGACGTTGCCGTCGATGAATTTGACGAGCATCGTGGTCTCCAGTTCCTTCCAGACATTGAACTGATCCTGGGCGGTGTCCACGGAGTACTTGGTCAGCAGGCGCTTGACGCTGGCGAAGATGTCGCCGGTATCTTCCTTGGGATTGTAGTTGTATCCCTTCTTCTCGGCTTTCTGCATCTCCTTGTCGGCGGCCTTGGCGTAGAGGTCGAGGGCTTCGTTGTCGATCTGGCGGATGCGCTTGAGCTGGTCGTTCTCGAACTTGTCGATCTTCTCGCGTACGAACGGGGCCATCTGGTCGTACATCCGGTAGCAGTCGTTGGTGATGCGGTTGTTGGTCCAGAAGGAGGAAGTCGGGGAGTAGGTGATCAGGTCGCCGTTGCCCACTTCGAAGCACTTCGGTACCTTGTTGGTGGAGGTGTAAATCGGGGTAAGATAGGAAGTTGCGGCATCATCGGTGCCGAACCACAGGATACCGCCGATGACATCCGGGAAGGCGCCGCGGCTCTGGCCGACGAACCAGAAACCGGTCTGCTGGGTGGCGATGGCGCGCTCGTTCGTGTAGGTCTTGCCTTCATAGGTGAAGGTCATGGGGCGCCAGCGGTACGGGAGGGCGTTGCCGCCGGCTCCGATGTCGGAGGTCATATCGAGCGGGGTGCCTTCGAAGTGGTCGCGCATGACGTCGGCGATGTCCTTGACGGTCAGTTTCTTGGCCGGCTGGATCCAGAGCGGGAGCCGGTTCTTCGGATTGTGGCCGAGGGCGTAGTCCACGAAGGTGAACGCGTCCTTGGTGACCATGCGGCCGGTCGCTTCGTCTTCATAGGTGAACCAGCCGTTGCTCAGGATGTTGAAGGCGCTCCAGACACGGGCCTCGCAGCCGCGCATGGCTCCGAAATCGAGGGGAGCGTAGGCGTCGGCGAAACTGAAGTCGGCATCTTCACCCTCGAAGTACCCCATGCGGCGGGCGAAAGAGATGACGTCCTTGGCGTAGAGGCAGTTCTCCGGGTCCTGGAGCGGGAAGGTGGTGATGCGCGCCTGGTTGGCGTGGGCGCAGATCATGCCGTCCGGAATGCGGCGGGCGACCCACACGACGCCTTTGTTGATGTTCTTTCCGTTGCGCATGACGGTGCCTTTGCCGATCATTTCCAGCAGCCAGGCTTCTTCCTTGTCGACGATGGAGAAACTTTCGCCTTCGGAGTAGTAGCCGTACTCGTTGGCGAGGGAGGTCATGCATTCGATGGCTTCGCGGGCGGTCTTGCAGCGCTCGAGGGCGATGTAGATCAGGGAGCCGTAGTCGATGCCGCCGTATTTGTCGTGCAGTTCCTCACGGCCGCCGAAGGTGGTCTCGCCGATGATGAGCTGGTGCTCGTTCATGTTGCCGACGCGCTTGTAGGTATGGGCAATTTCATCGATGTCTCCGAGGTAACGGGCTGAATCCCAGTCATATACTTTCCTCATTGCACCGGCTTTCCAGTCGGCGGCCGGGCGGAAGTACAATTCGCCGTAAAGCCAGTGGGAGTCGGCGGCATAGGAGACCATGCCGGATCCGTCGGCGCTGGCGCCCCGGGTCACGATGACGTTCGTGCAGGCATCGCCGGGAAGGGCCGTCAAGGTCGTCAGGACGGCGGCGGCGAGGGTGCAGAGAATCGCTTGAGCTTTCATTTCTGTCTGAATCTTGGTTATAGAAATGCAAATCTAACAATTTTTCCGGAGGAATCCGCGATTGGCATTTTGTTTGCCAAAAAATACCAATTATTATTTATTAATGATTATTTTTGTCGGGATATAAAAGACTATCTTGAAATGAAACAGACCCTTACCTTTATATTCATGGCACTGTTGCTGCTGGTGCCCGCCGCCCTCCGGGCCCAGGATGCCCAGAAGCAGCCGACCATGGAGGAACTGGCCGCCAAGGAGGCGGACCGTCTGGCGGACCTGCTGGATCTCGAAGACTGGCAGTTGTTTTATGTGGATTCGACCCTTCAGCATGACTATGTCGCGATGGACGCGGAACTGAAGGATTACCAGAAAGCAAAGGTCGGGAATACCGATTTGTACGTGGCTGTCCAGGACCGCTGGATGGAGCAGATCGACAAGACGTACAAGGCGATTTTCAATGACGAGCAGTGGGCGAAATACCTGAAATCCGGCGCGGCCCGCGCACAGAAAGCCCGCGAAAAACGCCAGCAAAAGGCGGCCAAGGCCGCTGCAAGTGGCAAGAAATAGTTATCTTTGCAAGATAATCAGTGAATTTGACGATGAAAGAGCAGATTGAACAGATCCTTGCCGAGCTTAACGCTCTCCAGTGCAAGACGGAAAAAGAAGTTGAGGAAGCCCGCGTACGTTTCCTCGGGAAGAAAGGAGAAATCACGAAACTGTTCGAGGAGTTCCGTACCGTGGGTCCGGAACTCAAACGGGAATTCGGCCAGAAACTGAACCTCCTCAAGAAGGAGGCGGCTGCACGGATCGATGCCCTCAAGGCCTCTGCCGAGACGGCGGCGGCCGCTTCCGCTCCGGCGTTCGACTCGACCATGCCGGGCGATGACTTCGAACTCGGTTCCCGCCATCCCGTCTCCATCGCCCGCGAGCAGATCGTCAGCATTTTCCGCAAATTCGGCTACGACGTGGCCGAGGGCCCTGAAATCGAGGACGATTACCATGTGTTCGAGGCGCTGAACTTCCCGCCGAACCATCCGGCCCGCGACATGCAGGACACGTTCTTCGTCTCCGCAGGCCATATCAATCCGCTCCTGCTCCGTACCCATACTTCCTCCGTCCAGGTCCGGACGATGGAGAAGCATCCTCTCCCGATCCGTGTGATCTGCCCGGGCCGCGTGTTCCGCAACGAGGCGATCTCCGCACGTGCACACTGCATTTTCCATCAGGTGGAAGGTCTCTACATCGACCAGGATGTCACGTTCGCCGACCTCAAGCAGGCGATCCTGCTCTTCGCCCGCGAGATGTTCGGTGCGGATACGCAGATCCGCATGCGCCCGTCTTATTTCCCGTTCACCGAGCCGTCCGCCGAGGTTGACGTCAGTTGCAACATCTGCAAGGGCAAGGGCTGCAACATCTGCAAGGGAACCGGCTGGCTGGAGATCATGGGCTGCGGTATGGTGGATCCCAACGTGCTGGAAGCCAGCGGGATCGACAGCAAGAAGTACAGTGGCTTCGCCTTCGGCATGGGTATCGAGCGTATCGCGATGCTGAAGTGGCAGGTCAACGACCTGCGCCATTATTTCGAAAATGACATGCGCTTCCTGCGCGAGTTCTCCGCCTGCGTGGAAGTGTAGTGAATGTCATTCTGAGCGAAGCGAAGAATCATTTTATCATCTGAATATGAAAAAGAGCATCGGATCATTCAACGCCGCCTTCCCGACCCCGATCTGCGTGGTCGGAGCCATGGTGAACGGCAAACCGGCCTGGTTTGAAGTGGCCTGGACCGGCATCGGTGACAGCAATGTCGTGACCCTCAGCGTCACCGCGACGCATTATACCTGTGACGGCATCCGTGCCGAGAAGGCCCTGAGTATCAATTTCCTGGATGAGGCGTTGATCCCGCGCGCCGACTATGTCGGCATCGTCAGCGGCGCCAAGACCGACAAGAGCGGCGTGTTCGCCTGGACGCCTGCATCCAACGGTGCTCCGCTGGTCGACGACGCTCCGGTCTCCATGGCCCTCGACCTGCTGGACATCTACGACGCCAACGGCTGCTACCTGCTGATCTGCAAGGTCCGCGAGACCTTCGCCCGCGAGGAGTTGCTCGACGAGAAGGGCAAACTGGACTTCGCCAAGTACAAGCCCGTCCTTTTCGAGCCCGGCTTCCGCTATATCCGTACCGGTGAGGTCATCGGCCCGTGCGTCGCTCCCGGAAAGGCCTTTGCCGCCGAGCAGGCAGAGAAATAAGTCGCGCTGGCGCCTCGGTTGAAAAAATCTGGAAAAAAATTTGCAGGTTCCGATTTTTGTAGTACCTTTGCAATCCCGATTCACCAAAACCGGGCGCTGAAAAGCGAAATATTGCGGAAATAGCTCAGTTGGTAGAGCACGACCTTGC
>JBGUXJ010000256.1:0-2309 GCA_045222055.1 Candidatus Cryptobacteroides sp. | reverse complement strand
ATTACAAGAATGAAGAGGCGACACGCCAGTCCTTTACGGAAGACGGCTGGTTCCGTACCGGCGACATGGGCATCATGGACGACGAGGGCTACCTCTTCCTGCGCGGCCGTTCCAAGTGCATGATTCTCGGTCCTTCCGGCCAGAATATCTATCCCGAGGAACTGGAGGCGGTCATCAACAATGTCAACTATGTGGTCGACTCGCTCGTCATCGAGGATGGCGGCAGTCTGACGGCCCTTGTCTATCCGGACTATCACCAGGGCGAACTGGACGGCATGAACCGTTCCGCCCTTGAGGCCCGCATCATCAGCAATCTGCCGGAAATCAACAAGGAGATTCCGAACTACGCGCAGATCAAGAAGATCGAGTTCCTCCCCGAGGATTTCGAGCGCACGCCGAAACGCAGCATCAAACGTTATCTCTACCAGCGCAACTAACATGCAGAAATTCGACCAGAGTTACCTGGACATGGCGACCGTCTGGGCACGCAACTCCTATTGCAAGCGGCGCCAGGTCGGTGCCTTGCTTGTCAAGGACAGGATGATCATTTCCGACGGCTATAACGGTACGCCGTCCGGCTTCGAGAACATCTGCGAAGATGAATCCGGGGCTACCAAACCCTATGTCCTTCATGCCGAAGCCAATGCCATTTCCAAGGTTGCGAAATCCGGCAACAGCAGCGAAGGAGCCACGTTGTACGTGACGGCCTCTCCCTGCCTGGAATGTGCCAAACTGATCATTCAGTCCGGCATCCGCCGCGTCGTCTACCGGGATGAGTACCGGCTGACCGACGGGATCGATCTGTTGCGGCGGGCCGGGATCGAGGTCGAAAAAGTTGATTGACCCTCATGGACAGAAAAGACCGGAGCGGTTCCATCGCCGCCTTGCTCGGAGTCGTCATCGGCATCCTGCTGACGCTGTTGTTCATGCGTGGATGCAATGCCGGCAGGGCGCAGCGTGCCAGGTATTCTGACTGGCAGAAACTCAATTTGATTTTGGAGGAGGTCCAGAAGAACTATGTCGATACCATCGATGTAAAGGGCATGACCGATGCGGCCGTCGTGGCCGCGCTTGCCAAACTGGATCCCCATTCCATCTATCTTCCTCCGGTCGAACTGGAGGAGTCCGAAACGGAACTGCAGGGCAATTTTGACGGCATCGGCATTCAGTTCAACGTGCCGAACGACACGGCCATCGTCTTGGAAGTCATCGCTGGAGGTCCTTCCGAGAAGGCAGGGCTCCAGCCGGGTGACCGGCTGCTCAAGGTGGATGACAAGGTGATCGCCGGTGTGAATTTCCCGCAGGACAGCATGGTCCGTCGGATGAAGGGGCCGGCAGGGACGAAGGTCCATGTCACGGTCCGTCGCGACAAGGAGGAAACCACCTTTGAAATCACACGCGGCAAGATTCCGGTGCATTGCGTGGATGCCGCATTCATGGTGAACGATACGACCGGTTACATCCGTCTGTCCAAATTCTCCCGGACCACCTTCCAGGAGGTCAGCCTGGCTGCCCTGGACCTGCTGGACCAGGGGATGAAACGACTGGTCTTCGACCTGCGGGACAATGCCGGCGGGTATTTCGACCAGGCGCTGCTGCTTTCCAACCTGTTCCTGGACAAGGGCGACGAGATCGTTTACCTGGAAGGCCTGCATCACAAGCGTGAGAACTATACCGCCGACGGAAGGGGCCTGCTCCGTCAGATTCCGCTTTCGGTCCTGATCAACGAATCCAGCGCTTCTTCCAGCGAGATCTTTGCCGGTGCGATCCAGGACAACGACCGCGGAATCATCGTCGGACGTCGTTCCTTCGGCAAAGGCCTGGTCCAGGAACCGCGTTTCTTCACCGACGGATCCGCCATCCGGATTTCCGTCGCCCGGTACTACACGCCGTCCGGCCGCTGTATCCAGAAGCCTTACGGAAATCCGGAAGAGGATTACCGCTACGACATCCTGCGCCGGTATTCGGACGGGGAAATGTTTGAGAAAGACAGCATCAAACTCGATACGACGGCCGTTTTCAGCACAGTCGGCGGCCGGAAGGTCTATGGCGGCGGCGGTATCGTTCCGGACGTTTTCGTCCCGGTCGATACGACCCGTGCCACGGATTTCTTCATTGCCTGCAACCGCAAGGCGACCCAGATGCGTTTCGCCTCTGCGATGTTTGACCGCTACAAGTCCGCATTGCTTGAAATCGATGATTTCGACCGCCTGGAGAAGTATCTGGACGAACTTGACCTGTCCCGCAGTTTCCTTCAGTTCGCCGCCTCGCAGGACGGAATCCGTCCCAAGGCAGGGGAGTGGGCGGAG
>JBGUXJ010000255.1:0-2073 GCA_045222055.1 Candidatus Cryptobacteroides sp. | reverse complement strand
CTGGCGATGGGCCTGGACCACCTCACCCTCCTCAAGGTCCTGGCCTCCGTCCTCGTCTTCACGGGTGTCGGCCTCGTCAATTTCGTCCCGAAGAAAGTCAAGTGACCGAGTATCTGCTCATAGCGTTGTTGGCGGTCGGAGCCAGTTTTGTCGAACGAACGACAGGCTTCGGCTTCGGGATTTTCATCATGACGGTACTCCCCTTCCTGATGCCGTCGTACGGTGAGGCGACGACCCTGTCGGGTCTGCTGGCCTTCGCCACGACGCTCATCATCTGCATCCGGATGTGGCATTTAATCGACTGGAAGCACCTGTGGCTGATCCAGGGGACCTTCACCGTCGTATCGGCCGGAGCCATTTATATTCTGGCAAGGATGCAGACACACTCGCTGACCCTGATGCTGGGCATCATCCTCATCGTCGTCAGTCTCTATTTCATCTTTCTCGGCGGCAAGATCCACATCAAGCCGACGCCTGGAGCGCAGATCATCACCGGCACCATCAGCGGCTTGATGGGCGGATTTTTCGGCATGCAGGGGCCTCCGGCCGTGCTGTATTTCATCTCGTCCGAGCCGGACAAAGACCGCTACATGGCCGTCATTTCGATGTATTTCTGCCTGGGCAACCTTGCTATGACCTTCTTCCGGGCGCACAACGGTTTCCTGACCGCGACGGTCGGCAGAGGATTCCTGGCCGGCCTCGCGGGGGTATTCCTCGGCACTTACCTGGGCGCCAAGGTCTTCGACCGCATCCCGGCCAAGATCTTCCGCTACGTCGTCTACGCCTACATCGGCGTCTGCGGCATCATCATCCTAACCACGAGATAAACCAGGCAGTCTACAGCTGCCTGGTCAGGTTGACCATCTCGATGGCGGAGGTCATGGCGTCGAAACCCTTGTTGCCGGCCTTGGTGCCGGCGCGCTCGATGGCCTGCTCGATGGAGTCGGTGGTCAGCACGCCATAAATCACCGGAATTCCGCTCTGCAGGCCGGCCTGGGCAATGCCCTTGACGGACTCGTTCGCGACCATGTCGAAGTGCGGAGTATTGCCGCGGATCACAGCCCCCAGACACACGACGGCGTCATACTTGCCGGACTGGGCCATTTTCTGGGCGACAAGCGGAATCTCAAACGCACCCGGGACCCAGGCGACGGTCAGGTCATCGGCGTTGCCGCCATGGCGGACAAAGGAGTCCTCGGCACCACCAAGCAACTTACCGGTGATGAATTCGTTGAAACGGGAGGCGACAACGCCAATTTTGAGTTCAGATGCAATCAGCTTTCCTTCAATGGTTTTCATAACTATTCTGTTTTAAATTATTTGTTCATATCGTCGAGATGGAGCAAATGTCCCATCTTGCTACACTTGGTACGCAGGTAGCGGTCGTTGACCGGATTGCTGCGGATTTCGATCGGTTCCCGGCCGACGATTTCGATGCCAAAACCGTCCAGGCCGCTGATCTTCTCAGGGTTGTTGGTCATCAGGATCAGCTGTCTGGCGCCGAGATCCGCCAGGATGGCAGCACCGGTGCCGTACTCGCGCAAGTCGGGCGCAAAGCCCAGCGCCAGGTTCGCCTCGACCGTATCCATCCCCTGCTCCTGCAGCCGGTACGCGCGAAGTTTGTTGATCAGGCCGATGCCGCGCCCCTCCTGCCGGAGGTAGAGCAGGATACCACGACCGGCTTGCTCGATGCGGCGCAGCGCCTCCTCGAGCTGCTCGCCGCAATCGCAGCGCAGCGAGCCGAACACGTCGCCGGTCAGGCACTCGGAGTGCACCCGGCAGAGGACGGGCTCGGGCGGCGTCACGTCGCCTTTGACCAGGGCGATGTGATGCTCGCCCGTAATCTTGCTTTCAAAGCCATAGGCCTTGAAATGGCCATATTTCGTCGGCAGGTCGGCTACCGTCACGCACTCGATGGTCTTCTCATGCGCACGGCGATAGCGGATCAGGTCAGCAATGGAGACGATCTTCAGGCCGTGCTCCCGCGCAAAAGCGAGCAGTTCCGGCGTACGCATCATCGTGCCGTCCTCGCGCATGATCTCGCAGCACAGACCGCACTCCTCCAGACCCGCG
>JBGUXJ010000254.1:0-25028 GCA_045222055.1 Candidatus Cryptobacteroides sp. | reverse complement strand
AGAACACGGCATTCAGGTACATGGTCACGATCTCGTCCTTGGTGTAGTCCCGCTCCAACTTGACGGCGGTGATCCATTCCTTGAGTTTGGTCCAGACCATCCGGACCTGGTAGACGCCCGGGATCCGGCTGGCGTTCTCGCCGCGGGGATAGAGGGTCTTGGCCAGCTGCTGGGTGATCGTGCTGCCGCCGCCCTGGCTGGAATCCCGGCTCAGGAGGGTCTTGAACAATACGCGGGCGATACTCTCATAATCGATGCCGGAATGTTTGTAGAAACGCGCGTCCTCCGTGGCGACGGCCGCCTGGATCAGGTAAGGGGACAGGTCGAAGTAATCTACATGGGAACGGTTCTCGATATGGAAGGTGGCCAGCAGTTCACCGTCCTCGGCCAGCACCTGGGTCGCCAGTTTGCTGTCCGGGTTCTCCAATTCCTCGAAGGAGGGGATGTCCGCGAAGGCCCAGACCAGCAGCAGAAGAAGCACGACGGCTGCGACGGGGATCGCGAGGATACGCCAGAACCACTTGATAATTATCTTCTTTTTCTCTTCGGTCATACGATTCATCTTTGGGGGCGCATCCGGCCTTGTAGGCCGGTCGTATTACACCACTATTATAAGTTTACAAAAGTAGCAACAAAATTTGGAAAAATCGTCCAAATCTTCTTTACTTTGCAAACTCGAAACCAAAAATGAGGGGGTTCTTCCTCCTCCTGTGTGTGAAATTTGAAAAGGATATGAAGGGAAATCTGGTAATCGTGGAGTCCCCCGCAAAAGCCGGGACCATCCAGAAGTTTTTGGGAAAAGATTTTACGGTGAAACCGAGTTTCGGACACATCCGTGACCTGGAAGAGAAGAAACTGGGCGTCGATGTCGAAGACGGTTTCAAACCAGAATATGTCGTGCCGGCTGACAAGAAGAAAGTCGTCGCCGAACTCAAGAAACTCGCCAAGGACGCAGACTTTGTCTGGCTGGCGTCCGATGAAGACCGCGAAGGAGAGGCCATCTCCTGGCACCTGTATGAGACCCTCGGGCTCAAGCCGGAGAACACCCGCCGCATCGTCTTCCATGAAATCACCAAGGATGCCATCCTCCACGCCGTCGAGAACCCGCGGGCGATCGACATGAACCTGGTGGACGCACAGCAGGCGCGCCGCGTCCTGGACCGCCTCGTCGGTTTCGAACTGTCCCCGATCCTCTGGCGCAAGATCCAGCCGAAACTCAGCGCCGGCCGCGTGCAGAGCGTCGCCCTGCGCCTGGTCGTCGACCGCGAGCGCGAGATCATGGCCTTCGAGAAGGAACCTTACTATCGCATCGACGCGACCTTCCACCCGGAAGGAACGCCGGAGAACGTTGCCGTCAAGGCCACCCTCGACACCCGCTTCAACAACCTCGACGACGCCCGCAAGTTCCTGCAGGACAGCATCGGTGCTCATTTCACCATCAGCAGCATCGACCGCAAGGAAGGTGTCCGCTTCCCGGCCGCACCGTTCACGACTTCTACGCTCCAGCAGGAAGCGGCCCGCAAGCTGCATTTCCCGGTCAGCACCACGATGCGCGTCGCCCAACAGTTGTACGAACGGGGTCTGATCACGTACATGCGTACCGACTCGACCAATCTCTCGGGACTGGCCATCAACACCGCCAAGCGATTCATCGAAGAGCACTACGGCGGGCAGTATTCCAAGGTCCGCCAGTATAAGACCCGCAGCAAGGGCGCCCAGGAAGCCCATGAAGCCATCCGTCCCACCTATATCGAAAACACCGACATCGAAGGGACGCCGCAGGAGCGCAAGCTCTATAACCTGATCTGGAAACGGACCGTCGCCTCCCAGATGGCCGACGCCCGTGTGCTCCGCACCGACATCAAGGTCGCCTCCGACCGCAGGGCGGAGATATTCGCCGTCCAGGCCAGCCAGGTGCTGTTCGACGGCTTCCTCAAAGTCTACATGGAAGGCTCCGATGATCCGGTCGCCGACGACGAGGAAGTCCTGCTGCCCGAACTCTCGGAAGGCGGCGCCATGACGGCCAAGGCCATCACCGCCGAATGCAAGTTCACCGTCCCGCCGGCACGGTACTCGGAAGCCACCCTGGTCAAGAAGCTCGAAGAACTCGGCATCGGCCGTCCGTCCACCTATGCTCCGACCATCACGACCCTGACCACCGGCCGCGGCTATATCGTAAGAGGTGACAAGGAGGGCGAGAAAATCCCCGTCGTCAACCTGACGCTCAAGGGCTCCGAGATCAAGGAAAGCACCCGGACCGAGATCGTTGGCGCCGAAAAGGGCAAACTGCTGCCCCAGGAAATCGGCATGATCGTGACCGACTACCTGGTCGCCAACTTCGATTCCGTCATGGACTATAACTTCACGGCCAACGTCGAGAATGATTTCGACGAGGTCGCGGAAGGGAAGAAAGTCTGGAACAATGTCATCCGCGCGTTCTACACCCCGTTCCACGCCAAGGTCGGGGAGGTGCTCGCCGACCGCCAGTACAACCATGTCGAACGGGCGCTGGGCACTGATCCGAAAGACGGCCAGCCGCTGGTCGCCAAGTTCGGACAGTATGGACCGTACATCCAGAAAGGCGAGGGCGAGAACCGCCAGTTCGCCCACCTGAGTGCCGGCCAGCTGATCGAGAACATCACCCTGGAAGAAGCGCTGAAACTGTTCGAACTGCCTCGGACTGTCGGTGAATATGAGGGTATTCCGGTCATTGCGACCAAAGGACGTTTCGGCCCGTACCTGAAATTCGGGGAGCAGAACTTCTCCCTGCCCAAGAAAGCAGATCCGCTGAAGGTTACTTTGGAAGAATGTATCGCCGCGATCGAAGCCGGACGGAACAAGACACCGGAAAACGCCGTCCTGGCCGAGTGGGGCGACATCCAGGTCATCAACGGCCGTTACGGCCCGTACATCAAGGTCGCCGGCGCCAACTACCGGATTCCGAAAGGGACCGACGTTGCGACCCTGACCGAAGAAGCCTGCAAGCAGATCGTCGCCACGCAGGGGCCCACCGCAGGAAGCGCCCGGAGAAAGGGTGGAAAACGGTCATAGCGTCGAAACGACGCTTCAGAAATTTAAGTCTATCTTTCTAAAAAATCCGTTCATTTGGACGGATTTTTTCTTATGATTTGTTTATTAACCGGCCTTAAAGCGCGTTTTCTAAATTTTTTCGTTATTTTTGCGAAAACATGACTTAATAATCATAACGGACTATGGCAAATTACCACATCGATACGACCGACCAGAAAATCCTGGGGTTCCTTGTCAAGAACGCGCGCATGCCGTTCCTCGAGATCGCCCGCGAGTGCGGCGTTTCCGGAGCCGCCATTCACCAGCGCGTCAAGCGCCTGGAAGCCAATGGCGTCATCACAGGTTCCCGGCTGCTGGTCAAACCCCAGGCCCTCGGCCTCAACATCTGTGCTTTCGTCAGCATCTCCTTGTCTGAAGCCAGCAAGTACAACGAAGTCGTCGCCTCCCTGCGGCAGATTCCGGAAGTCGTCGAGTGTCATTTCGTAACCGGCAAGTACGCCCTGCTCGTCAAACTGTACTGCTTCGACAACGACCACCTGATGGAAGTGCTGCTCAACACGATCCAGAAAATCCCGTTCATCCAGGCGACCGACACCATGATCGCCCTGGACGAGGCCATCGACCGCCAGGTCTGGGTCAAGGATTATAAAAATACGACCTTCAACAAATAGTTACCGCTTCCGGAGCGTCTGGATCGCCTCGGCGAGAAGGAGGTCTTCGGGAGTCGTGAGTTTGAGATTGAACCGCTCGCCCTCGCAGAAGGTGAGCGGTACTTTGTTTGCGGCGGCGACGGAAGCATCGTCGGTGAACGCGGGGTCGTAGGCCTGCCGGTAAGCGGCCTTGAGATCTTCGGACAGGAAGAGTTGCGGGGTCTGGACCCGCCAGATTTTGGAACGGTCAACCTCCTGTCCCTCTATTACCTGCAGTCCATCCGGGCCCTTTTCGAGGGCACGCAGGGTATCGGTCGAGGGAAGCACGGGCACCAAGGCCCGGCGGCCATCCTCCATCAGGGCCGCCATCTCCCGGATTTTCCCGACGGAGATGAAAGGGCGGACACCGTCGTGGACGGCGACGACAACACCCTCGGGGACCCGCGCCAAGGCGTTCCGGACGGAATGGAAACGGGTGATGCCGCCGGCGACAAGGGTCTGGGGCACGGAGAAATTCTTTTCCAGGCAATAGTCCCGCCACCAGCCCTGCCAGTCTTTCGGCAGCACCGTCACGATACGGGCGTCCGGAAGGGCCTCACGGAAACGCTCGATGGTCATGCGCAGCACCGGGACACCCTCAAAGGATAGGAACTGTTTGGGACGGTCCGCACCCATGCGCAGACCCATGCCGCCGGCCGTTACGACGAGGTAAAATTCTTTTGCCATATTCCGAAGGAATTACCCGGCAAATTTAAGAAAAAATCCGTACCTTTACCGAAATTAAGTATAACAGAAAAAACCAGATAATCTCAATATGGCATTCGGCTTCTTTACACAAGAACTGGCCATCGACCTCGGAACCGCCAACACCGTCATTTTCCAGAATGACCAGATCGTGCTGGACGAGCCGAGCATCGTCGCCATCGACAACAATACAGGCAAGTGCATCGCCATCGGCCAGAAGGCCAAGCTGATGCATGAACGTATCAACCCGGGCATCAAGACCGTACGTCCGCTGAAGGACGGCGTCATCGCCGACTTCAACGCCGCCGAGATGATGATCCGCGGTTTCATCAAGCAGGTCAACAGCAAGCACCGCAGCATTTTCAGCCCGAACCTGAAGATCGTCGTGGGTATCCCTTCCGGTTCGACGGAAGTCGAGATCCGCGCCGTCCGTGACTCTTCCGAGCACGCCGGCGGCCGTGACGTCTATCTGATCTTCGAGCCGATGGCGGCGGCCCTCGGTATCGGCCTCGACGTCGAGGCCCCGAAGGGCAACATGGTCGTTGACATCGGCGGCGGTACCGCCGAGATCGCCGTCATCTCCCTGGGCGGCATCGTGGTCCAGGAGAGCATCAAGACCGCAGGCGACGAACTGACCAGCGACATCCAGTATTACCTGCGTCAGCAGCACAACATCAAGGTCGGTGAAATCACCGCCGAAAAGATCAAGATCGGCGTCGGCGCGGTCATTCCGCAGCTTGACGACGAACCGGAACCGTTCATCGTCCGCGGTCCGAACCTGATGACCGCCCACCCGGTGGAAGCCCGCGTCACCTACCAGGAAATCGCCCACTGCCTCGACAAGAGCATCGCCAAGATCGAGTCCTCGATCCTCCATGTCCTCGAGCAGACGCCGCCGGAACTCTACTCCGACATCGTCGAAAACGGCATCTACCTGTCCGGTGGCGGCGCCCTGCTGCGCGGCCTGGCACAGCGCTTTACCGAGAAGGTGAACATCCAGTTCCATGTCGCCGAAGACCCGCTCCGCGCGGTCGCCCGCGGTACGTGCATCGCCCTTAAGAACGCTGCCAACTACTCCTTCCTCAAACGCTAATGCGGAAACCGGGAAAGATCGTCACCATCTTATTCAACGCAGCAATCTTCATCGCCTTGGAGGTTGCTGCATTGGGTATGCTGCGGTCTGGTGAAGCCCAGGATTTCTTCATCTCCAAAGGAGCCCATGCCTTCATGGCGAAGGTCTGGGGCGGCTCGGAAGCCGTCAAGCAGTATTTCTCCCTGAAACAGACCAACGAGATGCTGGCCGCACAGAATTTCGAACTGACCCGGGAACTGCTCGCCTGGCGGCATGACGCCGAAGAAGCCAAGCGGGACTCCCTCTCCCGGAGTTTCGAGGACATCGCCGGCTTCCACTACATGAGCGCCACGATCGTCAAGATCAGCCGCAACAAGCAGCACAATTACCTGATCATCGGACAGGGATCCGAAGACGGAGTCGTCCCGCATTCCGGCATCATCACGAACCAGGGGGTGGTCGGCATCGTCGACGCCGTCGGCAAGCATTACGCCTACGCCCTCTCCTTCATGAACACGGACTTCAGCCTCAGCGCCCGGCTCGGCCGCGAAGGGGCCGTCGGACCGCTTGTCTGGGACGGCAAGACCTCCGGAGGCGCCATCCTGAAAGAGATTCCGCTGCAGTACAAATTCGAGCCCGGGGACACCGTCTATACAAGCGGCTTCTCCTCCATCTTCCCGGCGGACATCCCGATCGGCCTGACGGGGGACTCCCGCATCGTCAACGGCGCCACCTATGAAATCAAGGTCCGGCTGCTGCAGGATGTCGGTGCCGTCCGCTACGTCACCCTCGTCAACAACGTCGGACGCCAGGAGATCGAATCCCTGGAAACACAGGAGGACCAGCCATGAAAAAGAATTTCGTCCTCCTCTACATCCTGCTCGTAGCAGCCCAGATGCTGATCTGCAACTATCTGCATGTCAGTCCCTATCTGATGCTGACCCTGCTGCCCGTCCTGGTCCTGTGCCTGCCCACGAAGGTCAGCACCGCCGCCGCGATGCTGATCGCCTTCGTCACCGGCCTGTCTGTCGACCTGATCGCGGAAGGCGCGCTGGGCATCAACACCGTCGCCCTGCTGCCGGTCGCCCTGCTGCGCCGCAGCATCTGCGACTTCATCTTCGGCGACGAACTGGTCGTCCGCGGAGAGGACTTCTCCATCCGGAAATACGGCCTGCCGAAGGTCCTGTTCGCCCTGTTCCTGGTGCTGGCGCTCTTCCTGGTCATCTACCTGTGGGCCGACGGAGCCGCCACGCGGCCGCTGCTCTTCAACCTGATCCGCTTCGGCGTTTCCCTGGCCGCAGGCATGCTGCTCGGCATCGCGGTCGTGGACATGCTGATGCCCGACGACAGAAGATAGTCGCCATATGGAACTCTCCCGCAAGAACAAGCTGCTCATCGGCCTCGTGGCCGTGGCCGGCATCCTGCTGGCGAAGATCTTCTATATCCAGATCGTCGATGACACGTACAAGATCAGCGCGGAGAACAATTCCATGGTCTATGAGATCATCTACCCGACCCGCGGCGTCCTGTACGACCGCAACGGGACCATCATCGTCGGAAACAAGGTGGCTTACGACATCCTCGTGACCCCGCGGGAGGTCCAGGCGTTCGACACCCTGTTGCTTGCCCAGGTCCTGGACACCTCCGTCACGTTCCTGCGCGACAAGATGGCGGAATACCGGCGCAACCGCAAGCGCATCGGCTTCCAGTCGATGACCCTCCTCCGCCAGATTCCGACCGAGACGTACAACCGGTTCGCCGAGGTCCAGTACAGTTTCCCCGGCTTCAAGGGCCAGGTGCGAAGCATCCGCGACTACCCCGTCAACGCCGGCGGCAACCTGCTGGGCTATGTCTCCGAAGTCGACGCCTCCTACATCAAGGCCCATCCGGACGAATACCGCTCCGGAGACTATGCCGGCCGTACCGGCATCGAAGCCGCCCGGGAAAAGGACCTGCGCGGTGTCAAGGGCTACCACATCTACCTGCGCAACTCCCACAACCAGATCGAGCAGCCCTACAAGGACGGCGAGATGGACAAGGAGGCCATCCCGGGCCATGACATCGTCACGACCATCGACGCGGAACTCCAGCAGTACGGGCAGCAGCTGATGCAGAACAAGGTCGGCAGCGTCGTGGCCATCGAGCCCGGCTCCGGCGAAATCCTCGCCATGATCTCCAGTCCGGGCATCGACGTGAGCCAGCTGGCCGACTTCAACCGCCACTACCGGGAGATCATGAATGATCCCTACAAGCCGATGTTCAACCGCGCCGTCCAGGCCCCGTATCCTCCGGGCTCGGTCTTCAAGCTGGTCAACGGCCTGATCGGCCTGCAGGAAGGGACGCTCCGGCCGGAAAGCATGTTCCCCTGCGCCCACGGCTACACCCTGGCCGACCACCGACCCGGCTGCCATGGCCACAAGTCCCCGATCAACCTCGAGGAGGCCATCATGATGTCCTGCAACTCCTATTTCACCTTCGCCCTCCGGGACATCCTGGAGAACCGGAAATACCCGGACATGGACGCGGCCCTCGACAAATGGCACGAGTACGTGGAGAGCATGGGATTCGGCCGCAAGCTCGGCAGCGACTTCCCGTCGGAACTGGGCGGTACCATTCCGACGTCCAAACTCTATAACCGGCTCTACAAGAAAGAACTGGGCGGATGGAAATTCAATACGATCAAGTCCATTTCCATCGGCCAGGGCGAAGTCGGCGTGACGCCGATGCAGATCGCCAACCTCGCCGCCACCGTCGCCAACCGCGGCTACTACTACATCCCCCACATCGTCAAGGAATCCGAGGGCATCGAACTGGACCCCAAGTTCAAGGAGCGCCAGTACACGATGGTCGACACGACCCAGTACAAGAAAGTCATCCAAGGCATGTGGCGCGCCGTCAACAGCGGTGCCGGCATGGGCGGAACGGCATGGGCGGCCCATGTGGACGGACTGGACATCTGCGGCAAGACCGGAACCGCGCAGAACCCGCGCGGCGCCGACAACTCCGTATTCATCTGCTTCGCCCCGATGAACGACCCGAAGATCGCCATCGCCGTCTATGTCGAGAACGGCGGCTTCGGCGCCACCTGGGCCGTTCCGATCGCCTCGCTGATGGTCGAGAAATACCTCAAGGGGGAAATCGCCGACACGCCGGCCCGCAAGGCCGTCGAACAGCGTGTCATGGAAGGCAACCTCATGTCCCGTGTCAAAACCGACTAGACCATGGTAGAAGAGACGTTCAAGGCCCGATCGATGAAGCAGAGCTTCGACTGGAAGCTGGTGCTGATCTACCTGATGCTGGTGGTCATCGGCTTTGTCAACATCTACGCCTCGATCCATTCTTCCGAACCGGACGGCATCCTGTCCTGGACCTCCCGCAGCGGAAAGCAGTTCGTCTGGATCCTGACCGCCTTCGGACTGGCCGGGCTCATCGTGTTCGTCCTGCCGCCGCGGATCTGGGAAAGCGCCGCCATTCCCTTGTACATCGGCGTCGTGTTCCTCCTGGTCGCCGTCATCTTCCTGGGAGTCGAAGTCAAGGGCTCCCGGTCGTGGTTCGAGTTCGGCCCTGTCCGGTTCCAGCCGGCGGAAGTCTCGAAGATCACGACCTCGCTGCTGCTGGCCTACGTCATGAGCCGGCCCAACTTCCGGATCACGAAACTGAAAGATTTCCTGACGGTCGCGGCGGTCATCGGACTCCCGATGCTGGTAATCCTGGGCGAGAGTGAAACCGGCTCCGCCCTGGTCTATGTCGGCTTCATCTTCATGCTCTACCGGGAAGGCCTTTCCGGCTGGTTCCTGACCGTCATCGGCCTGGCCATCCTGATCTTCATCCTGACCCTGACGGCATCGCCTTACACCGCTATCCTGACCTTGACGGGCCTGATCCTGCTCGCCAACGTGTTCCACGGCGACCGCGCCGGAAGATTCCTGCTCTGGGGCGGACTGTATGTCCTGGCGATGGCTTTCTTCCCCAGGATCTGGGACCTTGTCCGTGAAATGCTGATCCCCGGCGCCGGGCTGATCGGCAGCGTCGACCGGTCGGTCGAACTGAGCATCCTGCGGGCCTCTTCCTGGACCTTCCTGCTGAAGGTCAAGCCCCTGTATATCCTGATCGCCTCCGGAATCGTCGCCATTCCCTTCCTGCTAGCCGCCTCCTACCGGCGCAAGAGCAAATTCCTGTTCATGTCCGTACTGGGCTGGCTGGCCGGCGTGGTGATGGTCTTCTCGGCGGATTTCATCTTCAACGACATCCTCCAGGACCACCAGCGCAAGCGCATCGAGGTCCTCCTCGGCATGAAAGAAGATCCGGCCGGCGTCGGCTACAACGTCAACCAGAGCATGATCGCGATCGGTTCCGGCGGTCTGACCGGAAAGGGGTTCCTGAACGGTACGCAGACCACGTACGGCTTCGTCCCGGAGCAAAGCACGGACTTCATCTTCTGCACCGTCGGGGAAGAATGGGGCTTTGCGGGATGCCTGGTCGTCATCGTCCTGTACGTGATGCTGATCTGGCGGATCCTCCTGGATGCAGAACGCAGCCGGGAACACTTCACCCGCATCTACGGGTATTGTGTCGCCAGCTGCCTGTTCATGCATCTGTTCATCAACATCGGAATGACCATCGGCCTGATGCCGGTCATCGGCATTCCGCTGCCGATGATGAGTTACGGCGGATCCTCGCTGTGGGCATTCACCGTACTCATCTTCATCTTCGTGGTACTGGACCACGAAGAGAAGAAGTATTTCTAGAAACTAAAGATTCTCCGCTTCCTCTACGGCCTTGAAGTACCGGTAGGAATTGACCTTCAGTTCACCGACGCTGTTCTCGTCGCACACGATCGTGCCCGCGGGATGGCCCTGCAGGCCGCTGAGGGTGCAATAGTGGGACATCGGGCCTTCGATCGCGTCCTTGAGGGCACGGGCCTTCTTGGAACCGAAGGCGAGGATCACGACTTCCTTGGAACTGAGAACGGTGGCGACACCGACGGTGAGGGCCTGTTTCGGGACCTGGTTGAAGTCGCCGTCGAAGAAACGGGCGTTGACTTCACGGGTGTCCTGGGTCAAGGTCACGACGCGGGTGCGGGATTCAAGGGAGGAGAAAGGCTCGTTGAAGGCGATATGGCCGTCTTCGCCGACACCGCCGAGGAAAAGGTCGAAACCGCCGGCTTTCACGATGGCTTCCTCGTAGGCGGCGCATTCCGCCACGGTATCGGCGGCGTTGCCGTTGAGGATATGGATATTCTCCGCGGGCTCGTCGATGTGGTCGAAGAGATAGCGGTGCATGAAGCTGTGGTAACTCTCCGGATGGCTTTCGGGAAGGCCCACGTATTCATCCATGTTGAAAGAGATGACATTCTTGAAACTCAGTTCCCCTGCCTTGACCATGCGGATCAGTTCGGCATAGGTCTCGATCGGCGTGGAACCGGTGCAGAGACCGAGGACAAAGGGCTTGTCGGTGCGGGCTGCCTTTTCGCGGATCTTGTCCGCGATGTAACGGGCTGCCCAGAGAGAGCCTTCGGCGGAGTTGTTGCGGATAATGACTTTCATTTTGTTCTTCGTTTTATCATTTCAGGGCCGAAGCCCCGGGGGTTAACAGAGTTTGAGGAAGACCTCGATGGCCTGGTATTCCGCCATGCCGAGTTCGTCATACAGGCGGGCGGTGTTCTGCGTACGCTCCTCGGCGCGCTGCCAGAATTCACGCGGGTCGTCGCCCGGGAACGGGACGATATCCTTCTGGGACAGGTGGCGGAAGATGGCGTGGCGCTTCATGATCAGCTCGTCCGGGCTCAGCGGGACGGCCATGTCCACGCGGCCCAGTTCCCATTCCATCCAGGCGCCGCGGTACAGCCAGATACTGGTATCCTGAAGCCAGTCCTGGCCTTCGGACTTGAGTTGCTCGACCGCTTCGAGGGCGGCTTCCGTACAGACGCGGTGCGTACCGTGCGGGTCGGCCAGGTCGCCGGCCATGTAGATCTGGTCCGGTTTCAGGCGGAGCAGCAGGTCCTTGATGATGTCCACGTCGGCTTGGGTGCGCGGATTCTTCTTGATGCCGCCCGACTCATAGAACGGGAGGTTGAGGAAATGCGCGTTGGTCTCGTCGTTCAGGCCGAAGGAACGGACGGCGCTCCGGGCCTCGCTGCGGCGGATGGCGCCCTTCATCTCCAGGAGGGCTCGCGGTTCGGGCATGCCCGGGACCTTGCTTTCCACCAGGGCCTTGGCTTCCGCGAACTTGTCGGCGAAACCGAGCTGGTAGGCCGCATCCATGTGCTGCAGGACGACGTCGTCATGGACCGCGACGTTGCCGGAAGTCTCATAGGCGACATGCACGTCGTGGCCTTGCTGGACCAGCCGGATGAACGTTCCGCCCATCGAGATGACATCGTCGTCCGGATGCGGGGAGAAGATCAGCACGGTCTTCGGGAACGGCTTGGACTTGACGGGACGCGTCGAATCGTCGGCGTTTGGCTTGCCGCCCGGCCAGCCGGAAATCGTATGCTGGAGGTCGTTGAAGACGTCGCTGTTGATCTTGTCGAAGGGGCCGTAGAGGTCCAGGAGTTCGCCCAGGGAGTTCTCCAGGTAGTCCTGCATCGTCAGTTTGAGGATCGGCTTGTGGACGGTCTGGCACAGCCAGACGACGGCCTTGCGGATGAACTTGGGGGTCCATTCGCACGGGCCGACCAGCCAGGGAGCGACCACGCGGGTCAGGAGGCTGCCGGACGTCTCGTCGACGAAATAGGTGACGTTGTCATGTTTCTGCAGGAAGGAGGCGGCGAAAGCGGGATTGACGGAGCCCTCGGCGACGGCCTTGACGGCCTCGGCCTTTTCCTCGCCCCAGGACATCAGGATGATCTTCCTGGCACTCATCATCGTATCGATGCCGATGGTGATGGCGTTCTCCGGGGTGACCTTGACGTCTCCGCCGAAATTGCGCGCCTGGCGCTTGCGGGACTGATAGGACAGGCGGACGGTGCGGGTGCGGCTCTTCTCGGTCGCGCCGGCTTCGTTGAAAGCGACCTGGCCGCGCTCGCCTACGCCCATGATCAGCAGGTCGAGCCCGCGGATTTGACGTTCGTATTCCGCGCAGTATTCGGACACCTTCTCCTGCGGCACGGTCGCGTCCGGAATGTGGATCCGCTCCGGCAGCACATCGACATTGTCCAGCAGTTCGGAGAAAAGACGGCGGTTGCGGCCGCTCGCACGGCGGTTCTTCAAGGGATAGTATTCATCGATGGAAAAGACCTCGACGTTCTTGAAGGAGACCTTCCCTTCCTGGTAACGGCGGGTCAGCCACTTGTAGAGGGACACCGGCGAAGCGCCGGTCGTCAGGCCCAGTTTGAAGGGACGGCCGGAGGTCGTCTCCTCATGCTGGTAGATGGCGTCGATTACGATATCGGCAACCACATCGCTGGCCGCCGTGGAATCCGGATAGATCTCCGTCCGGATCTTCTCATAGTTGTGGAGGATGCCCTGCGGAAGATTCTTCTCGATCAGGCCTCCGTCTTTAGGTAAAGTGAAGTGTTTCATTTCTTACAGTTGGGAATCCCGCATCTGGAAGATCTTCAGGCCCTGCTGCACGTCGCCGGACTTCAGGCCGGCCGCCAGCCAGTTGACACGCTGCTGGGCGGTACCATGGGTGAAGCTTTCCTCGACGGCATAGCCCTGCGCCTTTTTCTGCAGATAGTCGTCACCGATGACCGAGGCGCAGTGGATGGCCTCTTCCAGGTCTCCCTGCTCCAGGGATCCGAAATTTTCGTTGTCATGATGGGCCCAGACACCGGCCAGGTAGTCGGCCAGGAGTTCGATCCGCACGCTCATGCGGTTGGCGTCCGTCTTGTTCATCCGGGCCATCTGCTGGTGGGCCTGGCCCAGGACGCCGAGCAGGTTCTCGACATGGTGGCCGACCTCGTGCGCAATGACGTAGGCATAGGCGAAATCACCGTCCGCGCCAAGCTGGCGCTTCATCGAACTGAAGAAACTCAGGTCGATGTACAGACACTCGTCCGCGGAGCAGTAGAAGGGGCCCATGGAGGCGCTGCCGGTGCCGCAGCCGGACTGCGTCGTGCCGGTGTACAGGACCATGGTCGGATTGCGGTATGCTCCGAGGCCCTTGGCCTGGAAATATGCGGTCCAGATATCTTCGGTGCCGGCCAGGATCTTCTTGGCGAAACTGGCCAGTTCCTGTTCTTCCTGGGTGAATTCCACATCGGACTGTTCGACCGTGGCACCCATGCCGAGCTGGCTGGGGTCTACCTGCTGACCGGTCAGCAGATAAATGATGCCTGCGAGAAGGAGGCCGCCGATTCCGAGGCCGCCTGCGATAGCGCCGCCGCTCCTGCGGCGATCTTCTACATTCGTGCTTTCGCGTCTTCCGTCAAGTTGCATGGTATAGGGGGATTTTTAGTTTCTTTTTGCCGTGGAGCCACCTTCGATCAGGGTCGGGGTCAGGACGGTCTTCTCCGCCACGCCGCCTTCGATCATGCGTACGAGCGTTTCCACGCTCTTTTCGCCCAGTTCCTTGAGCGGCTGGATGATATGGGTGACCGTCGTAGCATAGAGGTTGAAAATGTCGCTTTCGTCGAAGCAGACGAGCGCCAGGTCCTTCGGCGTCTGGAGGCCGAGTTTCTTCATGGTGGCCAGGACCAGGGCGGAGAGGGAATAGGTCGGCAGGAAAAGCGCGTCCACGCCGCGTCCGAGGGCGTCCTGGATGATCCGCTCGACATCCTTCTCGGCATCGCCGTACGTCATGTAATGGATCTTGGCATTGTCGTACAGGTCATGGTCCATCATGGCCTTGCGGTAACCGGTCTCGCGCTCGGAAAGACTGGAGATACCCAGCGTATAGGACAGCATCTCGATCTTGCGGTAACCCTTGGAGAACAGTTCTTCCGTGGCCATGCGGCCGGCTTCCTCGTCGTCGAGCAGCACCTTGCCAACTTCGGTGAGGGCTTCGACGTCACGGTCCAGCAAGACGACCGGGACCCGCATGTCCAACGCCTTGGTGATAGCGTGTTCGCCGCCGGTCACGGGAGCCACGATCACACCGTCGATGTTGTGCGCCATCACGGCGTCGAGGACCTCGTTCAGTTTTTCGGGGCTTTCATCGGAACTGGCGAAGAAGACGGTATAACCCAGTTCGTGGGCCTTGTCTTCGATGCAGCGGGAGATACCGGCGAAGAATTTGTTGGAAATATCGTTCGGAATAACTGCAATGGTATTGGAACGGCCGCTCCGCAGGGACGCGGCGGCGAAGTTCCGGCGATAACCGAGCCGCTGAGCAACCTCCAGGACCCGTTTGGCAGTGTCAGGATTGACGGGGCAATCGAGTTTGCCGTCCTTGTCGCGCTTGGCATTCATGACAAATGAGACGAGCGTCACGGAGACGTTGGCTTCGCGGGCGACATCGCGGATGGTTATTCTTTTCATAGCACTTTCTGATTTAAAACGCACTAATTAAACCGCAAGTTAGACATTCTTTCGGATTAATCAAAATAAAAACGTTTAAAACCCCGTTCTAAGTACGCAGAACGGGGTTTTAATTACGCAAAATGTGGTGTGTTTACAGGTGCAGAAGGACGGTCAGGCCTGCCATCACAATTGATACCATGCTCATCAGCTTGATCAGGATATTCAGGGACGGACCGCTCGTATCTTTGAACGGATCGCCGACCGTGTCACCCACGATCGTGGCCTTGTGCGCCGCCGAATTCTTGCCGCCGAAGTTCCCCTCTTCCACATATTTCTTGGCATTGTCCCAGGCGCCGCCGGAATTGGCCAGGAAAATCGCCAGGACGAATCCGGCGCCGAGGCCGCCCGTCAGCAGGCCCACGACGCCCGCAGGACCCAGCAGGACACCGACCAGGACCGGCACGGCGATGGCCAGCAGGGACGGCACGATCATCTCATGCTGGGCGGCGCGGGTCGAGATCCGCACGCAGGACGTATAGTCGGGGCGTTGTTTCCCTTCCAGGATGCCCTTGATCTCGCGGAACTGACGCCGTACCTCGACGACCATCTTCTGGGCCGCACGGCCGACGGCGTTCATCGTCATGCCGCAGAAAAGGAACGCCATCATGGCTCCGATGAAAACACCCACCAGCACGACGGGGTTCATCAGGTTGATGTCGTAATGCTCCACGATTTCCGGGATCGAAGCACGCGAAAGGTCGGCGTACTGTGCCGCCATCTCTCCGCCCTTCTGGGCCAGATGGCCGAAACCGATCTTGATTTCCTCGATATAGGAGGCCAGCAGCGCCAGGGCGGTCAGGGCGGCGGAACCGATCGCGAAGCCCTTGCCGGTAGCCGCCGTGGTGTTTCCGAGGGCGTCCAGGACGTCCGTCTTCTCCCGCACGGAAGGATCCAGTTCGGACATCTGGGCATTGCCGCCCGCATTGTCCGCAATCGGGCCGTACGCATCGGTCGCCAGCGTGATGCCCAGGGTCGAGAGCATGCCGACCGCCGCGATCGAAATGCCGTACAGGCCGAATCCCAACTGGGACGGATCGAAGCGGAAACCGGTCGCGAAACCGTAGGCCAGGAGGATGGCGACGGCGATCGTCGCCACGGGGATGGCCGTCGAGATCATGCCGAGGCCCACGCCGCTGATGATGACCGTGGCGCTGCCCGTCTGGGAACTCTCCGCCAGCTTGCGGGTCGGCTTATAGGAATGGGAGGTATAATATTCGGTCGCCTTGCCGATGATGACGCCTGCCAGCAGGCCGCTCAGCACCGAGAGGGACAACTGCCACCAGTGCGCGAATCCCAGGAGCCGGAAAATGACGAACGTCAGCACGGCGATAAGGCAGGCGCTGAGGTTGGTTCCGACGCTCAGGGAGCCCAGCAGCTGTTTCAGGCCGGCGCCCTCCTTCGTCCGGACGGCGAAGATGCCGATGACGGAAAGGACCACGCCGACGGCGGCGATCATCATCGGGGCCAGGATGGCTTTCATCTGCAAGGCCGTGTCGCCGAAGAACGCGGAGGCGCCCAGGGCCATGGTCGCCAGGATGGAACCGCAGTATGACTCATACAGGTCCGCTCCCATGCCGGCCACGTCGCCCACGTTGTCGCCCACGTTGTCCGCGATGGTCGCCGGATTGCGCGGGTCATCTTCCGGGATATCCTGCTCGACCTTGCCCACGATGTCGGCGCCCACGTCGGCCGCCTTGGTATAGATGCCGCCGCCGACACGCGCGAACAGCGCCTGGGTCGAAGCACCCATGCCGAAGGTCAGCATCGTGGTCGTGATGACCACCAGTTTCTGGCTGGCGTCCGGGCTGTCCACGAAAGCGTTCAGGACCAGCCACCAGATCGAGATGTCAAGCAGGCCGAGGCCTACGACGGTAAGGCCCATGACGGCGCCGCTGCGGAACGCGATCTTCAGGCCGCTGTTCAGCGACCGCATCGTCGCGTTGGCCGTGCGGGCGGAGGCATAGGTCGCCGTCTTCATGCCGATGAATCCCGCCAGGCCGGAGAAGAAACCGCCGGTCAGGAAGGCGAAGGGCACCCAGGGATTCTGGATTCCGAATCCGTAGGCCAGGATGGCGAAGAAGACCGCAAGGACGATGAAGACGACCGTCACGACCTTGTATTGCTGCCGGAGGTAAGCCATGGCTCCCTCGCGCACATACTGGGCGATTTCCTTCATCGTCACGTTGCCCTCGCTCTCGCGCATCATCTGGCGGAAAAAGAACCAGGCAAAAAACAGCGCCAGGAGCGCTGCAGCAGGAACGGCATAGAACAAAGCATTCATAGTGTCACGTTTTAGTGTGCTGAAGTTTCGTTTTGAAAGTATTAGGTTTTCGTTTTGCAAATATAATACATTTTCGAAACTTCAAAACAAAATGCCCCAAAAAGATGAAGAAATAAAAAAAAGCGCCGCAGGGTACTGCAGCGCTTTTTATGAAGAGGGAAGGATTATTCTTCGGTCTTCGGGGCTTCTTCGGCGGCGGGAGCCTCTGCCGGGGCGGCCTCGGCCTTCTTGGCGCGGCTGCGGCGGGTGCTCTTCTTGGCCTCCTTCGGAGCGGAAGCGAGAGCGGCCTCGTTGAAGTCAACGAACTCGACGAGCGCCATCTCGGCGGCGTCACCCTGACGGAAACCCGTGTGGAGGATACGGAGGTATCCGCCCGGACGGTCAGCGATCTTCGGAGCGATGGTCCGGAACAGCTCGGCGGTGGCGTTCTTGTCCTTCAGGTAGCTGAAGACGACACGGCGGGAGTGGGTGGAATCGTCCTTGGACTTGGTGATGAGCGGCTCGACATACATTTTGAGGGCCTTCGCCTTCGCGACGGTGGTGTTGATCCTCTTGTGCATGATCAGGGAGCACGCCATGTTGGAAAGCATGGCCTTGCGGTGACCGCTCGTGCGACCGAGGTGATTGATTTGTCTGTTGTGCCTCATGGTTTATACGATCTTTTTCTTAGGTTCAATGTTATATTTTCTGACATCCATTCCGAAGGAGAGTTTCATCTTCTCGACGAGGATATCGATCTCGTTGAGGGACTTGCGGCCGAAGTTGCGGAACTTCATGAGTTCGGCGCGGCTGTAGGACACAAGGTCTGCGAAGGTATCGATATCGGCAGCTTTCAGGCAGTTGTAAGCACGGACGGAAAGTCCCATGTCGGAAAGCTTGGTCAGGAGGAGATGTCTCATGCGGAGACTTTCCTCATCCAGTTCCTTGGAATCGGTCTCTGCCGGGCTCTCGAGGGTGATCTTGTTGTCATCCGTGAAGAGCTTGAAGTGGTAGATGAGGATGTTGGCTGCTTCCTGAAGGGCCGAATCCGGAGAGATGGACCCGTCGGTCACGATCTCGAGATTCAGTTTTTCATAGTCAGTCTTCTGCTCGACACGCCAGTTCTCGACGGTCCAGTTGACCTTGCGGATCGGGGTGTAGATCGCATCGACCGGGATGGTACCGATCGGGGTGTTCTCGTCCCGCTCCTCGTCGGCCGGCACGAAGCCGCGTCCGTGGGTGATGGTCAGGGAGATCTCAAGCTTGACGGAAGGTTCGAGCGAGCAGATATGCAGCTCTGGATTCAACACCTTGAAAGAAGACAATCCCTTGGAGATATCCTCTGCGGTAAACTCCTGCTTGCCGCTTACGGTAATGTTTGCCACCTCGGAATCCACGCTGTCCACCATCCGCTTGAAACGGACCTGCTTGAGGTTCAGGATGATGTCCTGCATCCCCTCGATGACGCCCGGAATGGTCGCGAACTCCTGGTCCACGCCGTTGATGCGGATCGAGCTGATAGCAAAACCTTCCAGAGAAGAAAGGAGGATGCGACGGAGGGCGTTGCCGATCGTCTGTCCGTATCCGGGCTCAAGGGGCCGGAATTCGAACCGTCCGACGGTCTCGGAACCTTCGAGCATGATAACCTTATCCGGTTTCTGAAATGCTAAGATTGCCATGTTGTTTCTTTATTAGGTGTTAACGATTACTTGGAGTAGAGGTCGACGATCAGCTGTTCGTTGATGTTCTCAGGAATCTCCTCACGGGCAGGGACGTTGAGGTACTTGCCGACGAGGGTCTTGGCGTCAAACTCAAGCCAGGAGTAACGGGTGGCGGAAGCCACGCTGTTCTGGATGACCTCCAGGCTCTTGGAGCGCTCGCGGACAGCGACGACGTCACCGGCCTTCACGATCACGGACGGGATGTTGACCACCTTGCCGTTGAGGGTGATGTGTCTGTGGAGGACGAGCTGGCGGGCGGCGGCGCGGGTCGGAGCGATGCCCAGGCGGTACACGAGGTTGTCCAGGCGGGACTCGAGGAGGAAGAGAAGGTTCTCACCCTTCTGGCCGCTCATGCGGGACGCTTTCTCGTAGGTGTTGCGGAACTGACGCTCGAGGAGGCCGTACATGTATTTGACCTTCTGCTTCTCCTTCAGCTGGGCACCGTAGTCAGTGGCCTTGCGGGCACGCTTGCGGGAGGCACCGTGCTGTCCCGGAGGGAAGTTACGCTTCTCAAAATATTTGTCGGAGCCGAAGATAGGCTCGCCGAATTTACGGGCGATCTTAGTGCTAGGTCCAGTATATCTTGCCATAGTAATGAAATCTTAAGATAATTAAACTTTACGACGGCCTTTCGGACGGCAACCGTTGTGCGGCATCGGGGTGACATCGACGATCTCGATGACTTCGATACCGGCGTTGTTGATGGTACGGATGGCGGACTCACGACCGGCACCCGGGCCCTTCACATAGCACTTGACCTTGCGCAGGCCAGCGTCAAACGCGGTCTTGGAAGCATCCTCGGCAGCCATCTGGGCGGCGTACGGGGTGTTCTTCTTGGAGCCGCGGAATCCGCACTTACCGGCGGAAGACCAGCTGATAACCTGGCCCACGTTGTTGGTGAGGGCAACGATGACGTTGTTGAACGTTGATGAAATATGCGCTTCACCAACGGCCTCGACCTTGACGACTCTCTTTTTAGCTGTTGTAGTTTTCTTTGCCATAATTCATCAATTATTTGGTTGCCTTCTTCTTGTTGGCAACGGTCTTCTTCTTGCCCTTGCGGGTACGGGCGTTGTTCTTGGTGCTCTGGCCACGGACGGGGAGACCGATACGGTGGCGGATACCACGGTAGCAACCGATATCCATGAGGCGCTTGATGTTCATCTGGACGGAGGTGCGGAGTTCGCCCTCGATCTTGTAGTTCTCACCGATCTCGGCACGGATCTTGGCGATCTGGTCATCGTCCCACTCGCTCACCTTGGTATCGTAGGGAATACCGCAGGTATCGAGAATGGCCCTTGCGGAGGAGCGACCGATACCGAAAATATAGGTCAGACCGACTTCGCCTCTCTTGTTGTTCGGTAAATCAACACCGGCTATTCTTGCCATATTCTTATAATTACTTTATTGTTATACAACTTTGGTTATTATCCCTGGCGCATCTTGAACTTGGGGTTCTTCTTGCAGATCACGTAAAGATGACCTTTACGACGGACGATCTTGCAATCTTCGCTGCGCTTTTTGATGGATGTCTTAACTTTCATGGTGCAAAATATTTTATTTGTATCTGAAGGATATTCTACCCTTGGTTAAATCGTAAGGTGACATTTCGACTTTGACCTTGTCACCGAGGAGAATATGGATGAAATTCTGCCTCATCTTGCCGGAAATGTGGGCAAGGATGACATGGCCGTTCTCCAATTCTACTTTGAACATTGCATTCGGGAGGGTCTCAATGATGGTCCCGTCAATCTCGATCGCTGTTTGTTTCGACATTCAATATCACTTTAAAATTAAACTTCCAGGCCCTTCTCAATGAAATCAAAGGTTGACAGTTGCTCCGCCTGGCCTTTACGGACAACAACCGTAAGCTCGAAGTGCGCCGCTTTCCTGTGATCAGCCGTGTGTACCGCCCAACCGTTTTTTGCAAGGTACACCCTGCGGTCGCCCGCCGTGATCATAGGTTCGATGCAAATCGTCATTCCGTCCAGCAGACGAGGCCCGCGGCCCTGGTGCCCGTAATTCGGGACGCCCGGTCCTTCGTGCATGTCCCGGCCGATGCCGTGGCCTTCCAGCTCACGTACGACCCCGAACCCGAATGACTCGGCATACGATTGCACCGCGTGTCCGATATCGCCGACCCGGTTGCCCGCTACCGCCTGCTCGATGCCTTTGTAAAGGGAAGTCTTGGTGACTTCCAGGAGCTTCCGGGTCTCGGCATCCACTTCCCCGACCGGGAAAGTGTATGCCGAATCACCGTTATAGCCCTTGTAGAGCGTGCCGAGGTCGATCGATACGATATCTCCCTCCTGGAGCACGACCTTGTCCGACGGAAAACCGTGGACGACTACATCATTCACAGAGGCGCAGATGGCAGAAGGATAACCGTCGTAGTGCAAGAAGTTCGGAACGGCGCCATGGTCACGGATGAAAGTCTCGGCCACCTCATTCAACTTCGCAGTTGTCACACCTGGGGCGACCCACTTGCCGACTTCCGCCAACGTCTTCGACGTAAGCTCTCCGTTGATCCGGAGCAGTTCGATTGCTTCTTCTGTCTTCGGTGCTACCATCTACCTTTAACCATCAAAAATTACATGCCGGAGCGTCCGGACAGACGGCCGGTCTTCATCAGGCCGTCATAGTGACGCATAAGCAAATAGCTTTCAATCTGCTGGAGCGTGTCAAGGATGACACCCACAAGGATCAACAGGGAAGTACCGCCGTAGAAGCTTGCGAACTGGTTCGTCACGCCGAGTTTCATCGCGAGAGCCGGGAGGATCGCAATGATCGCCAGCATGATGGAACCCGGAAGGGTGACCCGGTCAAGGATACCGTCGATGAAATTGGCGGTGGACTTGCCCGGCTTGACTCCAGGGATGAATCCGCCGTTCTTCTTCATGTCTTCAGCCATCATGTTCGGATTGACCGTGACGGCGGTGTAGAAGTACGTGAAGATCACGACGAGGATTCCGAATACCAGATTGTACCATACACCGGTGTAGTTGCTCATCGCAGCCGCGAAACCACGGGTGGCATCCCACTTGGAGAAGAGCATGGGCAGGAACATCAGCGCCTGGGCGAAGATGATCGGCATGACGCCGGCTGCATTGATCTTGATCGGGATGTACTGACGGACACCGCCGTACTGGCGGTTGCCGATGACGCGGCGGGCATACTGGACCGGGATCCTGCGGACAGCCTGCACGAGGGCGATGGCGGCGCAGAAGACCAGGAACAGGATGACGAGCTCTACGATGACGAAGAGGAGGCCGCCGTTGCTGGTGCTCATCTTCGTACCGACTTCAGAAACCAGGGCATACGGCAGGCGGGCGACGATACCGATCATGATGATCAGGGAGATACCGTTGCCGACACCGCGGTCGGTGATACGTTCACCGAGCCACATCACGAACATGGAACCGGCCATCAGGATGATGGTGCAGATCAGGTTGTACGTGAAGTTGCTCATGCCGAGCTGGTTGACTGCGACGAAAGCGGATCCGGGAACCTGATTGTGGACCTGGGCCATGTACGCGGGGCACTGGATGGCGAGGATCGCGATGGTCAGGTAGCGGGTCAGCTGGTTGATCTTCCTGCGGCCGCTCTCACCTTCCATCTGCAGTTTGCGGAAGTAAGGGACGAACATGCCGAGGAGCTGGACGACGATGGACGCCGAGATGTACGGCATCACACCGAGGGCGAAGATCGAAGCGTTGCCGAAGGCGCCGCCGGAGAACATGTTCAGGAGGCCGACGAGACCTTCCTGGGTGCTGCTCTGAAGCTTGGCCAGCATGGATGCATCGATGCCCGGAAGCACGATGAAACATCCAAGGCGATAAACGAGTACCAAGAGAACCGTGTAAACGATCCTCTTGCGTAGCTCTTCGATCTTGAAGATGTTCTGGATAGTCTCGATAAACTTCTTCATCTCGGATTACTCTTCAACAAGGGTGGCGGTGCCTCCGGCCGCCTCGATCTTGGCGATGGCGGACTTGGAGAACGCGTCAGCGGAAACTTCAAGTTTAGCGGTGAGTTCACCGTTGCCGAGGATCTTCACGAGTTCCTTGACCGGGGCGAGACCGTACTCGACGAGGACGTCGAGGTCGATCTTGGCGATGCCGGTAGCGTCATAAAGAGCCTGGAGGTCGGCAACATTGATTGCCTTGTACTCTACGCGGGTAGGGTTCTTGAATCCAAATTTCGGAAGTCTTCTCTGGATAGGCATCTGGCCACCTTCGAAGCCGATCTTGTGGGAGTAACCTGCGCGTGCCTGAGCACCCTTGGTACCACGGGTGGCGGTGCCGCCTTTGCCGGAGCCTTCGCCACGGCCGATACGCTTGGATGTCTTGGTTGCGCCTTCTGCGGGTTTCAGATTATGTAGATTCATCTGTCTTTCCTCCTTGATTAGATTTCTTCAACTTTGACGAGGTGGAGCACCTTCTGGAGCATGCCGGTCGTGATCGGAGTCTTCTCGACCTCGACGGTCTGATGCATCCGGTGGATGCCGAGGGAGCGGAGATTCGCGATCTGACGCTTGGTCTCGCCGTTCTTGCTGATAACCTGGGTGATTCTGTATTTAGCCATGGTGTATCCTCCTATTAGCCGTTAAAAACCTTAGACATCGGAACACCGCGGAGACCGGCGACCGTATAAGCGTCACGCATTTCGGTCAGGGCGGCCACGGTGGCCTTCACGAGGTTGTGCGGGTTGGAAGAACCCTTGCTCTTGGCAAGGACGTTCTGCACACCGACGGACTCGAACACGGCACGCATGGCACCGCCGGCCTTGACACCGGTACCGGGAGCAGCGGGCTTCATGAACACCTCGGCGCCGCCGAACTTCGCGGTCTGCTCGTGAGGGATGGTCTTGTTGATGACCGGAACCTTGACGAGGTTCTTCTTCGCATCTTCGACACCCTTCTGGATGGCAGCGGTAACTTCATTCGCCTTACCGAGACCATAACCGACGACACCATTCTCGTCACCGACCACGACGATGGCCGCGAAACGGAAGTGACGGCCACCCTTGGTCACCTTGGTGACCCTGTTGATGGCTACCAGTCTGTCCTTGAGTTCAAGGTCAGAGGTCTTTACTCTTTTAACATTTGTATTTGCCATAGTCCCGATTAGAATTTAAGGCCGCCTTCACGGGCAGCGTCTGCCAAACTTTTAACTCTGCCATGGTAGAGGTAACCGCCACGGTCGAACGCGACCTCGGCGATGCCCTTGGCAAGCGCACGCTCGGCGATGGCCTTGCCGACGATGGCGGCGGCCTCTTTGCCGGCCTTGCCCTTGCACTCGACGGCGAGGGCCTTGTCGTTGGACGCAGCAGCGGCGAGGGTAACGCCCTGCAGGTCGTCGATCACCTGAGCATAGATCTGCTTATTGCTTCTGAAGACAACAAGTCTGGGTCTTTCAGCCGTACCGTTCACATGCTTGCGAATACGGTAGTGGATCCTTCTTCTTCTTTCGATTTTAGTCAATGCCATAATTGTGTCCTCCTATTTATTTAGCAGAAGCAGTCTTACCAGCCTTGCGGCGAAGCTGTTCGCCGACGAACTTGATACCCTTGCCCTTATACGGCTCAGGCTTGCGCAGGGAGCGGATCTTCGCGGCGACCTGGCCCAGGAGCTGCTTGTCGTGGCTCTTGAGGATCAGCACCGGATTCTCGCCCTTCTTGACCTGGGCGGCCTCGGCCTTGATCTCGGCCGGGAGCAGGAGCTGGATGTCATGGGAGAAACCGAGGGCGAAGGTGAGGAGCTGGCCCTGGACGTCGACACGGTAGCCGACACCGACGAATTCCTGCTTCACTTCGAAGCCCTTGGAAACACCTTCGACCATGTTGTTGACGAGCGCGCGGTACAGGCCGTGCATGGCACGGTGACGCGGCTGGTCGGTCGGACGGGTAAATTTGATTTCGCTTCCCTCGATGGTGACGGTGATATCCGGGTCAACCTTCTGGCTGAGCTCACCAAGAGGTCCTTTAACCTTCAGCACGTTGCCGTCGAGCAGCTGGACGCTGACGCCGGACGGAAGGTTTACAGGCAATTTTCCTATTCTTGACATTCTGTGTAGGTTTTTTAATTAA
>JBGUXJ010000253.1:0-5418 GCA_045222055.1 Candidatus Cryptobacteroides sp. | reverse complement strand
AGCTTTTCAATGTACCGAGAGTCGCTAGCGTTCAGAGGCTGCGGAGGATGCGGGAGAGCTGGTCGGTGCAGGAGGTGCCGCGCTCTTTGCAGTCGACCCCGGCGAGGGTGTCGGCGGCTTGGGTGGCGTCCATGCCTTCGAGTAGGCGGCCGATGGCCTGCAGGTTGCCGTTGCAGCCACGGACGGACTTGAAGTTGTGGATCTTGCCCTCGGCGTCCAGGTCGAAGTCAAGCTGCTGGGAGCAGACCAGGGCGCTGGGTCTGGCGGTGATGTGGCGGACGCCGTTTTCGGTCTTGTCGGCCAGGATGGTGAAATCGTCTCCTATCATTGTTATTTCGTTATTTCAGAGAAATCTGTCATAAAGGGCTCCGTCAACGTTTGTCACGGAAGAATTCCTTGATGAGACTGCCGCATTCTTCGCCGAGCACGCCCCCGTCGACTTCCGTCTTGGGATGGTGCAAGGAAGGGGAGAAGAGGGAAGACCCGCGTTTGGGATCGATGGCGCCGTAGACGATGCGGCCGATCTGGGCCCAGTTGAGGGCGCCGGCGCACATCGGGCAGGGCTCAACGGTCACGTAGAGGGTGCATTCCGGCAGGTATTTCCCGCCCATCGCTTCCGTCGCGGCGGTAATGGCGATCATTTCGGCATGGGCCGTGGGGTCATGCAGCCGTTCGGTCATGTTGTGCCCCTTGCCGATGATGCGGCCGCGGCAGACGATGACCGCCCCGATGGGAATCTCTCCCTCGTCCAGTGCGAGCCGGGCCTCCCGCAGGGCCTCGCGCATGTAAGTTTCATCGTTCGGAATCATGGTTGCAAATATATGTATTATTACGGAATATTTCGGTATTTTTACTTGAAATGATACAATTTTGACATAAAAAACCTATCTTTGCTAAAACGATTCGCACCATGCCTGCCCTTTTGACCGAAATAACGCCCCTTTCAGAGAAAGACTGCTTCTATATCGTGGAACGCCACAAGTCCGAATTCCTCTTCCCGCTGCATACGCACCGGGACTTTGAACTCAACTTCATCGAGAACGGCCGCGGTGTCCGCCGGGTGGTGGGGGACAGCGTCGAGGAGATCGGTGACTACGAACTGACCCTGGTCGCCGGGGAGTCCCTGGCCCATGCCTGGGAACAGGGCAGCTGCACCAACCCGGACGTCCGGGAGGTGACCATTCAGTTCGCACCGGAACTCTTCTCGCCGGAACTCCTGGGCAAGAACCAGTTTTCCAGCATCCGCAAGATGCTCGCCCGGGCCAACCATGGGCTTACTTTCTCGCTGAAGACCATCATGAAGGTCTATTCGATGCTGGATATCTTAGCATCTCAGACAGAACGTTTTGAGCAATTCCTGTGCTTCCTGAAGATCCTCAATGAACTCTCCTTGGCGGACGATTCCCGGGTACTGGCCAGCACGGCTTTCGCCAAGGCGGACGGGGATGTGGAAAGCCGCAGGATCCACAAGGTCAAGCAGCATATCCACGAGCATTACAGCGAGGAGATCCGCCTGGAGGAACTGGCTTCCCTGGCCGGCATGTCCACCTCCGCTTTCTGCCGTTTTTTCAAGACGCATACCGGGCGTACGGTCATGGATTACGTGATCGACATCCGGCTGGGAAACGCCGCCCGCCTGCTGGTCGATACGACCGCTCCCATTTCCGAGATCTGCTGGCAGTGCGGCTTCAACAACCTGTCCAATTTCAACCGGATCTTCAAGGCGAAACGCGGTTATACGCCCCGCGATTTCCGTACCTTGTTCAAGAAGAACCGCGTGTTCGTTTAGGCCGAGTCAAAATCCTATCGGTTTTTGATAGTATTGTATTTGTTCTAGTTGCGAAGAGTCGGTAATTTTGCATCATCCGATACTGTGTCGGGTGAAACGAATTACACTGACCGCATAATGCATTCTATCCTGAAAACCTTCCTCCTCTCCGGACTGGTGCTTTGCACCGTCTGCTGCCATCGTGGAAATCATTCCGGCTTCGTCACGGTCAAGGACGGCTCTTTCGAGTTGGACGGACTGGCGCAGTACTATGTCGGTACGAATTTCTGGTACGGCGCGATCCTGGCCTCCGAAGGCCGGGGCGGCGACCGTGTGCGGCTGGAGCGCGAACTGGACTCCCTCCATGCCCTCGGGCTGGACAACCTCCGCATCCTGGTGGGCGCGGACGGACCGGACGGGGTGCCGACCCGTGTCGAGCCGACCCTGCAGCCGGAGCCATGTGTTTACAACGACACGATTTTCAAGGGGTTGGACTATCTGCTCGTGGAAATGGGCAAACGGGACATGAAAGCCGTCCTGTATGTCAACAACTCCTGGGAATGGAGCGGCGGCTACGGCATGTACCTCGAGTGGGCGGGCGCCGGCAAGGCTTTGATTCCGGCCGAGTCCGGTTATACCGCTTTCATGCAGCAGATGGCGCAGTATGCGACCAACCGCGACGCACAGGCCCTGTTCGAGAAACACCTGCAGAACGTGGTGTCCCGGGTCAACTCCCTGACCGGCAAGCCGTACAGCGAGGATCCCGCGATTTTCTCCTGGCAGATCGGCAACGAGCCGCGCTGCTTCTCCTATGATCCCGCCGTGCAGGATGCCTTCGTGGACTGGCTGCACCGTGCCGCGCGTATCATCAAGCAGAACGACCCGAACCACCTGGTTTCCGTCGGCAGCGAGGGCTCCTGGGGCTGCGAGAACAACATGGACCTGTACGAGCGTATCCATGCGAGCACGGATATCGATTATCTGACCATGCACATCTGGCCCTACAACTGGAGCTGGGTGAGCGCGGACGGCCCGCAGTGGGGGATCGACAATGCCGAGGCCCAGACGAAGAAATACATGGACGAACATGTCGCCGTCGCGGAAAGACTGAACAAACCGCTGGTACTGGAAGAGTTCGGTTTCCCGCGGGATGATTTCCGCTTCGCCAAAGGGTCCCCGACCACCGGCCGCGACCGGTATTACGGCTTTGTATTCAATAAAGTTATTGCCTCCGCTCATGCGCATGGCCGTCTTGCCGGTGCCAATTTCTGGGGGTGGGGCGGTCTGGCGCAGCCCCGCCATGAGCAGTGGCAGCCCGGTGACGATTATGCGGGAGACCCGGCCCAGGAGGCACAGGGCCTCAACTCCGTTTTTGCCGACGATGCTTCCACGATCGCCGTCATCCGTGAGGCGACGGCGAAACTGGCGGCGCCGGCCTTTGCCGAGTCCGAACCGGTGGACAACTGGATGTTCACGGTGCAGGATCAGAAGCCGCTCAAGGTCGTGGTCCGTCCGATGAACGGGTTCCGCGGCAAGGTCTCCGTGACGGCAGACGTGGTGACCGACAAGGGCGAACCTTTCTGCGTCAAGACGTTGCCGGCGGATCTGCGCAAGGGCGCCGACACGTTGTATTTCCCGCTTGCGCTGGAACCGGGTTTCTACCGGGTCCGGCTGGGCCTGAAAGATTCCGGCCTGCAGGACCAGGCCTTCAACATCGGCTGCGAGCCGGAACAGATTGTCTCCCCGCAGGACAAGCAGCCGGATTTCGACGCTTTCTGGGCGGATAACCTCGCGCAGTTGGCGAAGGTTCCGATGCGGGCGAAGATGACCCGCCTTCCGGAGCACAGCAGCGCCGAGCGGACGATGTACCGCGTCGACATGGCTTCTTTCGGCGGTAAGTTGATTTCGGGCATCGTGCTGATTCCCAACAAGGAAGGCCGTTTCCCCGCCAAGATTTCCTATATGGGATACGGGGCGGACGTCTGGTATCCCGATCCGTCTTCCGAACCCGACCTGGTCGATTTCACCCTCAGTGTACGGGACCAGGGCCTGAACCGTACGCCCGGCCAGGGCTGGGTACGCCAGGGCCTTCAGGGCAAGGATACCTATTATTATCGCGGCGCATTCCTGGATTGCGTCCGCGCCATTGATTTCGTGGCCTCCCTGCCGCAGGTGGATCCGGATCAGATCGTCGCGGAGGGCGGCAGCCAGGGTGGCGCCTTCACGTTGGTCGCCGCGTCCCTGGACCACCGGCTGAAAGCTATCGCACCGTTCGTGCCCTTCCTGTCCGACTATCCGGATTATTTCCAGGTGGCGGAATGGCCCGGCAACGAGATCCTTCCGGCTGCGAAGGCGGCCGGTATCGCCGATGCGGACCTCTACCGGACCCTCAGTTATTTCGATGTCAAGAATTTTACGGACCGGATCGAATGTCCCGTCCTGATGGGCTTCGGCCTCCAGGACCCGGTCTGTCCCCCGCATACCAATTTCTCCGGCTACAACCTGATCCGGACCCCGAAGCAGTGGATCTGCTTCCCGTTCTCCGGACACCACGTCGAGGAGGAAGCCGGCTGGTGGGAGGCCAGAAACGCATTCTTCAAACCGTATCTACAATAAATTAACCTATAATATTAACAACAAAACTCAGTAGCATGAAAAAAACGCTATTTACATGTATGCTGATGCTCCTCGCAGGAGCAGTGTCGCTGATGGCACAGACCCGCGTGACCGGTAGGGTTACCGACAACACGGGCGAAGGTGTCATCGGCGCCAGCGTTATTGAGAAGGGCACCACCAACGGCGCCATCACCGACCTGGACGGTAACTATGCCATTTCGGTGAAACAGGGTGCGACGCTGGTGTTCTCCTCGATCGGCTACAAGGAGCAGGAGATTGCAGTCGGCAATCAGTCTGTGATCAACGTCCTTCTCCTTGAGGATACCGAACTCCTCGACGAAGTTGTCGTCGTCGGTTACGGTACCATGAAGAAGAGCGACCTTGCCGGTGCTTCCGTTTCCATGAAGGAAGACGCCATCAAGGGCTCCATCATCACCAACATCGACCAGTCCCTCCAGGGCCGCGCAGCCGGCGTCCAGGCGGTACAGACCTCCGGTGCTCCGGGTTCTTCCTCCTCCATCCGCGTCCGTGGCCAGGCGACCATCAACGCCAATGCCGAACCGCTGTACGTCATCGACGGCGTCATCATGCAGGGCGGCGGCCAGAGTGGCGCCGACTTCGGTCTGGGTGATGCACTCGGCAACGGTGCCGTCTCCACGGTCTCCCCGCTGTCCACCATCAACCCGTCCGATATCGTCAGCATGGAAATCCTCAAGGATGCCTCCGCGACTGCAATTTACGGTGCCCAGGGTGCGAACGGCGTCATCCTCATCACTACCAAGCGTGGTAAGAGCGGCGATGCGAAATTCACCTATGACGGCATGGTCGCCCTCCAGCGCCAGACCCGCCGCATCGACCTATTGAACCTGCGCGAGTTTGCCGAGTACTACAACGATCTCCGGTCGGTCGGCATGGTCGGTGAAAATACCTACTACAGCGATCCTTCCATCCTTGGCAAGGGTACGAACTGGCAGGATGCCATCTTCCGCACCGCGCTGCAGCACCAGCACCAGATCAGTGCCCAGGGCGGCGGC
>JBGUXJ010000252.1:0-15407 GCA_045222055.1 Candidatus Cryptobacteroides sp. | reverse complement strand
ACCTGCGGGAACTGGTGCGGGACACCCTGACCGTGACCGACGAGTCGGGTCGGGAGGTCCTCATCATGCGTGCCGTCAAGGACGTAGACGGCGAGATGGTCGCCACGGACGTTTTGCCCGCTGCACGGGTCACCGCCCGGTTCCGCAATGTCGCCGAACGGGGCGGAAACGTGGACCTGCGCTTCGAAATCCGGGTTCCCAAGGAACTGCAGGACAGCCGCTGGCAGCTTCGTTTCCATCCGCAGATGGACATCCTCGGCGAGCGGGTTCCGCTCGATCCGGTCCTCATCACGGGATCCGCGTACCGGAAAGCGCAACTGCGGGGCTATCAGCATTATCAGCGGTTCCTGGACTCGATCATTTCCGATTCCACGCTGTTCTTGAACAGCCGGCAGCTCGAACTGTTCATCCGCCGCAACCTCCCCGGCGTCTACCGTTTCCGCAACGACACGACGCTGGTCAGCGAAGAGACGTTCGAATCCGCTTTCGGCGTTACGGAGAAGCAGGCCATCCGGCATTATACGCTCCGTTTCAAGGTCTGGCGGAACGACCGGAAGATCGCGAGGAAAGGGCGCATGTTCGACCGCTATGTCCGCGCGCCGATCCAGACGGAAGGTCTGCGGCTGGATACGGTCCTGACCGGTCCGGAAGCAGAATTCATCTATTGCTACACCCAGCCGGTCCGGGTCCGGCCGGCCCTCCGCAAGGCCGACATCACCCTCTCGGGCGGAATCTATGAGCAGGAACGGCGGATCTACCGCATTCCTGAAAGCGAGCCCGTCACATTCTATATCAGTTCCCTGAGTACGCTTGTCAACCCGACGGAACACTATGTCACCCGGATTGTGGAACGAAAGGCGGAAGCCCATACTGCCTGTTACATCGACTTCAAGGCAGGGAGTTCCGCCATCGATCCGACACTGGGAGAAAACAGGACTGAAACCGCCCGCATCCGGAGCAACCTGCGGGAACTGATCACCAGTGACACCTTCGCCATGGACTCCATCGTCGTCACGGCATCGTGCTCTCCCGAAGGCGTTTACCAGGCGAACGAACGGCTGGCGAAGGAGCGTTCCTCCTCCGTCTCCGCCTACTTCAGCCGGGTGCTCCGCGTCCTGACGGACTCGGTCCGCCGGGAAACGGGCCTGCTCCTGGACCTGGAAAAAGCACTGGCGCCCGCGGAAGAAGTCCGTTTCATCGCCCGGCACCAGTCCGAGGACTGGGAGACGCTGGACGGCCTCGTCGCACGCGATTCCCTCCTCCGGGATCCGGACAAGGCCTCCTACGCGGCCATCCGCACCATCCGGGATCCGGACCGGCGGGAGACCGGCCTTCGGTCAGAACCATACTACCGTTATCTGCGGGAAAAGCTCTATCCGAAACTCCGTACCGTCCGGTTCGACTTCCATCTGCACCGGCGGGGGATGTTGCAGGACACCTTGATGACAACCGTACCTGACACAATCTACCGGAGCGGGCTACAGGCCATTCGGGACCGGGATTACGAACGCGCCGTCACCTTGCTTCGCCCCTACCGTGACTACAATACGGCCCTCGCTTACCTGTGCCTGGACTACAACGCCTCCGCGAAGGAGATTCTCGACGGACTTCCTCCCACGCCGCAGGTCCTGTACATGCGTGCGATCCTGCATGCCCGCGCCGGGAACGAACGGGACGCAGTGGAAGCATACCTGCAAGCCTGCGGACGCGATCCGTCCTTTGTTCACCGCGGGAATCTCGATCCCGAGATATCCGCACTGATCCGGCGGTATGACCTCGGACGCGACCGTCAAGAAGATGAAGACATACATTAACCAAACAAGTATAATAACATGAAAAAGATCATTTTACTGCCAATGGCCATCATGGCCGCCCTCACCCTTTCCTGCACCCGGGAAGATCCGGCCCGGACAAGTGCCGGACCGCAAACCGGAGAACTGCTCATCCATGTCTTCCCGGATGGAATTTCGACGAAAGCCGGAACTCCGGACATCTCGTCCCAGAGTCATGAAACCCGCGTCAGGAAGGTTGACATCTATGTTTTCGACGAGAACGGCCTGCTGAACCTGCATCACTGGGATGATGACGGTTCGCTGGAAGACATCCGCCTGTCCGTCAGCACAGGGACAAAGGAAGTATGGGCCGTCCTCAACGGACCGACGCTGGGCGGGATCGTCCGTGTTTCGGACCTGAAAGAAGCCGTGGTCTCGATGGAAGACAACCAGGCGACCGCATCCGGCGGTACGTTCACCATGGCCGGCAGCAACACCTGTACGGTAACCGCTTCCGGAACAACGCCCTGCAGCATCACCGCCGACAGGTTCGTGGCACGTGTCCGGCTGACCAAGGTGAAGGTCAATCTTCCGACCGCCTATGGGTCCGTCGATTTCCCGTCCGTCATGCTGACCAACGTCGTGGCTGACAGGAAGATCGGCGAGAATGCCGGAACGGGCAGATGGATCAACAAGAAAGGCCGTACCGACCAGGGCCGCATCATCGACGGATCCGCATCCGCCAAGGCCTCGGCCGAAGCCGTGACCTTCCTGAAATGGAACCGGCACGTCAACAACGGCACGCAGCTGGATCTCTCGGACCAGTTCCTTTGTTTCTATGGTTTTGAGAATCCGGCGACGGAGGACAAGACCGGCGCGAACGGGAGTTTCCTGGAAGAGCCGACCCGCCTGGTCCTGACCGCAATCATTTCCGGCGGGACCTACTACTACCCCGTCACCCTCCCGAACCTGCAGCGGAACCGCGCCTACGAGGTCGAACTGACCATTACGGGACTGGGCTCCGACGATCCGGACATCGTCCCCAAACGGGGTTCGGTCAACGCCGACATCACCATCCTCCCGTGGAAAGAAGGAATCGTTGTCAACGAAACCATTTGATACCGTTCATTTTCCATTACCCCGACTCCGGCTGCAGGGATGTACCCGGAGTCTTTCAAGACCTTCGACCATGAAATCCTTCGCTGCAACAATACTGACTGTCATCCTGGTCCTGGAAGCCTGCTCCGTATGGGAAGAACGGGCGGGATGCCCCTGCCGGCTGGAGATCGACATGACGTCCTTCTCGGAATACACGGCCCGCACGAACGTCGCCGTCTGGAACGGAACGGATGCCTGGCAGGAAACGGCTCCGGTATCTGAAACGTATGTCCGGAACGTCAAAAAAGGAGAAATCCTGTCCTCCGTGTGGTCCGGCCGGCGGGAAGGACAGATCTCCGGAACACGGCTGGTCATGCCGCCCAGGGCGGAACCGGACAGTCTCCGGATCTTCAACGCCCGGCTGGACTGCCAGGACGAGACCTGCAGGGTCAAGGCCGTCCCGCACAAGCAATTCTGCCGGGTGACGATCCGCGTCATCCGGGAAAAGGGAGCACCGTATCCCTATCAGTTCTATGTGGAAAGCGACTGCTGTGGCATGGACTTGCAGGATCTCTCCCCCGTCACGGGAGACCACGTTTTCCCGGTCCGGGAACAGCCGGACGGGGCCTTCGCCTTCACGTTGCTCCGGCACCGGCAGGCATCGGACATCGTGCTGGCCATCTACGACGAGCGGGAACGGGCGGACACCCTGCCGCTGGGCGATTGGATGCGGGAAGCGGGATATGACTGGGAGGCGGAAGATCTCTCCGACATCGCCTTTACCGTCGACTACGCCCGTCAACGCGTCGGGATCGTCCTCTCCGACTGGCGGGAAGGACAGATTCTGGAAATGGAAATCTGACTCCGGAGGATTGCCCCTTCAGATCAAAGGGAGAGGTTTTTCCAGGCGTCCGGAACGACCTGCCTGCCGGGATCGGCAAAGAAGTCGCTGTAATGGAAGTCGACCATGATGTCCAGGCCGGCGTCCTTGGCGCGCTTTGCCTTCGCCACGACGTCATCCTTGCCGCACCAGCCACCGTCGGGATTGACCCAGACACGCAGACGGACAGCTGTCATACCTTGGCTCTTAAGAAGTTGGAACAGGTCGGTCTCCTTGCCGTCGGCATCCTTGAACTTCCTTCCGCCCTTTTCCATCTCGGAGCACCAGCTGACGTCCGCGCCGCATGTCCAGTTGTTCCGGGAAGTCTTGAACGGATCCAGGATGACGGTCGGTTTCCCGTCCGTCGTGAAAGCGCCGCTGTCATAGGCGTTCCAGGAGCCCCCGCCCCAGGCACTCGGAATCCTGTTGTAGATGGCGGGTTTCCAACTTCCGTCCACCTCAGGCTCCCAGTAGAAGACACCGACGCAGCGGTCGATGCTCCGTGCGGCCGTCATGAAGGCCTCGAGGCATTCCTTACCCTTGGCGACATCCGACTTCTTCACACCGACTTCGGTAATCATGATGTCACAGAAATTGGCCGCGGCCAAAGCTTTGATCTGGGCTACAGCCTTGGAATTGGTATCCTGCCAGTCAGAGGTCGTCATCGGATAATGCGACAGGCCGATCAGGTCCAACTTGCCGCCGGCATCCTTGAACTTCTTGAACCACCAGGCATTGTCCTCGAAAGCATTGTTCAGGTGGACGATCACCTTCGCAGATGGATAAACCTTCTTTACCGCATCATAACCGGCATTGCTGAGCTGTGCATAATGCTTCCAGCCATCAGCGATATCACCTTTGTCCGTCCAGAGCCGGCCGGCATCCCACAGCATGCCGTTCCGGGTCTCATTACCGACCTGCACCCATTTCACGTCAACGCCTGCCGACTTGAGTGCCTGCAGGACCTCGGTCGTATGCTCCGTCACCATGGAGGACAGCGTCGCCGCCGGCTTAGGATCCGGGTTGCCGGAGCCGCCGCATGCGGACAAAATCAGCGTCATTGAAACAAAAAGGGAAAGGAAAAGATTTGAGCGTCTCATTCTTACAATGCGGTTAAGTATGGCAAAGGTAGGTTTTTTGCTTGCGATTCGCAAAAGATTACGTACATTTGCAACGTCTGAGAAGCGTCTTGCATCTGACGGAAACATGGGGATGTTTTGGTTTTGACAGCGCTGATGTCGGACAGTAAGCATGCCGGGCTCCGGGAAATGGCCCGTAAAAACCGTCTCCCGCCAAATTTAGTTGCCAACAACAACTACGCACTCGCTGCCTAATCTGACTCAGTCAATTAGCTTAATCCGCGACGCCTAGGCTGCGCCGCCGACGAGTATCCCTCGGACTTTAGGCCGGTTATGTTCCGATCCAGGGGTATCAATCAAACCGGATGCGCGGGAAGGACGCCCCTATGTCCCGCTAAGATTCAGGGGATAAGCCGCAGATGGCCCGCCTTCCGGCAGCCTGCGGTCGAAAACCAAAGGAACGGATAAGCATGTAGAAAGCTGCCTGGTGCGGCGTTTGGACGGCGGTTCGAGTCCGCCCATCTCCACGGATAATCCCTTTCAGCGTAGTCTGGGAGGGATTTTTTGCGAAGCATGAGAATCATTGAGAACAAGTTCCTCCCTTTCCCGGGATTCTTGGGCATCAATCTGTTCGGCATCGTTTTCGTCCGGAAAGATGTCTGGGGGAAGTTGAATGCGCTTCAGCGGGAAGTGCTTTTCCGGCATGAGAGGATCCACACCGCCCAGATGCGGGAACTGGGGTTCCTCGGATTCTACCTGCTCTACTTCCTGGAATGGTGCTTCCGTCTGGTCTTCCACACCGGCACCGCCTACCGTGGAATCAGTTTCGAACGGGAAGCCCGCGCCCACCAATGGGACTCCGGCTACCTCACCCGCCGCCGTCCCTTTTCCCAGTGGCGCAGATAAGGATCAATTCGTAATCTTGATGGCCAGCATCGTCAGGTCGTCGCTCTGCTCGGCGTCGCCCACGAATTTCGCCACGGAATCCTTCATATGCGCGACAAGGCCTTCCGCAGGTGCGTCTCCCCAGTTACCGGTCAGATTCTCGATCATCCGTTCCTCTCCATAAAGCGCGCAGGAATCATCCGTGGCCTCAGTGAGTCCGTCCGTATAGAGGAAAAGAAGGTTCCCGGGCTTGAGAGCGGCCTGCTGCAGGGAATACGCATATTCCGGCAGGACACCGATCGCCAGATTGGCGTCGGCATGGAGGAACCGCGGAATCCCGTCTTCAATCAGGACCGGAGCGTTATGGCCCGCGTTGGAGAACAGCAACTGCCCGGAAGCCAGGTCAAGGACGCCGACAAACAGCGTCACGAACATCAGGTTCTCATTCTGGGCCGCCATCGTCGCGTTCATGGAAGACAAGATCTTGTCGGGCTCGTCCACGGAGAAGGAGACCATCCGGAACATGGCGCAGCACAACATCATCACCAGGGATGCAGGTACGCCCTTGCCGGATACGTCGCCGATGCAGAAGAAGAGTTTACCGTCGCGGATATAGAAATCGAACAAGTCCCCGCCGACCACTTTCGCCGGATTGACGCCGCCGTAGATGTCAATGTCATCCCGTTCCGGGAAAGCCGGCCATTTCTTCGGGATGATGGACATCTGGATCTCACGGGCCAGGTACAGTTCGTTTTCCATCGAGGCCTTCTGGGCCGTCGTCTCCGTCAGGTCCTTGACATACCGGGACAGCGATGTCTGCATATTCTCGAATGAATCCCGCAAAAGCCGGATTTCGTCATCGGAATTGATGCGGGGAAGTTCCGTCTCGAAATTGCCTTTCGCCACCTCCCCGGCCGATTCGGCAAGTTTGATGAGGGGTTCCGAAACCTTGCGGATCCTCTTCTGGCAGGCGATAAACACGATGAAGACCCCCAGAAGGATCAGGGACAACATCAGGCCGCCGTACAAAAAAGCGCGACGGACCAGATTCTTCGCCGGCACGACGATTCCCATGGACCAACCCGAGTCGAGCAGCGGTGCGTAATATACGTAAGAACGGATTCCGTCCATGTTGACCAGCATGCTGCCGGTCTCACCCGCCATCATGGCATTTCCCAGCGCCTGATAATTCCGGGGTCTGTTCCCGTTGGCATGATCGAAGAAAGAGTCCGTCAGGATCCTGCCCTTGTCTGGATGGACGATGTACGCCCCGTTCGACCCCAACACGAAACTGTAGATGCGCGGGCCTTCCCCTTCCTTCGAAGACCGCTTGTCGGCGGGACCGTTCTGCGAGAACTCGAAACCGTCCACGATCTCCTGGAATTCACGGAGCGAGATATCCACGCCCAGCACGCCGGCCAGACGGTTCTCCGGCAGTTGACAGATCGGGAAAGTATAGGTACACAGGACTTCCCCGGCCCCGTCCTCGTCCAGATACGGATTGGACCATGCACCGTCGGGAGAGGAAAGGCCGAGTTGGAACCATTCGGTCGAATAATAATCATGCGACGCGGAACCGATATTCTTGACCAGGACACTGTCTCCTTCGAAACTGGCATATAACTCTAGCCATTTCCCCTGCTGCGGGAAGAAGTCCTCCAGGAAAGCGACGCCGCACCCGAGCAGATAATCGTTTGTCTCCAGTTCCTGTTTCAACTTGTATTCCACCACATCAGGGGCGGTGAGATGCCAGTCGATCTCGTCTTTCATATTGGAAGCCGAGACTTCCACCTTGTTCATCTGCGTCTCCAGGATAAGACTCGTCCTCTCCAGGACTTCCTCGAAATGAAGCCGCGCGGAACCGAACATGGTGGATGACGTGATCAGGAAAGCCAGCAGGGCGACGATGGACATCGTGAAGAATACAGCCAATACGACAGTCCGGGTCAATCTCCCGGAGAAAGACTTCAGGCGCTTTTCCAGATGATGGAAATGTTCAGGGCGAGACATGCTATCCGCTTATGTTAACTGATAAACTGCAGCAAGTTACGAAAAGAATCATAATTCGCAATAACTATCGGCATATTTGCAGGGTTATCCTGAATGAACAAGGGGTTGCCTCACGGCGACCCCTTGTTGCTAACTAATAACCACTAACTGATAACTAACCAATATGAAACAACGCGAATGCGTTCTATCAATTGTCAGGGCAAATATGCGGATTTTTCATGACAATCCCAAATCTTTTTTGAATCAATCCATACCAGATTGATAAAATGCAGCCAAGCCCTCATCATTCCCGGCATTTTCGCTATATTTGTATGAATATGGGCAATTCGGAAAACAAGGACTTCCTGCTGGGCCGCATCCGCGGCAGACTTCCCCTGTCGCTGGGGCAGCAGGTCCGGCTGACCCTGTTGCTTTGCGGTCCCGCCATCCTCGCCCAGCTGGCCTCCGTCCTCCTGCAGTTCATCGACGCCTCCATGGTCGGCAGTCTCGGCGCCGGCCCGTCCGCCTCGATCGGACTGGTCTCCACGACCACTTGGATCTTCGGCGGTTTCGCGATGGCCACCTCGCAGGGATTCTCCGTCCAGGTCGCGCATCTGATCGGTTCCGACGATTTCAAAGGGGCCCGGAAAGTCCTGCGGCAGGGACTTACCAGCGTAACGGTCTTCAGCGTCCTGCTGGCCCTCGCGGGCCTCGCCATCGCCGCTCCGCTTCCCCACTGGCTTGGCGGAAGCCCCGACATCACGGACGACGCCTCCGCTTATTTCCGGACCTTCGTGCTCTTCCTGCCTGCGATGCAGCTGGGCTTCTTCGGGAGCAGCATGCTCCAATGCAGCGGGAACATGAAAATCCCCAGCCTGCTGAACGTCCTGATGTGCGTGCTGGATGTCATCTTCAACTTCCTGCTGATCTTCCCGACCCGGGAGATCGCCGGCATCACCGTACCCGGAGCCGGCATGGGTGTCCGCGGCGCCGCCCTCGGGACCGGCCTGGCCGAACTCATCACGGCCCTCCTGATGCTCTACTTCCTGTTGTTCCGTTCCAAGGAACTCGCCGTCAGGCACGAACATGGCTCTTTCAGGCCCACCCGGGTCTGCCTGGAGAACGCCTTCGGTATCACCGGACCGATGTGGGTCCAGAATCTCATCATGCGGGGCGCCCATGTCGCCAGCACCGTCATCGTCGCCCCGCTGGGGCCTGTCTCCATCGCCGCCAACTCCTTCGCCATCACGGCGGAGAGTTTCGTGTACATGCCCGGATACGGCATGGGTGACGCCGCCACGACCCTCGTCGGCCAGAGTCTGGGCGCGGGCCGGAAGGAACTGGTCCGCAGTTTCACCCGGATCACCATGACCCTCGGCATCGGCATGATGGCCGTCCTGGCCGTCGTCATGTGGCTCATCGCCCCGCAGCTCATGGGGTTGCTCAGCGTGGACCCGGACGTCGTCGCCCTCGGCGCCAAGGTCCTGCGCATCGAGGCCTTCGCCGAAATGGGCTATGCCGCTTCCATCGTCGCCTACGGCGCCTGCGTCGGAGCCGGCGACACCCTCGTCCCGAGCGGGCTCAACCTCGGGAGCATGTGGCTCGTGCGGATCCTTCCGGCCATTTTCCTGACCCCGGTCTACGGACTGACGGGCTACTGGATCGCCATGTGCATCGAACTCAACGTCCGCGGCCTGCTCTTCATCTGGCGCGTCAGCGGCAAACAATGGTTAAGTCATAAAATAGCTGAAACATAAACATGAGAATCATCAAGGACCAGGAATTCGGCGGAGAACGCCCCCTGTATTGTGAAAAAGACCTGCGCTTGGAAAACGTCGTGATCCATGCGGGCGAATCGGCCCTCAAGGAAACCGCCAATATCACCGCCGTCGGCTGCCGTTTCGAAGGGAAATACCCGTTCTGGTGCTGCGACCATTTCATCGTACGGGACTGCATCTTCACGGTCGGCGCCCGCGCCGCCCTGTGGTACTCCCGGGACCTCCTGATGGAAGACACCATCGTGGACGCCCCCAAGATGTTCCGCGAGATGGACGGAATCAAGCTCCGCAACGTCATCATCGACTCTGCCGCCGAGACCTTCTGGAGCTGCGGCCATATCGAGATGGACGACGTCCGGGCGGACCGCGCCGACTACATTTTCATGCACTGCCACGACATCGTCATCCGCAACTTCAAACTAAACGGCAACTACTCTTTCCAATGGGCCCGGAACGTCGAAATCCATGATTCCCTCCTCAACACCAAGGATGCTTTCTGGGAGTGCGACAATGTAACCGTCTATGATTCAACCATCAACGGTGAATTCCTCGGCTGGCATTCCCGCGGCCTGCGCCTGGTGCGCTGCCACATCACCGGCAGCCAGCCGCTCTGCTATGCCGAAGGACTCGTGCTGGAAGACTGCACCTTCGGCGACGACGCCGACCTCGCCTTCGAATACAGCGACGTCAAGGCGACCGTCAAGGGCCACATCCCTTCCATCAAGAACCCGAAGACCGGCTTCATCAAGGTGGAAAGCTGCGGGGAACTGATCATCGACAAGAACATCAAGGCTCCGGCCGACTGTGACATCCAAATCGGATAATCCCATGGACTACGGATTCGACCGCGTCATCCCCCGGCGGGGCACCGGCGCATACAAATGGGACGCGGCTCCACCTGCCGGACAGGCGGAGGACATCATCCCGCTGTGGGTCGCGGACATGGATTTCCCGGCCGCGCCCTGCATCCGCGAGGCGCTGCGGAAACGGGTGGAACACGGCATCTTCGGTTACACCCATATCCCGGACAGTTACTACCAGGCCGTCATCCGCTGGTTCGGCGACCGGCACGGATGGCATATCGAAAAGGACTGGATCCAATATACCAGCGGTGTCATCCCTGCCCTGTCCGCCGTCATCAAGGCCCTGACCGTGCCCGGAGACAAGGTCATCCTCCAGACGCCCGTCTACAACTGCTTCTTTTCTTCCATCCGCAACAACGGATGCGAAATCGCCGACAGTCCCCTGCGCTGCCGGGACGGCCGGTGGGAATTCGACTTCGACGGTCTGGAACGCCTCTGCGGCGACCCGGCCGCCAGGATCCTGCTGCTCTGCAACCCCCACAATCCGGCAGGGCGTGTCTGGACACCGGAGGAACTGGTGCGCGTCGGAACCATCGCCCGCCGCCACGGAATCATCGTCGTCAGCGACGAGATCCATTGCGAGATCGTCATGCCCGGCTTCCGCTATACCCCGTACGCCTCCCTCCCCGGCAACCAGGAAGGCAGCATCACCCTCTGCTCTCCCAGCAAGAGTTTCAACATCGCCGGGCTCCAGATCGCCAACATCGTCACGGACAATCCCGAATGGCGCCGGATGATCGACCGCGCCATCAACATCAACGAGGTCTGCGACGTGAATCCTTTCGGTCCGGTCGCCCTGGAAGCCGCCTACAGCGACGAAGGCGCCGCCTGGCTGGAAGCCCTGAACGGCTATATCCGGGACAACTACCGGTATCTGCAGGATACGCTGGCGGAAGGATTCCCCATCGCTCCGCTTGAAGGTACCTACCTCGCCTGGGTAGATGTCCGGAAACTGGGAATGGCGTCTGAAGCCATCGAGGAAAGCCTGCTGGAAAAGGAGCAGGTCTGGGTGAACGCCGGTTCCCTGTACGGGACGGAAGGTTACATCCGCATCAACCTGGCCTGCCCCCGCACGACCTTGGAAACGGGCTTGCAACGTCTCAACCAAGGGCTGAAAAGACTACAAAACCTTTGATATATGGAAAAATACAACTGGACCTTCAGCTCCGTGGGCGGAGCTGCCCGCGTCAAGATCAACTCCGGAGCCGACATCGCCCACCTCGGCGAGCTTGACCGCAAGCTCTGGACCGTGCTCAGCAGCCCGGTCACCGGACTGGAATTCGACGAGAAAACCCTGGCCCTGCTCGATACCGACGGGGACGGAAAGATCCGCGTCGACGAAGTCATCGCCGCCTCCCAATGGCTCACCGGCATCCTCAAGGATCCTGACATGATCCTCAAGGGAGACAGTGAACTCCCGTTCTCCGCCTTCAACACGGAGAATGAAAACGGTGCCAGACTCCTGGCATCCGCCAAGCAGATCCTCTCCAACCTCAAACTTAATAAAGACAGCATCTGCCTGGACGATACGGCCGACAACACCAAGATCTTCGCCGAGACCCGCTTCAACGGCGACGGCATCATCACCCCGGCTTCAGCCGGCGACGACGAAAAACTGTCCGGACTGATCACCACCATCTCCGAGAAGATCGGCAAGGCCGCCGACCGCAGCGGAGCGGACGGCGTCACCGCAGACCTGATCGAAGCGTTCTATGCCGCAGCCGCCGATTTCAAGGCCTGGAAAGAGACCGCCGGCGAAGACACCTTCCCGTACGGGGAGAACACCGCCGCCGCGCTGGATGCGTGCAACGCATTGAAGGACAAGATTGCAGACTACTTCATGCGCTGCAAGCTCATCTCCTTTGACGAAGCCGTTTCCGACGCAGTGGACGTGTCCGCCGAGAAGCTCGGTGCCATCAGCGGAGAGAATCTCTCCCTGCGCGCCGACGAAATCGCCACCTATCCCCTCGCCCGTCCGACCGCCGCGCAGGTCCTGCCGCTCGGAAAGGGTATCAACCCTGCCTGGCAAGGCGCGTTCGACACCCTGAAGAAACTGGTCCTCGACGTGGACTTCCCGAAGAAGGACGGCATCACGGAAGCCGAGTGGCAGGGTGTCCTCGCCAAATTCGCTCCCTACACGGCCTGGATGACCGACAAGAAAGGCGCCCAGGTGGAAGACCTCGGTCTCGAAGCCGTCGAGGCCATCCTGAAAGAGGATCGCAAGGCCGACCTCCTCTCCCTCGTGGATCAGGACAAGGCCCTCGAGGAAGAAGCCCTCTCCATCGAAGCCGTCGACAAACTTCTCCGGCTCTACAAGAACTTCTACCGTTTCCTCAACAACTACGTAGTATTCAGCGATTTCTACAGTCTCGATCCGGAGCGGAAGGCCATTTTCCAGGCCGGCCGCCTCTATATCGACCAGCGATCCACCGACCTGTGCATCCGGGTCCAGGACATGGGCAAGCATGCCGACATGGCCGGACTCAGCGGCATGTTCATCCTCTACTGCGCCTGCCACAGCAAGAAACTGGGCAAGGACATGAATATCGCCGCCGTCCTGACCAACGGAGACGTGGATGCCCTTCGCGTGGGCCGCAATGCGGTCTTCTATGACCGTGACGGCGTCGACTGGGATGCCACCGTGACCAAGATCGTCGAGAACCCGATCAGCGTCCGCCAGGCCTTCTGGGCCCCGTACAAGAAAGTCGGCCGCTGGATCTCCGACAAGATCAACAAGTCCGCCTCCGAAAAGAACGACAAGTCTCTCGCCGACCTGACTTCCGGCGCCGACAATGTCACGACCGTCAAACTGGAAGGCAATGCAGAGAAGGCCGCCGGCTCCGCCAAATCGGCTTTCGACATCGCCAAGTTCGCCGGTATCTTCGCGGCCATCGGCATGGCAATCGCCTACCTGTCCCAGGCCCTGGTTGCCGTTGCCAAGGGCGTCGCCGCCCTGTCCTTCTGGAAAGTGCTGCTGGTCATCGCCGCCATCATGCTGGTCATTTCCGGCCCTTCCATGTTCATGGCGTGGCGCAAACTCAAGAAACGTGACCTCGGGCCGATGCTCAACGCCAACGGCTGGGCCATCAACGCCTCTTCCTTCGTCGGCATCAAGTTCGGTTCCCACCTGACCAGTCTAGCCCAGTTCCCGCGCCTGAAAGCCGTGGATCCCGCCGAGCGCCGCAAGGGCCGCATCCGCACCTTCCTGTGGACCTTGCTGATCCTCGCCGCCCTCGCCTTCGGCACGCTCTGGTTCCTCGACAAGATTCCGTTCCTCCCGCGCCACAAGGCCCAGACCGAACAGGTCGAGCCGGTGCAGGAAGCAGTGGCCGAGGAAGTCATCGAAGAGCCCGTCGCCGAAACGACGGCCGGAACGGAAGAGTCCGCCCCGGCCGAATAAGCAATGGGTAAAAAATTCGCTCCGGGAGCTACACCAGCTTCCGGAGTTTTTCGTACATGGAAGAATCCTCCACTTTAATCTTGTTCATCAAGGCATTCACCAAGGCCCGACATTGTTTCTGGTCGTTTCGGGCAATGTTTTTAGCCCCCCACAGATGGGTGAAGATGTCGTTGCCATTTTCAAAAGGATCGCCGACCAGCGTATGGATCTCCAAACCGTCCTTGACGGCCTCCATGGCCAGCAGGCGCTGCTCGGCAAAGACCATCTGGGACACCATTTCCATGGGATACTCCCCGTTCCCCCGCATGAAATCGACCGCCTTCTCCACATACCGGCTCTTGAAACTCTCGTCGTCGAAATACGCAAAGGCCGTATTGCAGGGATTGACCGTCCAGTCCCACTGCGGATCGAAGGCATAGCCCGGACGGGTCTTCAGGAATTCTTTCGGGATATAGCAGTCGATCAGATCCTCCCGGTGCAGGACGGTCAGCGGGCCGTCCAGCAGGTCCCCGAGGGGTTTCCAGATAATCAGGTCCGTATCCACCATCGCCACCGGCGCCTTTTCTGCCTGCAGAGCGAAAAGTTTTGCACCAGCCCAGAAAATATCCTGGTTGATGTCGGCCGGTATGGACTCCAGCACCTCGTCATCCACCGCATCATACAGGTCCAGCAGGCCCAGCCCCCCAAGCCACCGGCAGGCAACCTTATCCCCGTAAAACTTGATGGGGCCGTTCAGCCGCTTCCACATCAGGGCGGACAAGACTTGGCAGACAACCTCGAAAGCAGGCAAGGAAAACGGCTTTCCCGCCCGCTTCCGGATGCCCGGCGCCGTACTGAAGATATGGAGACCGGTCGTCATGACTCAGATTCAGGTTCCTGAGCGGCGACATGGGGCCGCTCGAGCTTCTGAAGGGCATCGAACATCAGGCCGCTGTTCCCCTGATAGCCGGAAATCCGCTTGGCGTATCCGCGCCACAGGTAGGTCTTGCCGCCGGTCCAGCGGGTCCGCTGGGTGGTCAGGATCACCTTGGTGCCGTAACTCAGGATCTCTTCTTCGTTGATAAACAATGGTTTAACCTTCCCCTTCTCGCGATGGACGGCAAGGATGGACGTATTGGGCCGCACGGGGCAGAACTGTCCCTTGTAATAGAGAGGCATCCGCGCCCGTTGGAAACGTATTTCGCGGAACTGGCCCGGTATCCGCTGCGGGAGGAACGGGATCCAATGGACCGGGACCCGGTTCTGGATCAGGTAGGTGAATTCCGCACGATCTTCGACCGGGACTTCTTCTCCCTTTTCCGCATCGACCACGGAAAGGACCTTCCCCGACATGCTGTCTCCCGACATGGATCCGCCGCATCCGTCGTCGATCTTCTTCTCCACACCCCAGAGCATGTTCGCCATCTCGTCCCGCAGGAACTGGACTTCCTCCGCCGGCTCGCTTTCATCGACCCGCAGCAGCGAGGCCGGGAAGAGCAGGCAGCGTTCCGTGCTGAAATCGTTGTTCTTGAAGGCGGCGGCCTTCGAGATCTCGAACAGGGACCAGCGGTCGGTGAACGGGACGGAAGGAGCATTGGCGTCGTGATCCTGTGGCGTCCGGTCGATCCGGTACTCTCCGCCGAAGCAATCCTTCAGCGTGACCCCCACCGCTTCCGTGACCATG
>JBGUXJ010000251.1:0-2432 GCA_045222055.1 Candidatus Cryptobacteroides sp. | reverse complement strand
GGGAGAAGCCAGCCGGCTTCTCCCCGTTTTTCCGTTCCCGGGAAGGACTATTCCTCCTCGGCTGCGTTGTCCGGGCGCATGACCAGTTCGGCGAAGTTGCCGTAACTGACCAGGGCCTGGGCCATCCGCTGGATGGCAAGCGGCGTCAGGGCGTTCACGGCCTTCTCGTAATCCTTGTCGGTATCGAGGCCGTAGCGGTAGAAACTCTTCAGCGCGCCCTCCCAGTAACTGTTGCGGATCCGGCGTTCCGGAATGTTCTTCTGGAAGTTCTTGACGGTCATGTCGAATTCCTCTGCGGTCGGACCGTTGTCAGCCAGGTCCTTGAGACCTTCGGCGGCCAGTTCGCGGAGTTTGTCCGCCACGGACGGCTTGCACTGGAAAGTAATCTGGAACACCGCCTGCTGCTTCGGCTCGTGGGTGATGCTGCCCGAGGTGCTCGCGCCGTAGGTGCCGCCCTCGTCTTCACGCAGGGACTTGGTGTACCGCATGTCCATGATGTAACTGACGGCGGAGATCGCCGCGGACGTTTCGAACGAGTACGGAATCGGAGCGGTCAGGATCTCGGCCACCGTGGTCATCGGGGTCTGCATGTCGACGGAGAAATCGTCGATCCGGCGGCCCGGGAGGATGTCGTTGCCGTCATCGACCCACTGCAGCGGCTTCTTGCCCTTCGGCAGGGAACCGATGTATTTCTCCACCAGCGGGCGGATGGCCTCCGGCTGGAAGTCACCGGTGATATAGACGACCGCGCCGGCGGCATCCTTGAACAGACGGCGCCAGTTGCGCTCGATCGTCGCCAGACTGGCCTGCTCCAGCGCCTCCATGCTGATCAGGACGTTGCGCGGGTTGTTGTCATAGAGGGTCTTGAACATCTCCTGCTGCAGCTTGTAGTTCGGCTGGCCCACATAGTTCGGCAGGATGGCCTTGAGCTGTCCGATGCCGATTTCGTATTCCTCCGGATCGAAGCGCGGCTCCGTGAACATCAGATAGAGGATCTGCATGGCGGTCTCCAGGTCCTTGACGGTGGAGTTGCCCGCGATGCCGTGGCGCAGGCCGCTGAAGTAGGGACTGAGGGTCAGGTTCTTGCCGGAGAGCATCTTGCTGACGGTGGTGGAAGGGAACCTTCCCACACCGCTGTTCTGAATGAAGAGGCCGAGGATGTTGCTCTCGAAACTCGGCAGGTCTTCGGTCGGGATCAGACTCTCGCCGCCCTGAAGTTCAAGGTCGAAGGTGATGCGGTCTTTCTCGAGGTCGCTCGGGTAGAGGACCACCTTGACACCGTTGGCCAGGATCCATTCCGTGGCACCGTACAGGACGCTCTTGCTCTTCTTGACCTTGCCGCCCTTGAGCTTGGACGGATCCAGGAAGTCTTTCTCCATTTCCTCGGAGGCATTCGCCTCGATCTCGGCCTCACGCACGGCTCCGATGATGGAAAGCACCTGCTCCGCGGTCGGATGGACCAGCCCCTCTTTTTCAGGGGCCTTGTACAGGACGACCATGTTCTCCGGGGTGATGATCTGCTGGGCGACCTGGTTGACCACGGCGGCGTTGAACTGCGGCATGATCTGCTGGACCAGTTCGTAGGCCATCTGCGGGACCATGTACGGCGTATTGTCGAAGAAGTTGCTGATCAGTTCGGGAACGAACTGCGCGTTGGTGCGGGTGTCGGCCCGGTTGGCCGCGGTCTCATAGGCGGAAAGGATGTTCTGCTTCGCGCGCGCGACTTCATCCTCGGTGAAACCGAAGCGCTTCATCTTCTCGATTTCCATCAGATAGGCCGCCAGGGCGGGCAGGGCCTCGCCTTCACGGGCGACCGCACCGCCCATGACGACCTCCAGGGTCTCGCACAGGTTGCCGATGCCCAGTTCGGCATTGATGAACGGGGCGTCCGGCTTGGAAGTGATGTCCGTGATCCTTTCGGTCATGACCTGGCTGATAATGTCCTTGATAAGGTCCTGCATCAGTCCGATGGCCGTGCTGTTGTATTCCTCCGGCATCGCCTCGCTCTTCCAGAGCACCTCCCACGTGACGGAGGTCTGTTCCGGATCGGTCAGGATGCCCACGAGCGGCTGCTCGTTGTCCGGGATCGTGATGACTTCTTTCGGCTGGGGATTCTCCTTGGCCGGGATGTCGGCGAAGATGTCCGCCAGTTTCTTCTCGACGTAGTCCACGTCCACGTCACCGACCACGATGACGGCCTGGTTGCCCGGGTGGTACCAGGTCTGGTAGAAGTTGACCAAGCTTTCGGGCTTGAATCCCAGCAGGTTCTCCTGGCTGCCGATCAGCGTGCAGCTGCCGTATTTGCTGTCTCCATAATAATAAGGGAGACTGCGCTCGTGCAGGCGCCAGGCGGCGTTGCGGCGGGAACGGCGTTCTTCGACGATGACACCGCGCTCCTTGTCGATCTCGACCGGGTCGTTGGTCACGAAATG
>JBGUXJ010000250.1:0-31095 GCA_045222055.1 Candidatus Cryptobacteroides sp. | reverse complement strand
CGGAGCCATCCATGTCTCGCTCGTCACGACCGGACGGACCCCGGCCGGTACCCCGGTTCCGGCGCGGCACTCCGGCATCCGGCTCGAAGTGACCTATACCGACATGCGCGGAGCCGCCGTCGATCCGCGCTCCCTGCAGCAGGGCACGGAATTCACCGCGACCATCAAGGTCATTTCGGAGAACAGCCTGCAGGACTACACGCACCTCGCCCTGACCTTCCCGACGGCCTCCGGCTGGGAGATCTACAACGAGCGCCTGTTCGCAACCCAGGTCGCTGCCCAGAACGCCTTCGACCACCAGGACATCCGCGACGACGCCTGTATCTGGTACTTCGAATTGCCGATGGGTACGTCCAAGACCTTCAAACTGCGGCTGCGGGCGGCCTATGAAGGTTCCTTCCTCCTGCCTCCGGTCACCTGCGAAGCCATGTATGACAGCCGGGTAGCGGCCAACACCGCCTCCGGGACCGCCGTCGTGACCCGATGAAAAGACCGTCCCGGAAACAGGCCGTCCTCATGACGGCCGGCGTCCTGCTGCTGGGCTGGCTCTGCTGCCTGCCACGGACGCTGTTCCGGGACGTCTCATACAGTACGGTCGTCGAAGACCGGGACGGAAACCTGCTCGGAGCCCGGATCGCGGCTGACGGCCAGTGGCGGTTCCCGCCGCGGGACACGGTGCCAGAGAAATTCGCCACCGCCCTCATCCAGTTCGAGGACCGCTGGTTCCGCTGGCATCCGGGCGTAAACCCCGTCGCCATCGTACGCGCCCTGGCCGGAAACCTGAAAGCGGGCCATGTCACCAGCGGCGGCAGCACCCTGACCATGCAGGTCATCCGGATGTCGCGGGGCAAGGAACGGACGCTCTGGCAGAAAGCCGTGGAGGCCGTCCAGGCCACCCGGCTGGAAGCCCGCTGCAGCAAGGACAAGATTCTCTCGCTCTACGCGGCCCATGCGCCCTTCGGCGGAAACGTGGTCGGACTGGAAGCCGCCGCGTGGCGCTATTTCGGCCGTCCGGCGGACGACCTGTCCTGGGGAGAAGCGGCCACGCTCGCCGTCCTGCCCAATGCGCCCTCGAGTCTGCATCCGGGCAAAGGGCGCGAGCAATTGCTGGCAAAGCGGAACCGCCTGCTGGACAAATTGCAGCAACGCGGATACCTGGACTCCCTCGACCATGCCCTGGCGTGTGGAGAACCCCTCCCGGACGCCCCCAAAGCCCTTCCCTCCCATGCCGCGCAATGGGTTGAGACACAGCCGAAGGGGCAGCGCAGCCGGACCAGCATTTCCCTGCCGCTGCAGGAACAGGTCGAAGCCGTCGCCAGCCGATGGTCCCGGGAACTGTCCCTTACCGGCATCGGCGACCTCTGCGCCGTGGTGCTGGACAACCGGACCGGTTCCGTGCTGGCCTATGTCGGCAATGCCGACCCCGAGAGAGACCGGCCCGGCCGGCAGGTGGACATCGCCCGTTCGCCCCGCAGCACGGGCAGCATCCTCAAACCATTTCTTTACTGCGCACTCCTGCAGGAAGGACAGATCCTGCCCAACACCCTGCTTCCGGACATCCCGGTCAACATCGGCGGTTTCTCCCCGCAGAACTTCGACCTCCAGTTCTACGGCGCCGTGCCCGCCGCCAACGCCCTGGCCCGATCCCTCAACGTTCCTGCCGTCCACATGCTGCGCCGGTATGGCGTCCCGAAGTTCCAGCATCTCCTGCAGCAGGCCGGCCTGACGACCCTGACCCGCAGTCCGGCCGACTACGGCCTGTCGCTGATCCTCGGCGGCGGCGAAGGAACCTTGTGGGACATCACCCGTGCCTACTGCGGCCTGGCAAGATCCTATCTATATGATACTGACGGCCCGTTTCAGGACAAAGCCGCCCTCTGGCACACGTTCGAGGCACTCTCGGAAGTGAACAGGCCCGACGAAATCGACTGGCACCTGGTCCGGTCGGTCCGCAAGGTCGCCTGGAAGACCGGCACCAGTTATGGATTCCGGGATGCCTGGGCGGTCGGGGTCACACCGGATTATACCGTCGGAGTCTGGGTCGGGAACGCCGGAGGGGCAGGCGTTCCGGGACTGACCGGCGCCCGGACGGCAGGACCGGTCCTCTTCGAACTCTTCGGGCTCCTGTCCATCCGGGAAGTCGCGTCCGACTATGCCGACGGGGCCTGGTTCGCCGAACCGCTGCCAACGGACGGCATCCGGGCAGAGGTCTGTGCCGTTTCCGGCCACCTGAAAGGACTCAACTGCGCCGAAGCCGACACCTTGTTGCTGTCCAAGGCGGCCCTGGAAAGCGATCCCTGCCCGTACCATCAGCCCGACGGTTCTTTCCTGCTTCCCCCGGCCATGGAATGGTACTACCGGCAGCATCATCCGGAATACCATCCTCCTGTCCGTGGGGTGCAGACTGTCATGGAGTTCATCTATCCCGAACCGGGCAGCACCCTCTGGCTGCCCCGCCAGCTTGACGGCCAGGTCAAAGGCGCTGTTTTCCAGCTCGCCCACCGCGATCCTTCCGCCACGGTTTTCTGGCACATGGACGGGCAATATCTCGGCCAGACCCGCTATCTCCACCAGATGTCCCTCCAGCCCGGGACGGGCGACCATGCCCTCACAGTCGTCGACACGGAAGGCCGGACCCTGTCCGTCCGTTTCCGGATAGCGGAAGAATCCAGATAATCCTTCTTTTTGAAAGCCAATCCGTTCGAAAGGACGGAATTCTCGTTGCATAGGAATAATCTATTTGCTTGTTGCATAAATAATTGCAAATTTTGGACGTTTTTGCATTTATACGTAAAAAACCTTGCTTTGCAACAAACCAAATAGTGATATATGTCTATGAAAAAGAAACTCTGGTATGAGGCCCCTGAGGCCGAGAACCTCGACATCCGGCTCGAGGTAAGCATCCTGTCTGTCCGGGCGGATGAAAACAACGATCTGGATCTCGACGATCCGGTCACCACCGACCCTTGGGGTTAATCTTTCCCTGTCAAATTAGAAACGAACAAAGAAATGAAGAAAATCATTCTCCCCGTGCTCGCCCTTGCAGCAGCACTGACCGTTTCCTGCAACAAGGAACAGGGAACGGACTCCCCGGCCGCCAATGGCTCCAAGAGAGTGACCATCGAAGCCACCATCGACGGAACCAAGACTTATTATGCCAATGACAAGACCTTCACCTGGCTCGCCGGCGATGAGATCTCCGTCATGAAAGACCTGGATGGCGAAGTGAAGTTCGATGTTTTCACCGCCCTGTCTGACGGTCGTTCCACAACCTTTGACGGCGAACTCTCCGATGGCGCAATGCTCGGGAAATGGGCCGTTTATCCCGCTACCCTCGAACCGGCAGTCGATGAATCCGGCGTCCTGACCGTCCGCGTCGAGCATGGTTCCGTCCAGGAAATCGATCCGGCCAACCCGCTGAAATATCTTCCGCTTGTTGGTCAGAAACATGAAAATGACGACAGATACGTTTTCTCCACCGCCATGGGCGCGGTGAAATTCTCCTTCACGAATGTCCCGGCGAACGCATATTACTTCAACATCAATGCGAAAGAGCCGATCTATGGCTATTTCACCGCTGATGAGGATGGAACGGTCAAGTCGGCCAATTATGTCGGTGAAGACGCGGAGGCTGGGTACTCCTGGTGGGAGATCGTCCCCAACGAAGACGGCACCCTGGATGTCTATGTCCCGATGCCCGTCGGAACGCTCACGGCCGGCATGGAAGTCTGGCTGGAAGACATCGGTGTCAACACCCTTTTCTCCATCACCACGGCCAAGGACATCGAGGTCGTCCGCAACCGCGTGACCGAACTTGCCCCGATCGCTCTCCCTGATGCCGAACCCGTCGCACTTGAGGATATCTTCGGCGAATACACGACCACCTCGTACGGAGCCCGTTATGGATGGGAGCAGTGGGACCTGTCCATCGAGCCCAGCGATATTGAAGAGGCCGACGCCATGATTCCCGGATCATTCATCGGCTGGCCGATTGACGCGATGTATGGCATGTACGATGAAGAATCACAGATCCTGTATTTCCCCGCACAGGAAGTCTATGTAGATGAAGAGAAAGATGGTACTTGGATTTTAATATCTGCGTTGCTGGGAGAAGATGAGGAAGGTCAAACTATTATCGAGGACATCAACTATGAAGACGCCATGTTCCTGCAGTTTACGCAACCCGGCAACTTCACTTCCGTTGGTGAATACGCGCCTGCCCTGTACTTCGCCGCAAACAGCGAAGACGGCGGTAGCGGATGGGCCGACGTCTATCTGGTACTCACTGGTGCCTGGGCCGAAACTGACGGAGCGAGCCTGGCCCCGACCGCCAAGGCATCCAAGGCCAACCCGTTCTTCGATGCGAGCAAGATCAAGGCCACCCGGACCAATTCCGTCAAGGTTCCTTTCAAGGCCGGCAAGACCCTCCCTGGCAAGACTCCCGTCAAGGGCATGATCGGCAAATAATTGAATCTTAATCTCTGCCTTTTACAGAAGGCCGGCGGTTTCCCGTCGGCCTTTTTCATATCCGGACAGGAAGGTCAGAATCACAGAAGATTGAGTGTTTTTGTTCTAATGGTCGGAAATCTCGGCGCAAAGGAAAATCCTATTTGTTTGTCGCATAAATAATTGCAAATTATGAATGTATTTGCACTTATGTGCATGCCGCACCGTGTAGGCGAGGTCACTCCCCGTCTCCAGAAATAAGCCATTCCCCTACTTCTTATAGAAGCGAGCCGCCGGAATTCCGACGGCTCGTTTCGTTCCTATACGTCCTTCACGCAGGAACTTTCTCATTTGGATTGTCATAAAGGAACAAAATATTCGCTTTTTTAATCGATATATATGTAATTTGGTCGAAAATTTTGTCCGTTACAGATTAAAATGCAAAATTTGGACGATTTTGTATTCATGCGCTCACAGCGCTTGTTCGGAAACAAACCAAAATGATATATGTTTATGAAAAAGAAACTCTGGTATGAAGCCCCCGAGGCCGAAAGCCTCGACGTCCGGCTCGAGGTAAGCATCCTGTCCGTCCAGACGGATGAGAATGACGGTCTGGATCTCGACGATCCTGGACAGACCAACCCTTGGGGTTAATCCTTTTCCTGTTAAACTTGAAACGAAAAACGAAATGAAGAAAATCCTTCTCCCCGTGCTTGCCCTCGCAGCAGCACTGACCGTTTCCTGCAACAAGGAACAGGAAATGGACGCCCCGGCCGCCAAGGCCACCCACAAAGCGACCATCGAGGCCACCATCGACGGGACCAAGACCGCTTATGCCAATGACAAGACCTTCAGCTGGATCGAAGGCGACAAGATCTCCGTCATGGAAGAACTCGACGGCGAAGTGAAGTTCGATGAATTCACCGCCTCCGCCACCGGCCGCGCCACCACTTTCAGCGGTGAAATCTCCGACGGAGCGACCTTCGGCCAGTGGGCCGTCTATCCCTCCAACCTCAACCCGCAGGTCACGGACGGTGCCCTGAGCGTAACCTTGCCTCGTTTCTACATGCTGGACGTCCAGGGCGAAGATGTCGCGAACGGATATATATCCAGCGACAATCCGATGGCCAATCTTCCCCTCGTCGGCCAGAAACAGGAGGACGGCAAATACAAGTTCTCTACTGCGATGGGTGTCGTCAAATTCTCCTTCACGAATGTTCCGGAAGATGTCGCGTACGTCTCCCTCACAGCCAATGAAGTTATCACAGGCACCTTCGTCGCGGATGAGAATGGCGTCTTCTCCCTGAACAGTACAGACGGTGGTAAGTTTTTGTTCTTCCAAGTAACTTCAAACGAACAGCACACCCTTGACGTCTATTTCCCGATGCCCGTCGGTACGCTCACAACCGGGCTCAAGATTGAATTGATCGGGGGAGACGGAGTCACCCCCTACCTCTCCAAGACCACCGTGTCGGATATCGAAGTGGTCCGCAACCGCGTGACCGAGGTCGCCGCCCTTGAGGTGCCGACACCGATACTCAATCTTGAGGATATCTACGGTGTCTATCAGGTTGCAGCCACCAGTTATTTCGCAGAAGAAGGGGACGAGCCCGAGTCAACATATGTAGTCATTGAGCCCGACGACAGTGGATACGGCAATGTAAAGTTCACGACCAATTTCCTCGGATGGCCGATCGATCAGCTTTACGGTACCTTCAATGTGGCCGATGGAACACTTTCCGTCCCGATCCAATATTTGTGGCAGGATGCCGACGATGAGGTTGAAGACCTCGAGTATTTGGCGCTTTGCGGGTTACAAGTTACCGACAAGTATTATTTGACCGCTGACGACATGGTGCTGCAATTCACTGAAGACCTGACCTTCTCCCTTGTCGCCGGTGAGAGTATGCCCTGCATTGGTTCAGACATCTTTGAAGAAAGCGGCGCTGGTATCTATGATGCTTACACCGTCCTTGACGGAACTTGGATAATGAGTCTTGAAGATCTTTATGCCGATGAGGAAGAAGAGGATCCGAGCACCTCTTCCATCAAGGCGAGCAACTATCGGATTCCGTTCACGCTCAACAGCCAGCAGCTCAAGGCCCGCAAGGCTGTCACCCTGAACCGTGTGAAATAATCGTTCACCTTACGCACGATAGAACGAGCCGCCGGATTTCCGACGGCTCGTTTTGTTGCAACAGCATTTATGATATCAATATTTGAAATTGATATCAGATTTCTTAAATTTGCAGAAAAAGAACATGGAAACGCCTCGGATACAAACTGTCCTCCGCCTGAAACCGGAACTGATGGAAAGGGTCAGGAGACGTGCGCGGAAGGAGAAGAAATCCTTCAACAGTTATGTTGAGCAGCTGCTCGAACGGGAAACGATGCTTCATTTCCCAACCTTGCCTGAGAATTTCAGCATCTCTGAAGAAATCCTCGGACTGGGCCAATTCCGGTTAGAAAAACCAACAGAAGAAGAACTGGCTGCAGACCCGAAACTAGCCTGTCTTTGGGAGAAGTATGGGAAGGAATAGTCTGAAAATCTATCTGGATACCAACATCCTTCTGGATGTCCTGTCCCCGATGGAACGTCCGTGTTCCAAAGCGTCACGCATCATTTTCCAGGCAATCCGGTCCGGTTACATGGAAGCCGTTCTCTCGACACAGAGCATCCTGGATGCGGCTTACATCTTGTCCAAAGCAACCGATTACTCTCCGGTACAGTTTTCCAGGCAAATTCTTCTGATCCTGAGTTTCATCAATATCCGGAGCATCGATTCCGCCAATATCCGAGATGCACTGTCATCCCCCTCGGAAGACCTCGAGGACAACGCCCAGTTCGCACTGGCAGACAGTGAAGGATGCGATCTTCTTGTTACATCCGACCGTTCTTTCAGAAGAGACAGGGCAACGACGGACCTTCCCATTTTCACCCCGGAAGAACTGGTCGCCCGTATGACAGGTTCCGTGTAAACCTTACTCTGAGCGGATGCTGTTGAGCAGTTTCAGTTTTCCGTCGTCGATCAGTTTGATGACCAGTTCGCCGAAGAGGGTGTTCTGCCAGGCGAACCAGGGACGGGTGAAGTTGGATGCATCGTCCCGGTGGAAGGACTCATGGATGAAACCGGTGCCGGCATCCGTGGCCAGCAGGGTCTCGATGCACCACTTGATCTCCGCATCGTCGGTCGCCGTGAAGGCACACATCATGATGCTCATCGGCCAGATGACTTCAGTTCCGATGTGCGGTCCGCCGATGCCCTCGGCGGCCTTGCCCCGCCAGAAATAGGGATTGCTGTCGCTCCAGACGAAGCGGCGCGTATTCTGATAGACCGGATCGTCGGCAAGCGTTTCGTCGAGGTAGGATAAAGACAGCAGGCTCGGCACGTTGGCATCGTCCATCAGGTACTGGTTGCCGAATCCGTCCACCTCGAAGGCATAGATGGGGCCGAATGCGGTCGTACGGTTGACGGCATACTGCTGCAGGGCGGCGGCGACCTCATCGGCCAGCGTCCGGCATTCCCCGGCCAGGCCGGCTTCATGATTGACGGTCTCCAAAATCTCGGCCGCCTTCCGTAAAATACTGACCGCAAAGAAATTGGACGGAACCAGGAATTCAAACTGGGTGGCGTCGTCGGACGGACGGAACGAAGAAGCGATCAGGCCGACCGGATTGACCGGATTGCCCCGGCCGACGCGGTCCTTGGTGTCCAGCTGGCGGTCGGTGACCCGGAGAAAATAATACGGCCCGTCGCCTTCCTTGCGCTGCTGCACCCGGAAGGTTTCCAGGATGGTCCGGATCGCCCGCAGCCAGGTTTCGCCGAAGACGGACGTATCTCCGGTGGATTTCCAGTAATGATACGCCAGACGGACCGGATAGCAGTGCGAGTCGACCTCCCATTTGCGCTCGAAGACATTCGGGTTGTGCGGTGCGCCGGTATCGTCTTTCGCGCCCTCCCCTGTCGGGCCGTCATTGAAAGCATTGGCATACGGGTCGATGGTGATCAGGCGGAACTGGGTGTTGATGACGCCCGCCAGCATCCGCCGCAGATGCTCGTCCCCAGAGGCATAGGCGACATAGGGCCAGACCTGCGCACCGGAATCCCGGAGCCACATGGCATGGATGTCACCGGTATAGACGAAGGTCTCCGGCGTCTCCCCGTCCCGGAAATGGACGGTCGTATCGAGGGTGTTCGGAAAACAGTTCACGAACATCCAGCGCAGCTTGGGATTTTTCAGCATCCCGGCCACCTCGGTGATCTTCGCCTCGACCGCATCGCTGCGGAAGAGCCGGTCACCGACCGCAGGCCGTTGGGAATCATACTTCGGGGCAGCCACTGCCGGCACGGCCAGCAAGGCGGCCAGCATCCAGGTTATCAGTATATTTTTCATAGTCATGCAAACAAAAGGGTGCCCCGGAAAACCGGAGCACCCCAAAGATAGTAAAAATTCGGCTTACTTGCTCTGCTCAATGGCTGCCTGCGCGGCCGCAAGGCGGGCGATCGGCACGCGGAACGGAGAGCAGGAGACGTAGTCGATACCGATCTTGTTGAAGAAGCGGATGGACTCCGGATCGCCGCCATGCTCACCGCAGACACCGCACTTCAGTTCCGGACGACGGCTGCGGCCGGCCTGGATGCCGTACTCGACGAGTTTGCCGACACCCTTCTGGTCGATGGTCTGGAACGGGTCGATGTCGAGGATCTTGTTGCCGAGATACTCACCCATGAAGGTACCGATATCGTCGCGGGAGAAACCAAAGGTCATCTGGGTCAAGTCGTTGGTACCGAAGGAGAAGAATTCGGCCGTACGGGCCATGCGGTCACCGGTCAGGGCGGCGCGCGGGATTTCGATCATGGTACCGAACTGGTACTTGATGTTCTCCATGTAACGGCCTTCGACCTCTGCCTTGATGCGGTCGCAGATCGCCTTCTGGAAGCTCAGCTCACGGGCGGAGATGGTGACCGGGATCATGATCTCCGGCATCGGGTGCTTGCCTTCCTTCTGCAGTTCGGCGGTTGCCTCGAAGATGGCACGGTACTCGGTCTCGGCGATCAGCGGGAAGCTGACATGCAGACGGACACCGCGGTGACCCATCATCGGGTTCTGCTCGTGCAGGGATTCACCACGCTTCTCGACCTCCTCGACGGAGATGCCGAGTTCGCGGGCGAGTTCCTTCTTCTTGTCCTCGGTGCGCGGGACGAACTCATGGAGCGGCGGGTCGAGCAGACGGAACACGACCGGCTTGCCGTCCGTGATGGACAGGGTGCTCTTGACCGCGGCCTTGATGTACGGCTCGAGGTCAGCCAGGGCGGCGCGGCGCTCGGCGTCCGTGTCGCACAGGATCATCTTGCGGAGTTTGGCGAGCGGACGCTCGGAGTTCTTGCCGTAGAACATGTGCTCGATACGGAACAGGCCGATGCCTTCGGCACCGAACTTCATGGCCTTGGCGGCATCTTCCGGCGTATCAGCATTCGTGCGGATGCCAAGTTTGCGGTACTTGTCGACGATCGCCATGAACTTGGAGAACAGCGGGTTCTCGGTGGCGTCCATCGTGTCGATGCGGACGTTGTAGACCAGGCCCTTGGTGCCGTTAAGACTCAGCCAGTCGCCTTCCTTGTACTTCTTGGTGCTGTCGCCGAAGGTGACGCACTGCTCTTCCATGTTGATCTTCATGGAGTCGCAGCCGACGATGCAGCACTTGCCCCAGCCACGGGCCACGAGGGCGGCGTGGGAGGTCATGCCGCCGCGGGTCGTCAGGATACCGGCTGCGGCACGCATACCCTCGATGTCTTCCGGAGAAGTCTCCTCACGGATGAGGATGCAGTTGCGGCCTTCCTTCTGGGCCTGCATGGCGGCCTCGGAAGTGAAGACGATCGTACCGACGGCGCCGCCCGGGGAAGCCGGGAGACCCTGGGCGACCACCTTGGCCTTCTTCTCGGAAGCCGGGTCGAGGATCGGGTGGAGTACTTCGTCGAGCTGGGACGGGGAAACACGCATCACGGCGGTCTTCTCGTCGATCATGCCCTCGTCGAGCATGTCCATCGCCATCTGCAGGGCGGCGAGGCCGGTGCGCTTGCCGATACGGCACTGGAGCATCCACAACTTGCCTTCCTGGATGGTGAATTCGATATCCTGCATGTCGTGGAAGTGGTTCTCCAGGTGCAGACGGATGTCATCGAGTTCCTTGTAGACGGCCGGCATGGCCTTCTCGAGGGAGGCGAGATCCTTGTTCTTCTCGCTCTTGGTCGCTTCGTTCAGCGGGTTCGGGGTGCGGATACCGGCAACGACATCCTCGCCCTGGGCGTTGATGAGCCACTCGCCGTAGAACTTGTTGTCACCGTTGGCCGGGTTGCGGGAGAACGCGACGCCCGTCGCGGAGGTATCGCCCATGTTGCCGAAGACCATGGCCTGCACGTTGACGGCGGTGCCCCAGTCATCCGGAATCTTCTCGATGCGGCGGTAGGCGATGGCGCGCTTGCCGTTCCAGGACTTGAACACGCCGCCGATGGAGCCCCAGAGCTGATCCTTGGCATTGTCCGGGAATTCGACGCCGAGGACTTCCTTGATACGGACCTTGAAGGCCTCCGCGAGGTCACGGAGTTCTTCGGCGGTCAGTTCGGTGTCGCTGGTGTAACCCTTCGCGTCCTTGACTTCCTGCATCATGCGGTCGAGCTGCTGGCGGATGCCCTGGCCGTCGGCCGGTTCGATGCCCTCGGCCTTCTCCATGACGACGTCGGAGTACATCATGATGAGGCGGCGGTAGGCGTCATAGACGAAACGCGGGTTGTTCGTCTTCTTGATCAAGCCCGGGATGGTCTCGGAGCAAAGGCCGATGTTCAGGATGGTGTCCATCATGCCCGGCATGGAACTGCGGGCACCGGAACGGCAGCTGACGAGCAGCGGGTCCTTCGGATCGCCGAACTTCTTGCCCATGATGTCCTCGGTGGCCTTCATGGCCTGCGCGACATCTTTCCTGAGGTCATTGCTGTATCCACCGCCCAGCGCATAGTACTCGGCGCAGCATTCGGTGGTAATGGTGAAACCGGCCGGAACCGGCATACCCAGAAGATTCATTTCGGCAAGGTTGGCTCCCTTTCCACCCAGGAGCTCACGCATCTTACCGTTTCCTTCGGCCTTCTTGCCACCGAAGCGGTAAACTCTTTTCTTGTCTTCGAACATGGATTATAAGATTTTAGATAAATAATTTCGTTTCAAAGGCCCGGTACTTTCGTTCCGGTCTACAAAAATACAAATAAAATTCCGAATTATAACAGTTTCGCGGCGATTTCGGACAATTCGCTACGTTCGCCCTTCCGCAGGAAGACATGCTGGAACAGCCGCTGCCCCGCCATCTTCTCGCCCAGGTGGGTCAGGCCGTTGCTCCACTGATCGAGATACGGCTGGTCGATCTGGAAGATATCGCCCGTAAAGACCATCTTCGTTCCCTCGCCGGCGCGGGTGATGACCGTCTTCACCTCATGCGGGGTCAGGTTCTGCGCCTCGTCGATGATGAAGAAGGCCTTGCCGAGACTGCGGCCGCGGATGTAGGCCAGCGGGGTGATCACGAGTTTCTCGTCCTTGAGGAAACCCTCCAGGCGGAGCGCCTCCTTGCTGGAAGGCCGGAACTGGGACTTGATGACCCCCAGGTTGTCCATGAGCGGCTGGAGGAAAGGCGACATCTTCGTCTTCTCGTCGCCCGGCAGGAAGCCGATTTCCTGGTTGCCGAGGATCACGGTCGGCCGGGACAGGATAATCTGGTCATAGTCCTTGGCCTGTTCCAGGGCGGCCGCCAGGGCCAGCAGCGTCTTTCCGGTACCCGCTCCGCCGGTCAGCGAGACCAGCTGGATGTCCGGATTGAGGCAGGCGTCCAGGGCGAACCGCTGCTCGTCGTTGCGCGGGCGGATGCCGTAGGCCTCCCGCTTGCGGACCTGCACGATCCGGTCCCGGAGGGCGTCGTAACGGGCGCAGATGGTATCACCGGACCAGGTGAACTTGTACAGTTGGTTGGGTGCCGGTTCATCGTCGAAAAGGTCATCCCACGGAACGGCGCCTTCCGGCCCGTAGGCCAGTTTCTGCAGGACGTCGGACGGCATCCCGTCGATGACCTGAAGTTCCTTCTGGGCATTTTCGACCTTCGATTCCTCGACCCGGTCGGTCAGGTAATCCTGCGCCTCCATGCCGGCGGCCTTCGCCTTCATGCGCAGGTTGATGTCCTTGGTCACCAGGGCCGTGAAGCGGCCGGGGTGGGTGTCGCGCACCCAGATGGCCGTCGCCAGGATGCGGTGGTCCTGGGTGTCGTCGATGAACAGGTCCTGCAACTCTTCCGGGAACGGATGGTTGGGCTCGATCTTGATCCTCCCCCGATTCCGTCCCAGCGGCACGCCGTCCTTCCCGAACATCTTCCCTTCGGTCAGTTTGTCGAGGTCCCGCATGAACCCGCGGGCGTTGTAACTGAGGGCGTCGTTCCCCTTCTTGAACTTGTCGAGTTCCTCGATGACGGCGATCGGGATGACGACGTCATTGTCCTGGAATTTCCCGACGGCCTTGTAGTCATGCAGGATAATGTTGGTGTCCAGCACGAAAATCTTGGGCTGCCTGCCCTTGCGATTCTTGGCCGGTACATTGGCGTAGGTTGGCATATCGTTTTGTGCTATAAGCGGTTAATCTTCTCCTTCCACGGCGCCCTCGCCGAGCAGGGATCCCAGGATGCCCGAGATTCCGTCCGTGTCTGACACCGTGATGCGTCCGCTGCGGTTCGGCCGGCCGAGCGGATAATAGGCGACGTCCTGCAGCAGCAGTTCGGCGTCGATATAGTCAAAGTCATAGTCCCGGATCTCGATGAGCACGCCCGGCACTTCGGCAAACAGCAGGCGGACCGTATCCTGTTCCCCGTAGGCCTTGACCAGGCCGGACAGGTCCACGGCCAGGCCCATGTCACCGCACATCCGGCCGATGGCCGTCATCAGCCCGCCGTCGCCCACGGTCTCCCCCGCCAGGACGATTCCGTCCTCCACGAGTTCCCGCACGACTTCGAAGCAGTCGATGAAATAATCCGGTTCCATGATATCCGGCGCCTTGCCGCCCGGTGTGCCAAGTTCTTCGGAAAGCAGGGAACCGCCCAGCCGGAAACTGCAGGTATCGAAGGGAATGTAAATCACCCAGGAGTCCGTGCTGCCCGACAACGTGGCGGCACATTTGCGGCGGGTCCCCAGCCGGGGGCGCAGCGTCCGGAACGGAAGTTCCTGGAAAATCGGGTCCTCCTCGTCCGAAGCCCGCTGCTCGCTGGCCTTCGACAGGCCGCAGCGGACCGTCAGGGACTGGGTGCGCGCCTCGGCGTAACTGTAACCGGAAAGCGGCAGTCCCAGTCCGTCCAGATAGTCGCAGGCCGCTTCGACGGAGGCGTAGAATCCGGTCATGGCACCGACGGGCGCCTCATTCCACTTCCAGCCGAGGTGGACATGCAGGTCGTCCAGCCGGAAATGGCCCTCGCGCCAGAGCATGCCGGCCAGGGCCTGGGCGATGCATCCGCGCGTGAAGGAATCCGCGTAGCCCGCCGGGACTTTCCGGGGCGAAGCGGCTGCTGTGGTCTTTTCGAGATACTCCCCGATCCGGTAAGGGTCATAGACCACCGGGGTGGGATCCGGATCCGGCCGCTCGTCGACGATCGGTTCATATTCCTCCCCGACAGACGGCTGTCCGCAGGCCGCATCGAGCATCTGACCGGGCGTAACCTCCATCCGGATGCCGTCGATCACATATTTCGAATACAAGGCCGATGCGTTTTCCTTCATAACTTTCCTTTTATGTGTCCTCAAAAATAAGTAAATTTGACCGCAAGTTCAAATAAAATGACCTTCGAAGAGCAATATTCCGCTGAAATAAACGCTTTGTTCCAACGGTTTCCGTCGGTTCAGGCCGCCGCGATGAGCGACGCCTACAAACCGGGACTGGACCGGATGCGGGAATTTGACGGCCTGCTGGGCCATCCGCACCATTCCTACCGGACGATCCATGTCGCCGGGACCAACGGGAAAGGCTCGGTGGCGAATCTGCTGGCATCGGCCCTGTCCGCCTGCGGCCTGAAGGTCGGGCTCTACACCTCCCCGCACATCCTGGACTTCCGGGAGCGGATGCGGGTCGCGGCTCCGGGAAACGGACGCGGGAACGTCACGCACCTGGTGTCCAAGGAATTCGTCATGGACTTCATCGGACGGTGGAAAGCGGATTTCGAGCGGCTGGACCTCTCGTTTTTCGAGATCACGACCGGAATGGCCTTCAAATGGTTCGAGACGGAGAACGTCGACGTGGCGGTCATCGAAGTCGGACTCGGCGGCCGGCTCGACAGCACCAACATCATCACCCCGGACCTGAGCGTCGTGACCAGCATCGGGCTGGACCACTGTGACCTGCTGGGACACACCCTCGAGGCCGTCGCCGCCGAGAAAGCCGGCATCTTCAAGGACGGCGTCCCCGCCCTGGTCGGAGAGGTGCTTCCCGAGACCCTGCCGGTCTTCACGGCCAAGGCCATGGAGACGGATTCGGACCTGTACATCGCCGAAAATGAATTTCCTCCTTTCTGGGAACAGCATGAGGACATTCTCCGCCGGATGGACCTCCAGGGAGCGGCCCAGGCCATGAACCTGCGGACGGTCCTGACCGCCCTGGACATCCTCGGCATCCATGACCCCGTGCTCCTCGACGGCCTCGTCCACACCGCCGCCCGCATGGATTTCCACGGCCGCTGGGAACGCATCAGCACCCAGCCCGACGTCCTGTGCGACATCGGCCACAACGCCGCCGCCCTCCGTTACAACTTCAAACAACTTGAAGGCATGCTCGGCGGCGGAGTGTATTCTTCCCTGATCATCGTCTACGGCATCATGGCAGACAAGGACCTCGACGCGATCCTGCCCCTGATGCCCCGCAACGCCACCTATATCTTCACCACCCCGCAGAACCGCCGCGCCCTCCCCGCCGCCGAAATCCGCGACCGCTACGCCGCATACCTCCGCGCCCAGGGCGCCGGCACCGGCCGCCTCTATGCCTGCGACCGCGTCCGGGACGCCGTGGAAATGGCCGTGAACCTGGCCGCCCAGACCTGGGACCCGCAGGGGAAACCCCTCATCTACATCGGTGGCAGTACTTTTGCAGTAACCGAAGCCGTGCCCTGCTTCCCTGCAAGCCGGCAGGGCCGCTAAGAACCATACCATGAAATCCATTACCCGGTTAGTCGCGGCGACGGTCCTTTTCCTCGCCGCCCTCATAAGCGTAAAACTGATTGCCAGTTCCATGACCCAAACCCCGAAAACAGACGAAAACGGCCATATCCTGCTCAGCCAATGGTCCGAGTATGAAAAAGCCCGCAAGGCGGACCGCCCCCAGAGAGAGGCGGAACTGCTGCAGGGTATCCGCACCGAAGCGATGCAGCGCCATCTCGCGGCGGACTTCTATGACGCCGGCAAGGAATATGTCTATGCCGTCCAGCGCCGTAACTGGAAGGAGCGCGATGCGGCCAGGGAGGAATTCTCCCGCCTGGTCCGGCAGTTCGACGAACCTATCGTGACCTTTACCTGGATGGGCGAATTCGGCGGGAAATCCACCGAAGAACGCTGGGAATACGTGCGGTCGCATGCGGATGCCTTCAGCACCCGCCATCCGGAGTTCTGGCGCAACCTCGGCGGCTACCTGGGCGGAGCCCTGAAAGAATTCGTCCAGAACGACCGGGAATATGTCCTGTGGAGCCTGCTCCCGAGCCGGCAGATGAAATATGACGAGCCGGACAAGGATGAACTCTATTCCACCCTCAAGGCCGAGATCGGCACCCGGTATCCTGCCTGGCCGGCGCTGCGCTACTACGTCGCGACGCGCATCCCTGACCAGAAAGCCCGGAAAGAAGCCCTTGAAGCCATCGTGGCCGATCCTGCCGCCGGCGCCGTGGCCTTCTATCCGCGCGAAGACCTGCTGGAGATGCGGTTCTCCGACCTCAACCGGGAAGGCGGCAAGTCCGACGACTACAAGGCCCTGCTGGCCGACTGCCGGAAATATCTCTCCGACAAAGGAAAACTGACGGGCGCAGAAGCGCGGATCGCCAAGGCCTGCGAAGGCGTGGACAACCTGGTCAAGACCCTCAACAGCCAATACCTGCAGGTCAGCGTCAAGGAAGATTCCATCATCGTGTCCTTCCGGAACCTGTCCTCCGCGGATGTCACGGTCCGCGAAGACAACACGGTCCGGCACAAGGTGACCGTCCGCAACCCCGAGGGCAGTTTCTATGCCATGGACCGGGTCTCGGTCCCGATGCCCCGGCTCGACGACGGCGACTTTTCCGTCACGGCCGTCAACGGCAAGGTATCAGGCCGGGCATCCTGGCGCAGCCACACCCTTTCCATGGTCCACCGGACCGAAAAAACTGGTTTTACAGTCTATGTCGCTGATTTCGAAAGCGGAAAGCCGCTGGAGCAGTGCCGCCTGATCCTCCGCAAGGGAGACAAGGTCGTGGCGACGGAGCAGGTCACCCTGGACGGTTTCACCCGCCTGCCCGCCTCCATGGCCCAGATGCTGGACAACCAGCGCGTCTACTATTCCCTGCAGGCAGAGATTTCCGAAGCCGGCCGGACCCGCCGCAGCGAGCAACTCTCCATCGGCGGATACAGGGACACCGGCGAATGGACCGAAGACGGCAAATACACCAACATCTACCTGGACCGGGGTGCGTACAATCCCGGCGACACCCTGCAGTTCAAGGCGGTCTATTTCACGGGTGACCTGCGCAAGTCGGCCGCCGTGGTCCCCGGCGTCTTGCTGGAAGTCCGGCTGCAGAACGCCCAGGGGGACGAACTCGAGAAGAAAATCCTCAAGACCAATGAATTCGGATCCATCGCCGGATCCTTCACCCTCCCCAAAGGACAGCGGGGCGGCTATTTCTCCCTGCACATCTTCCATGGCAAGGACCAGGTCGGTTCCCGCTCAATGCGGGTCGACGAATTCGTCCTGCCTACCTTCACCCTGGACTTCGAGCCGGTCGGAAAACTCTATCTCCCGGGCGAGGAAGCCGAGATCCGCGGCAAGATCAAGTCCTATTCCGGCCATTCGCTTTCCGGCGCGGCCGTGACGGCGCAGGTCCTGCGGTACGGCGAAGTCATCTCCGAACAGACGGTTCAGCCCGAAGCGGACGGATCCTTCTCGCTGCGGTTCACGCCGGCGCAGTCCGGTCATCACGACGTGACGGTCAAGGTCGTCGACGCCACCGGCGAAACCCAGGAGTTTGAGACAGGTGTCTGGGTCGCGGACCAGGTCGAGGTATCGCTCGACATCCTGAACGCCGCGGACGGCGAATTCGTCCCGGCGGACGAACGGCAGAACCCGGTTTTCCGTCCCCGCCGTCCTGTCCGGTACGGATACGGCGTCACCCGCTATCTGGTTGATGCCGATACGGTCCGGGTGGAAATGACCGCCCGCAACACCGAAGGCGACAAAGTCCCGATGCCGGTGTCCTACACCCTCCAGGACGGGACCGGCAAGACCGTGGCTACCGGAACCGTGGAATCCGGGACCGTCGTGGAAATCGCGCTGCCCGCCTCCGGTCTCTATGACCTGCAGGTGGCCGCGAAGGTGCCGGACAAGGAAATCGGCGACGACCAGCGCTGCCGGATCCTGAAGGTCGGTCCGCAGGACAAGGTGCTGGATGCGCCGGTGCGTCGGTTCTTCCTGACGGAAGCGTCGGAAATCCCCGCCGGAAAGAAAATCCGCGTACAGACGGGCACGGCCGACGGTGCCGAATGGGCCATCGCAACCGTCTTTGGACGCGAGCGTGAAGTGCTGGATTCCAAGCAGTTGTATCTGGCGGGCGAACGCGGAAAGGCCGGTTCGGTCGAAACGCTGGAATGGGAATATAAGGAAACGTGGCCGGAAGCCGTCCGGGTCCATGTCTTCTATTTCAAATATGGCGAGGCCATCGAGTATGACCACGAGTTCCACCGTGTCCGGACGACGCTGGACCTGCCGCTGGCCTTCTCTTCCTTCACGGACAAGACCCAGCCCGGAACCGAATATACCTTCACCCTGCAGACCGCTCCCGGCATCGAGGCCGTGGCGGCCGTCTGGGACAAGAGCATCGATGCCATCGCACCCAACTACTGGCCGACCGTGCACCTGCGCCAGTTCTCCCCTGCCTGGGTCCCGTACAACTCCGTGACCGGTTCCGTGACCGGCGTGGATCCCTACCGGAATGCGCCGAAGTTCGTCGCACCGCTGCCGACCGGCCAGCCGGGCCGGATCGTCGGCGTGGTCGTCGATGCGGACGGTGAACCCATCATCGGGGCCTCCGTCCTGGCCGAGGGAACCTCGGAAGCCGTCGTCACGGATGTCGACGGACGTTTCGTGCTGGATGTCCCGGCCGGGACGATGCTGGAAGTGAGTATGATCGGTTATGTGAGCGTGAAGGTTCCGGCCACTTCCGTCATGCGGGTCGTATTGGAAGACGATGACCAGGCGCTGGAGGAAGTCGAGGTCGTGGGCTACGGAGTGGCACGAAGCGCCCGCAGGGGCAATGTCATGCTGAGCAAGAGCGCCGCGACGATGGACATGATGGTCATGGAAGAGGCGGCGGAAGCGCCGATGATGGCGACCAACGGTGCCATGTTCGATTCGGTTGACGAAGCCGAAGCCGCCGAACTCGGGGCCGACGTCCCGATCCGCGAGCGGTTCGAGGCGGCGCTGACCTTCCAGCCGTTCCTCCGCTCCGACGCCGACGGCCGGCTGACCTTCAGTTTCAAGACCTCCGACAAACTGTCCACCTACTATGTCAGCGTCTTCGCCCATGACCCGGCCATGCGCAACGCCCTGGTCCGCCAGGAAATGGTCGTGACGACGCCGGTCAAGGTCGCCGTCATGGAGCCGAAATACCTCTATGCCGGAGACAAATACAAGTTCGCCGTCACCGTGACCAGCAGCGCCGGCCGCGACCTGTCCGACGGACAGATGATCCTGCGGCTCTTCGGGTCCGACGACCGGAACTCCGCTCCTTTCAAGACCCTGGCGGCTCCGGTGCCGCTGCTCGCGGACGGAGCCACGGAATCGGTTTCCTATGAAATCGACGTCGATCCTGCACTGGTTCAGGCGGGCATCCTGGGCATCCAGGCCTCCTATCTCTGCGGGCCGGTGTCGGACGGTGTGTTCCTGACCGTCCCGGTACGTCCGGCCATCCAGACTTTGACCGAGGCCCATTCCGCCGTACTGCTCGCCGGCATGGACAAGGAGGCGCTTGTCGCCCGGCTGCGGGCGGCTTTCGTCAACACCTCGGGCTACGGAGCCGAGTACAAGGAAATCTCCATCATCGACATGGTCCGCGAGGCCCTGCCGTCCAAGGTGGAGCCCGCCGCGCAGGACGTCCTGTCGCTGAGCGAAACCCTGTATGTCCGGCTGCTGGCCGGGTCGATGGGCGTGGAATTCGAGCCGGAGACTCCGACCGCGAAACTGCAGGAGCGGATCCTCGCCTGCCAGAACGGCGACGGCGGATACGCCTGGTTCGAGGGCATGAAATCCTCCCCGATGATCACGGCCGTGCTGCTGGAACGCTTCGCCAAACTGGGCGCACTCGGGCTGCTGCCGGAGGGCATCGGATCCCAGGAAAAAGCCGTCAAGTTCCTGGACCGCAACCAGTTTGACTATGAATGGCCCTTCTGGTGCGGCGGACTGTCCATTACGCAGTACCTCTTCGTCCGTTCCTATTATCCATTCGTCTCCTTCGATGTCAAGCCGACGGGCGACGCGACGGTGTTCAACAAACGGATGAAGGAATTCAAGAAATATGTCACCGAATACCTGGTGCCGAAGAAGGAACGTGGCCTGAGCGGCCAGATCCTCGCCAAGGCCCGCCGGCTGCGGACCCTGCAGAACCTGGTTGCCAATGCCGACGGCATCGCCCTGGCCAAGGCCTGGGGCGTGACCTTCGGGGCGGAAAGCAAACTGCGGAAGTCTCTGGAAGCGGATGTGGTCAGTTTGCTGGAATATGCGGTCGACCATCCGGACGGCGGCATGTACTACCCGAATGCGGTCATGCCGTTCCGCGGCCTGCTGGAGAGCGAGGCCTATGCCCACTCGATGCTCTGCGACCTGCTGGCCGGGCTCCCGGCCGCGGACAAAGTGCCTGCCGGCGAGAAAGTCGCCCCTGCCGCCGTGGCTGACGGAATCCGTCTCTGGCTGATGCTCCAGAAAGAGACCCAGCACTGGGATACCGATCCGGCCTTCGTGGATGCCATCCACAGTGTCATGCAGGGCTCCGAGGCAGTCAAGCAGACCCGTGTCATCCTGATGAAGCAGACCTACGAGAAGCCGTTCGCGGAGATCGCGGCCGCCGGCAACGGATTCACGGTCACCCGGAAGTTCTTCCGCGCCAAGGGCGTCGAGGAGAAATACAACGACCGGACCGAGGAGCAGAACCGCACCGTCCTCCAGTGGGAGGAGATCCAGCCGGGCACCGTGCTGCACGTCGGCGACCGGATCCGGGCGGAATACCAGGTATGGAACCAGGAGAACCGCAGTTTCGTCAAACTGTCGGCACCGCGCGAGGCCTCGCTGCGGCCGGTCGAGCAACTCTCCGGGCACTATGGATGGGGCATCGCGCCGCTGCGCATCGGCGGCCTGTGGTCCTTCATGCCGCAGGGCTACCGGGATGTCCGCGCTGACCATACGGACTACTACTTCGACACGTATCCCGAAGAGAAGACGACCGTCCGCGAGGAATTCTTCGTAACACAGGCCGGCATGTTCACCGCCCCCGTCGTCTCGATCGAATCCCTCTATGCCCCGCACTACCGGGCCAACGACGGATTCGCCGCACCGCTGCGGGCGGAGTAGCCGCTTACCTTCGGGCGGAACAAACGAACGAGGCCTCCGGTTTTCCGGGGGCCTCGCTTCTTACAGTGCGAATACTATTTCTTTTTCGGAGAATAATACATGCGGGCAGGTTCCCACAGGACGCTGTCGTCCTCTTTGACACGGACCCGCACCAGGTAGTCGCCCGGATCGGGATTCTCCTTCTCGTTCATGGATTCGAGCGTCAGGTAATGGACGCCGTTGTAATTGCGCTCGTCCCACTTGTGGACATGGCCGCAGAATACGCAGGTGGCATTCCATTTTTCGAACCGGTCCAGCAGGAAGAAGGTCTCCTCGCGCGTGAAGGTAGAGGCGAACTCGAAGAACTGCGGACGGAAGATGTTGGTATGCGAGAAGACAAAGGTATTGCGGTAGAGAGATTCCCCGTCGTCGTACTTTCCGTCGAGCACACCCTGGTTGATCAGGTCGATCTGGGTCTTGCCGAGCGTGCCGCTGGCAGAATCCAGGAAAATCAGGTGGTCGAAGACGAGATTCCCGTCTTCTTTCACGACGACGACGTCGATTTCATAGAAAGAAGAATGGAAGATGTTTGACCAAAGGGCCCAGCCGTTGTGGGTAATGTCATGGTTGCCGACCACCGGGAAGAACGGATAGGTGATTTCCTCATAGGTCTTCGGATCTTCCCACTCGCCGCCCTGGTAATGATAACCGTCCTCGCATTTCGTGTATTTGGCTTCGACATACCGGGCTTTCGCTTCCTGGATGAGGGAATCCAGCGTGACATAATACTCCGCCTTGGTATCGGCGATGTCTCCCAGGTGGGCATAGAACAGGTCACCGCCCTCGAGGCCCATGGCGAGCATCTCGTCCATGCGTCCCGGATCCGTGGTCAGGTGGCTGTCCGCACCTACGATAAAGGAATAGTCCCCTTCGACAAAGAGATAGAGTTTCTCTTCATAATGGTTCTGATAGAAGAGGTTGGACATCTTCACGCGGTCTTCTACGGCGGTGCCGGCGACGAGTACGCCGATCGGGCTGACCTTGTCGCAGGCGGTCAGGAGGCAGATCGATATAGTGAGCAGGGAAACCAGTCTTTTCATCTTACCAAACATATTTGACGCCAAGTTTCAGGGAAGTTTCATAACGCGTTGCCAGCTGGCTGATACTTCCGGCGGGCCGGATGTTGAACTCGCCGTACAGTTTCATGTCCAGCGGCAGGCTGGCATGGAAACGGATACCCCAGTTGATGTTCCAGTTCTCATAGTAGAACATGTCGTAGTTCCGGATGAACAGTCCCATGTTCCACTTGTGGGTCCGCGGCAGGATGTTCACGCCCAGGCCGAATGTCATCACGAGCGGCTCGGTATAGACGGCGTCGGTCGTGTCAAGGCCCTTGGCATGGGTATGGTTCATACGGTATTGCACCAGACTCTCACCGATGCGCATGTCGAAGTAAGGGGTCTCGAGATAGGCGGACAGGTTGAAGATTCCCTCATAGACACGCCACTGGTTGTAGCGGTTGAGAAGGATCCGCCCGTCGAAATAAATGTTGCAGTGGCGCAGGGGCAGCCGGTACGTACCCATGACATCGGCGGAGTAGAGCTGCTTGAGGAACTGGGCCTGTTCGCCGCCGCTGACGCTCCAACGGTCGGAAAGATGCCGTGTATAGGTGGCGGCTTCGCCGATGAACCAGTCGGTGACGACGTTGTAGCCGCCCGTCAGGTAGCCGCTGACCTCATTCTTATGGACGCCGTCGTAGGCACGCGGTCCGCTGTAGGTCTGGGCAGACATGCCCCAGCAGGCACACAGCGCCAGGACCGGGAGTAAAAACTTCAAATGAAATCTGCTCATTTTCTAGGTTAAGCTATGGATTTGAAAGTGCAAATATCGCAATTATTCTTACAAATCAAGCCGGTCCGCCTCGGTAATCGGACGAAGGACTTGGCACGGATTGCCGACTGCCACGCATCCGGACGGGATGTCATGGGTCACGACGCTGCCCGCACCGATCACGGCATCATCCCCGATGGTGACACCCGCCATGACAATGACACCGGCTCCGAACCAGACGTTGTTCCCGACCGTGATGGGCTTGTTGTAGACCAGCCACTGGTTGCGCTGGTCCCGGTCGACCGGGTGGCAGGCCGTCAGGAACTGGCAGCCGGGACCGACGAGCACATGGCTGCCGAAACGGACCTTCCCGCCATCCAGGATGGTCACGCCGTGGTTGGCGAAGAAATCTTCTCCCAATTCGATGTTGTATCCGTAATCGCACCAGAACGGCGGATAGAAGCAGAAGCGCTCCCCCGTCTTGCCCAGCAACTGGGAAAGAATCTCCCGCTGTGCGTCAAAATCCATGGGACCCAGTTGGTTATACCGGGCGCACAGGTCTTTTGCCTTCTTGACTTCGGCGAGCAGTTCAGGATTGGATCCGGCATTGTACAGATGTCCGGCATCCCGTTTTTCTCTCTCTGTCATGGACGGTTCTCTTCCTCCCTGTGGTACCGTTCGACCTTGTCCGCATGGATGTCGACATAACGGATCAGGATACCACATTCGATGTCACCGCTGAAAGATTCGTTGATGGCGGCGCCGAAATATTTCATGGTGGGAGACAGTTTCATGTAGGTGTTGACCAGCGGCGGAATGAACTGCCCGGTCTTCTTCATCTCCGCCTTCAGGATCCGGTAATCCTCCTGGAACGTGGCGCCCGTGAAGATGGCCTCCCAGCGGGCTTCGTCCTTGACCGGGACCTCCTGCTTGCTCCGGACCAGCGCCCGGGCCTCCGGACCACCGAAATGCTTCTTCAGGAAGAACAGGATCATGTTCTTCCCATCCTCCGGGAAGGAGAAGGAGATGCCCATCTTGCCGAAGAAGTTCTCCATGCGGCCGTTGGATCGGGTGATCAGGTTCTTGATCCCGTCCAGCAGACTGTCCAGCGCGAAGATCGAACGGATGGAATTCAGACTGTTCTGGAAATCCAGGGAGACGAACGACCGGCTCAGTTCAATGGTATGGCGGAACTCTCCCTTCAGGAATTTGTCGGAGAAGACAAACTGGTGGGCGGAGGGAATGACCGGCTGGCCGTCCTCGCCGAACAGGACTTCGTCGCCATAGACGAAACGGTAGCCGCCCATGATCTCTTCCGCATTCGGATCCCAGAGGACCAGCTGCTTGAAATGATAGGTGGGATCCAGGTCGAACTGGTCGAGGTCGCAGCATTTCCCGGTGCCGCTTTCCCGCGAACGGAAAGCGATCTCACGCAGGCGTCCGATTTCCCGGATTACGTTCGGGGCACAGGCATTGTCGACGATATAGAGCAGGTTGCCTCCCCTGTTGCTCTCGAGGAAGAAACGTTCCTCTGACAGCTCGGCCTTCAGCAGGTCCTTGCTGACGGGTTCAATGATGGATTCCATTTCCAGGCTCAGGTTTATTAGTATATCAAGTACACGGTTTTAGCAATACAAATATAAAATTATTCCGCGATTTTACACAGAAAACCGCGGAATAACTGTCTGTCGGGACCGGTTTGCCGCCGGTCAGACTATTGCTGGTCCGGCTGCTGGCTTATTGCTGGTCCGGCTGCTGGCCGTCGTGGGCCTTCCACATGCACTCGGTGACCTTCATGTCCGTAAACCGGGCGGTGAAGGAAGACTCCTCCGGGGAACAGGCATAGATGCCGAACGAAATCTCGTCGGCGCCCGCGTACATGTGGCAGATACGCATCTGGCTGAAGTCGATGCCATTGCTGGAGCACTCGATGCAATAGTCGTCATCCCGGCGGGAGAAGCGGTACCACATGGTCTTGACGTCGGCCGGGATGGCCGTGGTCGCCCAGTCGGAATAGCCGTTGTTGGTGGCGACGCTGCCCAGGTGCTGGAATTCCTCGTTCTCATATTCGACCGAACCCTTCAGCCAGTTGTCGCTGTCGAGGTACATCACGACCCCGCACTGGTCAAACCGGTGGTGGCTCTGCGTGAAATCGGTCTTGACCACGAAACTGAAGAATTTCTCCCGGGTCTTCATCTGGAAGACCGGAGCATTGTCGTTGCGGAAATGATAATACGTCCGCTGCCAGAGGTCGGTATGGGGAGCCGTCGTGACAATCAGCGTGTCGCCGCTCACCGTGCAAGAAGCCGGCTCGCGTGTCCACTGGAGGTTCGCCAGGTCGATGCGGCCATCATTGGCGAGAGCCGCCGCCACGGCGTCTTCAAAGTCATTCTCAACAGGTTGCGGGGCATTGTTGCCACATGCGACGGCGATCAGGCAGATGCCGCACGCAAAAAGATGACGGAAAGATTTCATAGTTGCTTCAAAATTGCTGACCACAAAGATAACGATTCTCCGGAGATTATTCTTCCCGTCATCGCGACTTCTCCTCGCCAGACATTGAATCCAGAGCCCGCCAATTTGCAGATTCCAAAAAAGTCCGTATCTTTGCAATCCTTTCGGGGGAAATCCCCGGAATCCAATGGAAGCATAGCTCAGCTGGTTCAGAGCACCTGCCTTACAAGCAGGGGGTCACTGGTTCGAATCCAGTTGTTTCCACGAAAAAAGGTCATCGATTTCATCGGTGGCCTTTTTTCGTGGAAACGATTTCCCCCTCGGCGCTTTGCGCCGGTCCCCCAGGGGACACTGCGGCCTTCGCTTCGCTTCCGGCCGGCAGCTTCGCTGCTTCGTTTTTTCACTGAAAAAACTCGCTGACGCTCCGCTGCGGCGGCTGATGCCGCCTAAACCCCGGAGGCGGCAGCCTCCCCCGGCCGTTTCGTCGCCACGTGGCTTTCAAGTGCCCCCGCGGCGAGCGGCATCTGGATGTGGACGGTCGCAGGCCGGACAAATCCAGACTGTGAGTCAGTCGCCTATTCCACATCTATACTCATCCCCATCGCCACACCCTCCATATACTTTCTGCCATCTCTAGATTTTATCGGCTCCGGGTTTGAACAACGAGAGACAGCTACAAGTATGATTCTTTGTACAACCCTCACCTAGAATCTACTATTTCGATCCTCTTCCCTCGGGTTTGTACAACTTGACATGCTTGCGAAGCCGATTCTTTGTACAAACCCGACTAGGAGGGATACTGTACCCTGGCATCATCGGGTACATGAAATGCAAATCATTATCCTTCAACGGCTTATAAAATTCAGGTTTGCGAAAACAGCAAACATGAAATCAATAATTCTTTGGGAATGAATTAGTTACATTTCAGGCAAAAATCCTTCACCGCACATGACACGGTCATAGGAGTAGTCATCTAGGCGTAGTAAGGCACTTCGCTTGTCATCTTGGGGGCATCTAAGACTGCTAAGAGAACCGGAGCATGAATCAAAAGAAGGAGACAAAGGAAGCGTCCGCCCGGCAGGAGGTACGGCCGAAGGCCATGTCCGGGCTTTGCCAAAACGGGGATAATACCTAAATTTGTCGTGTAAACGCTTTCATATGTCCAGATACACCAGCATCAACCCCGTTGAGTTCTTGGAAGACTTGTCCGGGAAGATCATGTCGGAGAACATAACGGTTCTGTCACGTGGCAGCATGCTCCTGAATTCCGAAGGTATCCTCGTCACCGACGATATCGAGAACGAGTATATCTCCAAGAAAGACCCGCCCGTCGTAGTGGAGACGGAGTACGCCCAGGAACTCAGTTGGCTCCTGATGCGGCTGTCTGAAGGGATGAACGATGTCGTGACATCTCTTGGAAGGAAAGCGTTCAATCAGAAGATGGCCGAGACCGCGAATGCCTGTATCGCCAAGGGGACGGACCTGACGGGCCTTGTCCAGGGCATCCTGGCGCAGGCGTCACTGCTTCAGGCGCAGAACCTCCGCTCGCAGCTCCTGTCCATCAAGGATGAACTCGTGGCCAGTGCAGGGTCACTATCCGACCTGGCCGAACAGATTGACTAGAATCATCCTAACACGCAGAAGAACTATGAAGAGAATCCTTTTATTCGGTCTCCTGGTTTTTGGTGTGTCGCTTTTCTGCTCCTGTGAGGGCAATGACGATGGAGCATCCGGTTCTGATTCGATTACCGGGACCTGGGAGGCATACCTGCTTGAACTGGTCCAAGTTTCCACGGGAAACGTCGTTTACCGGGAAAACGTAAAAGAAGCCGGTGAAACCCTGCGACTTACCTTCAAGCCGGGAGGGTCCTGTGTCGTGTCTGACGGAGAAGATGCCGTGACCGTCGGCTATCATTTTCTATCCGGCAAGGAATTAAAGGAACTGGGAATCCCTGCATCCAAGAAAGTCCTCGATATTGGCGGAGAAATATACCATGTCGAACAACTGACCTCCTCCACGCTCGTCCTGTTCGAGGCCATCGAGGATCTTGATCCGGATGCCTATATCGAACGACTGAACAGAATCACGTTCAGAAGGCTATAGCTTGTTTTCCCGCGTGTATTTATTATTCTATATTCTCAAAAAAAATGATTCTCATGAAAAAAACCATTTTTGCGACAATCCTCCTGCTCATCCTGGGATTCTTTTGCTCTTGTGACAAAGACGGAACTGGAATAGATGGGAAGTACAGTACTTTAGTTGGCTGTTGGCTTGATGAAGGATACTATGACAACGTTGGATGGTATTGCGAATTCACAAAAAGCGGACTGTACAAAGACTATGAACTGGACAGCGAGGATGCCTATTATAGAGACGGCGTGCTCTATACGCCTGCTTCCAGTAAATGGGAGGAGGATAATGTAGGGAAATATGATATTACAGATGGCTATTTAACTGTAGCCGGGATGCTGGGTGGAGCTAAACTTACGATCATCAACAAGGACAAAATCGACCTTGACGGCGATGTCCTTGTTCGGATCAAGAAGTTCAGCAAAAAATAGAACGGCCGTAGGCCGGACAAATCCAGCCTGTGAGTGCAGAATTGCCAACTTACCCAATCCAATCATCAAGGCACCTGCAACGCAAATCGTTATCCCTCAACACTTTACGCATTTTAAGGTTGCCAAAACAGCAACCTTAAAATCGACAATTCACTGAAAATAAGTCGATTACATTGCAGGTAAAATCCTCGAGAGTCCTGACCCGCAAAGACAGTCTGTTTCATCGAGGACCGGACAACGGGCGACCTTCCTACTGCAGACTCCGGAAGGTCTCGCCGAAGATCAGGTACGAGGTGTTGCCGGCAATGGTGCCCTCGTTCTGTCCCCAGAGGAACGGCCAGTCGTCGTAGTTCTCAAAGTGGTCCGGCTGGCGGAACAGCACGCCCGGGGCGACATTGCCCGGAATGAAGGAGAAATCCGCGCGGTTGTTGCCGTAGAAGACCTCCTTCGGGCGCGTGGCACCGACCGCCGCCACCAGCGAATAGTTGTGGTACGGATGGCAGCCGAACAGGAAGGCAGGCGCCTTGTAGATATGGTCCTTGCTGATGATGTCCGGGAAATGACGCACCGCATTGCAGACCGTCGTGCCGAAACTCACCACCTGGCCGCTGCCGGCCCAGTTGCCCAGGCTGATCGGCACCCCGTACGGATTCTGCTCCTCCATTGACTCCACATATTCCTTATACTGCTCCACATACGGGCGCAGCCGCTCCTTGTACTCCGCATCCATGTACGGAATCGCGTTCAGCGCCGCGTCGATGGCGAACATCGCATTCTGTTCCAGGGCCGGCCATACACCGGCGGTGAACTGCTCCAGGTATTCCGGCTCTTTCGTGGAGACGTACAACTGGAGGGCCGTGGTGAAGTTGGTTCCCCTGCCGAAACGGCTGAACATCGGATTGGCCGCCATCAGCTCCGTCGCCTCTTTCTGCAGCCTCCTGGACTGGACCAGGGCGCGGCGAGCCAGGTCGGGATCATAGTCCGCCAGCACGCGGCTAGCCATCGCCAGCACCGTCGAAGCAGACATGTCCGAGCCGGGATTCCGGCCGGTAAACGCCCACATGTCATCCGGCGTGCCACTGGACTTGCCGTCCGCCGATTTCTGGAACGGCTTCAGGCGCGGGTCATAGTGCAGGCCGTCCGTGATGCCGGCCGCGTCGCCCAGGTGGTGGTAATTGTCCAGCACGGAGTTGGACAGGGTCTGGGACATGTGGCCGATCTGCTCGGCCTGCGCCACGATGTTCAGCACGCCGTGCTCGATGTACTGCAGGACATCCGGCACGCCGTCCGGCCGGTGCAGGTCCACATAGCGCTGCTCCTCGCTGACGAAGGTCTCGTCGCGCTGCGGATGGAACTGCTCCCACAGATTGATCAGACTCTGGATCACGCCGATGTTGGCACCTGTCTCGATGTCGAAGTCACCGGCGTCGAAGAAGCCGCCGACATTCAGGCCGGGAATGAGTTCCAGCGCCTTGTACTTGGTGTCCGTGGTCGGGCCCTGGCGGTGCTGGTCGAAATGGTTGGTGTTCGGCGGTGCCTGGAGGTAACCCTCCTTGAACGGCTCGCCGTGCCAGAGCCGGTAGCCCTCGTTGACGGCCATGTGGTTCATGTGCACCGGGATCCAGACATCACTGGTCGCCACCGTAATCCGGTCATACACAGAAGGATCGATGATGAAATTCTCCGTCTGCACATCCCCGTAGCGCAGGAAATAGACGCCTCGCTCCTTCACTTCGGAGAAGTCGAACTTCGCGTAATTGTATTTGAAATACGGGCCCCATTCCTTCACCGGACCGGTAAACACCTTGTGCACGGAAGCATCGGGCTCGACCTTCCAGACGGAAGCCGTGGACCTGACCTTGTCCTGCTTGTCCAGTTCGATGACCGCCACCTTCGGCTGGTCGGGCACATAGCCCATCTGGGAGAAGCCCACGTTGGGCTCGCGGACCCAGCCCTTGACGGCATTCGGTTCTACGGTCCAGGTCACGACCTTGCCCGTCTTTCCAGCGGGCAGCACGCTCCGGATGACCATCCACCCGTTCTGCGCCAGCATCCGGCCGTCCAGCAGATCCAGGGTTGTATCTTCCGAGGTGATCTTGACCATCCGTTCGGGCGTATCCGGTGCCAGAAGCAGTTCATGGCCGCTCTCCATCGGAATCGGCTCGACGAACATCCCCGTTCCCCGGTCGTCATAGGTCCGGTAGCCGCGGAACTGGAGGACCTTTTCCTCGTTGGGGCGTATCTTGGTGTCGCTCACGGCATAGCGCGGAATGCGGTTCGGCCGGCCGTCCATCAGGTAGGCCTTGCTCCAATACTGGGAGGGCAGGAATTCCAGCATGAATCCGGCCTCGCCGACCAGTTTCTCCGGCACCGGCTTGTCAAGGTAGACGGAAATCTCCACGGCCTTCCCCTTGGCCTGCACGACCACGCGGGAATCGAAGTCATAGTCATCGTACCGGAGTCCCACCTCGATGCTCCCGGCCAGGGAATCGACCGTGCGGGACGTCATCTTGGGAACGAGGTCCCACTGTTCCGGCGTGGCGCCCAGGCGGACGGCACCGCCCTGGAAGGTCCGGACGCCATGGTGGATCACTTCGATGCCCGAGTCCTTTTCATCGTTGAATCCTCCGGTAAATGGATTGCTGAATACCAGGACATTGACGCCCTGACGCTCAAAATATTCCAGATCGTTCAGTTCCAAGTCCCCCGCCGGGGCGGAGCATGCGACCGTGGCAAACAGCACGGCCATCGTCAGGCAGATTCTTCTCATGTAGATATTTCCGGTTGAATGTGGTTGTCTCAAAACAATGCTTAAAGATAGGAAATGTTCCCCGATTCGGCAAGGATGCTTTGTATTTCATCTGCTTCTTACTATTTTTGGGTGAACGAACAATAACCAGCAGCATGAAACTCGACAAAGAACAGAAAAGAGTCTTGAAGGCGATTTTGCCGACCCTGATC
>JBGUXJ010000249.1:0-8702 GCA_045222055.1 Candidatus Cryptobacteroides sp. | reverse complement strand
GTCCATTCCGGCCTCGAATCCAACCGCCACCATTTCGACGCCCAGGTCTCCGAACGCGACCTCCGCGAGACTTACCTGCCTGCCTTCAAGGACCTCGTCACCAAAGCCCACGTACAGGAAGTCATGACCGCATACAACCGCTTCCGCGGACTCCCCTGCGCCGCCTCCGACTATTTGGTACAGAAGATTTTGCGCGAAGAATGGAAGTACGACGGCATGATCGTTTCCGACTGCTGGGCCATCCCGGACTTCTTCCAGAAAGGGCACCATGAAGTCGTGGACAACGCCGTCATGGCCGCCGCCATGGCCGTCCGCAACGGCGTTGACGTGGAATGTGGCCAGACCTACGTCAACATCCCGGAAGCCGTGACCTCCGGCCTGCTCAGCGAAGCCGACCTGGACCGCAACCTCCTCCGCGTCCTGACCCAGCGCTTCAAACTTGGCGAGATGGACGATGTCTCTCCGTGGGACGACCTCGACCCGTCCATCGTGGAAGGACCGGCCCACCGCGCCCTCTCGCTGCAGATTGCACGGGAAAGTCTCGTCCTCCTGCAGAACCGCGATGACATCCTGCCGCTCAAGCCCGGCACGAAGATCGCCCTGATCGGTCCGAACGCCGATGACGCCGAAATGCAGTGGGGCAACTACAACCCTGTCCCGAAGACGACGGTCACCCTGCTCGACGCCGTACGCAAGCGTATCCCGGACGTGGTCACCTTCCGCGGCTGCGGCCTGCTCGGCAGCGAATACATGCCGCAAGCCCGCGGCCGTTTCGCCGGTGTTTCCAACATGACACAGGAGCAGCTGGAAGCGCTCGCACAGCAATATGCCATCAGCATGGACATGATCCGCAGTTACGTCGAGCGCGAGCGGAAGAGCCAGGAGAGCTATCTCCCCGCCCTGGATGTCGACAGCGTTCTGGAACAACTGGAAGGCATTGACATCGTGGTCTTTGCCGGAGGAATCTCTCCCCGGTTCGAAGGCGAGGAGATGCCGGTCCAGGTGCCCGGATTCGCCGGCGGCGACAGGACGGACATCGAACTCCCCGCCGTCCAGCGGGAACTCCTCCAGGCACTGCACAAGGCCGGGAAGAAAGTCATCCTGGTCAACTTCTCCGGCAGCGCCATCGGCCTTGTCCCTGAGACGGAAAGCTGCGATGCCATCCTGCAGGCCTGGTATCCGGGTCAGGACGGCGGCACCGCCATCGCCGACGTCCTCTTCGGCGACGTCGCCCCTTCCGGCCGGCTTCCGGTCACATTCTACCGGAACGTGGACCAGCTTCCCGAGGTGGAAGACTATGACATGGAAGGCCATACCTACCGCTACTTCCGCGGCAAGCCGCTGTATGAATTCGGCTATGGCCTGAGTTATACGACGTTCCGTTACGGCAAGCCGAAGGCCGTCAAAGGCGTGGTCACGGTCCCGGTCACCAATACCGGCCGGCGGGACGCCACCGAGACCGTCCAGTTGTACCTGCGCAAGCCGGATGACAAGGGCGGTCCCGACAAGACCCTCCGTGCTTTCCGCCGGGTCGCAGTCCCGGCCGGGCAGACCGTCACGGTCCGCATTCCGCTGGAAGACGAGACTTTCCTCTGGTGGGATGAAAAGGCACAGGACATGGTCCCCGTACACGGGAAATATGAAATCCTGGTCGGCGGGAGTTCCGCTGACGCCAATCTCAAGAAACTGACGTACAAGTATTGATGGCCTCAGTACGGGCATACCGGCGGACCGTGGCGGCAGGAATCCTCCTGCTGCTCGGTCTCATGGCCCTGGACCTGCTGACCGGCCGGGTCCTGGTCCGTCCGGGAGACCCCCTGTTCCGCGACCTTTTGCTGAACCTGCGCCTTCCGCGGGTGCTGACGGCCGTGCTGGCCGGCGCCTCCCTTGCCCTGGCCGGTGCCCAGATGCAGGCCATTTTCCGCAACCCGCTGGCGGACCCGCACATCATGGGTGTCAGTGCGGGCGCCGGCCTGGGTGCCGCCTGCGCGACCCTCGCCCTGGCGGGAATGGCCGGAGGAACCCTGCTGAGCGGTGTCTCCATTCCCCTGGCCGCCTTCTTCGGCGCAGTCCTGACATCGCTTGTCATCGTCGCCGCCTCCCGGCGGCTTCACAGCGGAGGTACGCTGCTGGTTTTCGGTATCCTGCTGGGATTCATCCTCAGTGCCGTGACATCCATCCTGGAATATTCCGCCAACGAAGAAAGCCTGAAGTTCTTTTATATCTGGTCCGCAGGAAGTTTCTCCGGGAGGCGCCTTGTCGAGACGGCCGTGATGGGAGGGGCGCTGCTGACCGGACTGGCGCTCGCCCTGTATGGAGCCAAAGGATTGGATCTCATTTTGTTCGGAGAAGATTATGCGACGCTGTCCGGCGCTTCCGTACGCCGCATCCGGATCCGGGCCATGCTCTCCGCCTGCCTGCTGACCGGCGTGACTACCGCCTGCTGCGGACCGCTCGGCTTCGTCGGGATCGTGGCGCCGCACATCGTCCGTTCGCTGACAGGGACATCCCGCCATGTCCGGGTCCTCCCGATGAGCATGGTCGCCGGTGCCGTCCTGACGCTGATCGCTGACCTGGTCTCCCAGCTGACCCCGGTTCCCCTGCCTGTCGGCAGCACCCTCGCCCTCGTCGGCATCCCCTTGATCCTATGGATTCTCCTCCCCGGAAAGAAACACCCCGCCGTCCTATGAAATTCCTGTTGCAGACATACGGTCTCTCGGTCGGACATGCCGACCCGCCGGCGTCCGGGACAGCGCTGGTCCGCCATGTCGACCTGACTGTCGGCCCGGGCGAATGCATCCTCCTGTGCGGCGCCAACGGAAGTGGCAAGACCACGCTGATGCGAACCCTCGCGGGGGTCCTGCGCCCGCTGGCCGGACGGTTCCAGGCCGGTCCCGTCATACTGGTCCCGACCCGGATTCCGAAAGTGCACGGTTTCACGCTCCGGGAATTCATCCGGCTGTCCTGCTTCAAGGAGAGCGGCTGGGACGGACGGCTTCATTTCCAGGCGGAAGAAGCCATCAGCCATGCCATGGATTTATTGGGAATCAATCTGCTGGCCCCTCATGACCTCTCCACGCTCAGCGACGGCGAATTCCAGAAAGGATGCATTGCCACCGCCCTGGTCCGGGTACTGCTTGCGCCAGGCACAGGCCATACAGACGAAAAACGTGGGCTGATCCTGCTGGACGAACCCACGGCATTCCTGGATGTCAGTGGCCGGCGCCAGGTTCTCAGGACCCTCCGGTCCGTCTCCGCCGGAACCGGGGCCTCTTTCCTGTTCTCATCCCACGACCTCACCGACAGCGCCGAAGCCGCCACCCGCATCCTCGGCATTACTCCGGATCACAGACTTCTGGACACGGGTCCGCTGACCGCCGATGCCGGTCCGGCGTCCCCGGATTCCTGTCTTTCGCCGGAGGCCGTCTTCTCCGCCTGCTTCCCGGCAGACTAACCCAGAAAGTCCGCGGCGGCGGCAAGGGTATCGATCTTGCCGACATCCATCATGCGGAAACCCGCAGGCACGATACCATAGATGGGATAGCGGGCACACGCCGCCAGATAGAAATCCGTAATGGAGAATTTCACCGGCGCGCAGTCTGCGGAAGGTGCGAATCCGAGCGCGCGGAACGCGTCGAAAATGCGCGGAGAGACAAGGTGGATGCCGGCGAATGCCAGGCGCCGGCAGGCCGCGACGTCCAATTCCGGGAAAGGAGTGCGGACTTCTCCGGTCTCGATGTTGGTCCACCCGGCCAGCCGCAGCCGCGACAGGGAACCGGCCGGATCCGGTTCCTCCCGGAAAAGGAAATAGCGTCTGGTGGGACGGTCGCTGACGACCAGCGTCGCCAGGGCTTCCATCGGGGCCTGCTCACAGAACCATCCGAGATCCAGGTTGGACAGGATATCCACATTGTGGACCAGGATCCGCTCGTCGTCCGACGGCCGCAGCAACGGCTCCGCATAGAGGAGGCCGCCGCCGGTATCCCGCAGGAAATCGCGTTCATCGGAGACCTTGACGGGAACGCCCCAGTCCCGGGAAGACAAATACGAGATAATCTGGTCCGGGAAATGGTGCACATTCACGACCGCCTCCGTCAGGCAGGGGCCAAGGCCTTCGGCGAGCCGGTCCAGGACATGGCCCAGCAAAGGTTCCCCCGCCACCGGAACCATGGCCTTCGGCATGTGGTCCGTCAGCGGCCGGAGCCGGGTCCCCAACCCGGCGGCAAATACCAACGCTTTCATTTACAATTTCTTGACATCCCATCCGGAGACAATGTCTCCATAGGACCAGAACGTGACCAGGAACTTCGCGCCGGAGACGGTATCCTCCACCTCGTAGTCCTTCGTCACGTTGAAGGTGTTGACCAACTTGAACTCACCCAGTTGCACGGGGGCTCCGGCCAGGGAGGCGATCCGGTTCCGGACAATCTCCATCAGCCCGGCATGGGCAAACGGATCCGGGTCGGCATGGTCCGGAACGGAAACCGCCGGAAGACGTCCGCCGTTCGCATCCCGGACGGCCCGGACGCTGTCCGCATAGGCCTTGAACCGGGCCCGCATCTCGGGCGTACGCAGGTCGTTGACCGTGAAAATCGAAATGCCCTGGGCACCGCCGGCGAAGGCGAGGTCCATGTTCCTGATCAGTTCGTCCATCACCTGTTCCTGCGGCCGACCGCCGAAATTCACGCCGAGCCCGCAATACAGTTCCGTGCGCGGATTCTTGTCCCGGACATTCTCCACGGTGCAGTCATAGGCGAAACTCGGGTCCAGCGTATAGAAATCCGTATAGACCATCGGGAACACGATGTCCAGGTCCCATTTGCTCCAGTCCTGGCGCACCATGCGGGACGCCATCTTCGGCGTCGGGAACGGAGAAGCGCCCATCTGCTTGCCATAGGAATGGATCGTCTCGGCGAACAGGTTGGCCACCTCGGCGATCTGGTCGCAGCGGAACTGGCGCCACTGCACGTCCATGGTCGGATCCTCCTGGTCGCGCGGATCATAGCCATACTGCGCCACGAACTTCTCGATCATGGCCGGATGATAGCCGAAATCCCATTCCGGATACTCCCGGTCCTGGACGACGCCGTAATTGGGCCAGAGCGTGGTCGGCAGGACCACGTCCACGAACCGGTGGTAATCCAGTGCGATGCCGTCAAGCCCGTCGACCTCGCAGTATGCCTTGATCTTGTCGTTCAGGTATTCCCGGACCTCGGGCAATGCGGGACACAGGAACTTGTAGTAATCCACGTACGCCGTCGTATCGGCGAGGCTGCGGCCCAGCCGGTTGACACTCAGCCACTCCGGATGCTCGGCAAGGATTCTGGCCCGGTCATGCTCGAGGTTCATGGTCCACAGCCATGCGAAGACCTTGATGCCATGGGCCTTGGCGACGGGAACCGCGACCCGGTAGTCGTCCGGGGTCGGCGCGTTCAGCATGACGCCGTCGATGCCGGCCTGGTTCATCACCGTACAGACAGAGTCGAAATTCATCCCGGCGCGGTAGTCGAGCCAGGTCCAGAACATGGGTTCCGCATGCTGTTTCGGCCCGCATGCGGAAAGGCAGAGAAGGGCGACGGCGACGGCCGTCAGAAAGTTATTTATTTTCATAGTATGTTCAGAATTCATTATACGATTTTCTCGACATCCAGTTCGCGGTGATACACCGTGATCCGCACGTCGAAATGCCGGCGCAGGTGCTCCGCCAGATGCTCGGCGCAATAGACGGAACGGTGCTGGCCGCCGGTGCAGCCGAACGCGACCTGCAGATGCGTGAATTTCCGCTCGATGAACCGGCGGACATGCGGATCGACCAGGGCATAGACATGGTCCAGGAACCCGACGATCCCGCCGTCGTCCTCCAGGAACTTGATGACTTCCGCATCCATTCCGTTGAACTGGCGGTAATACTCGAACTTGCCCGGATTGTTGATCGCCCGGCAGTCAAAGACATAACCGCCGCCGTTGCCGCTCCGGTCCACCGGGATTCCCTTCTTGTAGGCGAAACTGTAGATACTGACTTCCAGCCGGCGGTCGTCCGCCGTCTCGTAGAACTGGGACATCGTGGTCAGTTTCGTCAGGATAGCGTTCAGGTAGGGATAGGCCGTGAACGGCGTCCGCACCAGCGCCCGGAGGTTGTCCATGGCAAACGGCACGCTGGCGAGGAAATGCGGTTTCTTCTCGAAATAGCCCCGGAAGCCATAGGTACCCAGGACCTGCAGGGTCCGGAAGAGCACGAAGAGCCGGAGTTTTTCATGGAAAACGGCTTCGTCCACCTCCGGTACATACGCCTTCAGCGCCTCCAGATAGGCCGCGATCATCTCCTGGCGGAGCGTATCGGGATAACGGGCACGGGCCTGCCAGGCGAACGACGCCACGTCGTAATAGATCGGGCCGCGGCGGCCGCCCTGGAAATCAATGAAATACAGCGTATCGTCCCGGACCATGACGTTGCGCGCCTGGAAATCCCGGTACAGGAACGTATCCCCCACGTCCTCCAGCAGGTCCGCCCGCAGGCGGTCGAAATCATCCTGCAGCCGGGCTTCGTTGAATTCCAGCCCGGTGGCCTTGAGGAAACAATATTTGAAATAATTCAGGTCGAAATTGACCATCCGCTCCCCGAAAGCCGGTTCCGGATAGCAGAGCGACCAGTCCAGACCGGCGCCTCCCTCGAACTGGATCTTGGGCAGGGATGCCATCGCCCGGCACAGCAACGCCCGCTCCGCCTCGTCGTAGGCCCCGCTCTCGCGGCCATGCGCCACCCGGTCATACAGCAGTTCCGTCCCCAGGTCTTCCTGCAGATAGCACATGCCGTCGCCACTGACGGCCAGGACTTTCGGGACATGGATCCCCTTGGAAGCGAAATGGTTGTCAAGGGAGAGGAACGCCCGGTTCTCGTCGGCGTCCGTCCCGACCACACCCACGGCGGAGCGCCCGCCGGCCGACAGGCGGAAATATTGGCGGTGGCTTCCGGAACCGGTCATGGCGACCGTTTCTTCCGGCTCGCAGCCGAAAACGTCCCGGAACAAGGGATACAGCAGTTTTTCCATCTATTCAGATTAATGCCCAAAGGTAGCAAAAAAGTCTGAAATAATATGTACATTTGCCCCGATGCCCCCTCCGGAGGGCGAAGAAAGAAACCAATCAAAACACCAGGCCATGCCAATGCTCAACCCCGCTTTCTGCAGCGACAAATACCAGTACACGATGGGCAAGTCCTTCTACGAGACCGGACGCGCCCAGGAAATGGCGGTTTTCAACATGTTCTACCGCAAGGCCCCCGAGAACAACAACTGGGCGGTCGTGAGCGGCACTTCCGAGGTCATCGAAATGATCGGGAACCTCGGCAGCATGCCGGCGGATTTCTTCGAGAAGTTCCTGCCGGGCGAGGAATACGCCGAGTTCCGCGGCTTCCTCAGCACCTTGAAGTTCACCGGCAACGTGTACGCCATGCGCGAAGGCGAAATCGTCTTTCCCAACCAGCCGGTCATCACCGTCGAGGCCCCGCTCATCGAAGCCCAGATCCTCGAGACCCCGATCCTGTGCATCATGAACCACCAGATGGCCGTCGCCACCAAGGCCTCCCGGGTCTGCCGCGCCACCAACCGTCCCGTCAGCGAATTCGGCTCCCGCCGCGCCCACGGCCCCTGGGCCGCCCAGTTCGGTGCCAAGGCCGCCATCATCGCCGGCTGCGCCAGCACCTCCAACATCCTGACCGGCGTCGCCAACGGCGTGCCTTCCACCGGCACCATGGCCCACAGTTTCGTCACCTCCTACGGCAGCAGCGTCGAAGGCGAGCACAAGGCGTTCTGCGACTATATCAAGACTCACAGGGGCGAGAACCTCATCCTGCTGATCGACACCTATGACACCCTCAAATGCGGTGTCCTCAACGCCATCCGCGCCTTCCGCGAGAACGGCATCGACGACAGTTATCCGTATGGCTACGGCATCCGCCTCGACAGCGGCGACCTCGCCTACCTCTCGGTCAAGGTCCGCAAGATCCTCAACGAACATGGCCTGAACGGGTGCAAGATCTTCGCGACCAACTCCCTGGACGAATACCTGATCACCGACCTGGAGCGCCAGGGCGCACAGATCGATTCCTACGGCGTGGGCGACGCCATCGCCACCAGCAAGGCCGCCCCGTGCTTCGGCAACGTCTACAAACTGGTCCAGATCGACGGACAGCCGGTGCTCAAGCGTTCCGAAGATACGATCAAGCTCATCAACCCGGGCTTCCAGATCACCTACCGCATCATCAAGAAGGATCCGGACCTCGGCGAAATCTACAAGGCCGATGTGACCTGCCTCCGCGGCGACGCGACCGCCAAGGCCATCGAGGCCGGAGAGGCCTTCACCATCTACGACGAACAGGACCGCTTCAAGTACAAGACCTTCGAAGCCGGCACCTACTCCTGGCGCCATCTCCAGGATCCGGTGATCCGGAACGGAGAGCCCTGCTTCGTCCCGCACACCCTGAACGAGAAGAAGGCGTTCTACAACGACACGCTCCACCATTTCAGCCCGTCGGAGCGTCGTCTGATCAACCCGCACTACTACAAAGTCGATATCTCCGAGGAACTCCGCGCCGTCAAACTCGACATCCTCGAGCGGATCAACCGGGAGATTGCGGATTTCCACCTTGACTGAGTGGCAAGCTTTTTGCATTTAACCGAAAACAAATAAACGCAGCAACCATG
>JBGUXJ010000248.1:0-4362 GCA_045222055.1 Candidatus Cryptobacteroides sp. | reverse complement strand
ACGCCGAGGCACTGGCTGTCGACAGCCCTGAAACGGCGGAAACGACCTTCACGGTCCCTGCCGATGCCAAAAGCGGTGACACGATCCACTTCGTGCTTCAGGCGCAGGACAATGGAGACCCCGTCCTGACCAAGTATCTTCGTACGATTATTACTGTCAAATGATTCACGCATGAGGAAGTTTTTCTTTTGCCTGGCGTTGGCTTCCGTGATCCTTCCGGGGTGTACTCCGAAAGGATCCGGACAGCCGGCAAAACCGCGGGTCATCGTGACCTGTGACCCGGAATTGGACGATCACAATTCGCTCATCCGATACCTGCTGTTTTCCACTGATTTCGATACGGAAGGCCTGATCTATGCCAGCAGCCAGTTCCATTGGAAAGGCGATGGAAAGGGCACGACCCAGTATATTCCGGGGCGTGAGTATGCGCGTGGCGACCGGGACCTCGGTCCACAGACGCATTGGCGCTGGGCGGAGGGAGAACGGTTCATCGACGAGGATGTTGAAGCCTATGCCGCTGTTTATCCGAACCTTGTCAAACACAATCCGGACTATCCGACTCCGGAATACCTGAAGTCCGTCATCCGTGAAGGCAATGTCTGGTTTGAGGGGGAGATGGAACACGATACGCCGGGTTCCGACCTGATCAAGCAGGTTTTGCTCGACGATGATCCGCGCCCGGTCTTCATCCAGGTATGGGGCGGTCCGAGCACGGCTTCCCGGGCTCTGAAGAGCATCCAGGAAGAATACGAGGGGACGCCTGAGTGGGAAGCGGTCAAGGCCAAGGTTTCCGCCAAGGCCAAATTCTGCCTCTCCGGTCAGCAGGACCAGACCTATCGGGACTATGTCCAAAAGGAATGGCCCGAGGTTGAGTCCATTATCTTGAATGCCGGTGTCATTTCCCTGGGCTACGGCGCCAAACGCGGTGTCCTGGATCCGGCGGATACGCTGTATTTCTCCCCGTCCTGGACGTCCGAGAAGATCAAGAGCCAGGGTCCCTTCGGCGCCATGTACCGCGTCTGGGGCGACGGCAAACAGATGGCTCCCGGCGATTTTACAGATTATTTCGGACTGAAGGGCTATACGGCCGCCGAATTGGTCGATATGGGCTATTGGGTCTGGTCTCCTCCGCAGCCGGAAGGCAATTTCATCAGCGAGGGAGACACACCGATGTACCTGAACCTGATCGGCAATGGTCTCCGTGCCTGGGAGGGCCAGGAATATGGGGGCTGGGCCGGACGCCGGCGGGAAATGACCGCCGAGGAACGTCAGGCCGGCTTTACGGCACCTTTCTCCATGCGTGCGACCAAGGATGCCGTGCTGCCGGATTTCGTCCCGGCCGTACAGAACAGTTTTGCCGCCCGCATGGCCTGGTCCACGACACCGGATTACGCCGCCGTAAACCATGAACCTGTTGTCAAGGGCCCGCTCGCCTTGACAGCCACTCCTGGTAAAACACTGAAAATCAAAGTTTCCGTCTCCGATCCGGACGGCGATGCCCTGACCTGCAGATGGGCCCAGTGGAAGGTCGGCTCCTACATGGGAGACGTCTCCGTGGCTGATCCTGCGGCGGCCTCTACGACTGTTACTGTTCCTGCGGATGTACGGCCGGGTGATACAATCCATCTTGTCCTGACGGTTGCCGACAACGGCACGCCGCAGTTGACGAGTTATCTTCGAACCATCATAACCATCCGATAAGGAATGCGTTCTTTCTTGTCTGTAATCAGTGTCTGCGCCGGCATGCTGCCGGCGCTGGCACAACCCGTACTCAGTCCGGACCGCATCGATGCCATCCTGGCGGCGATGACCCTCGAAGAGAAGGCGACGCTGCTCGTAGGAGCGAATCAGGGCGTCCTGTTCGGCGGGGATCCGTCGGAAGCCGTCTATGACCTGCCGGCATCGGCGTCCATCTACGACAACCGGATGGCCGTGGGCGGTTCAACCTATGGATTTCCGCGGCTGGGCATTTCCAACATCGTGATGGCGGACGGCCCGGCCGGCCTGCGACTGGCAGTCGAACACCGGGGTAAGGAAGGAAAGTACTATTGTACGGCCTTTCCGGTGGCAACGGCGCTGGCCTCGTCCTGGAACACGGACTTGCTGCGCAGCATCGGTGATGCGATGGGGGAGGAGGCGGCCGCCTACGGGGTGGACGTCATCCTGGCCCCGGCCTTGAACGTACACCGGAACCCGCTTTGCGGGCGCAATTTCGAGTATTATTCCGAAGATCCTTACCTGACCGGCAAGATGGCGGCGGCAATGATCGGCGGCATCCAGGGGCGTGGGGTCGGCACTTCGGCCAAACATTTCGCTGCCAACAGCCAGGAAACCAACCGTAAGGACAATGATGTGATTATCAGCACACGGGCCTTGCGGGAAATCTATCTCAAAGGTTTTGAGATTGCCGTGCGCGAGTCACAACCCTGGACCATCATGTCTTCCTACAACCGGATCAATGGCATCTGGACTCAGGAGGATCCGGCCCTGTTGACCACCATCCTGCGGGATGAATGGGGATTCAACGGCATTGTCCTGACCGACTGGACGGCCCGCCGCAACACGGCGGCACAGGTTTCTGCCGGGAATGACCTGATGATGCCGGGCAACAAGTCCCAGATCCGGGAAATCGTGGAGAAGGTCCGCAGTGGGGAACTCCCGGAGGCCGACGTGGATGTCTGTGTCCGGCGCATGCTGGAACTGGTCTGTAAGACCGGTACGTTCCGGGGACGCAAGGTCACCGACCGACCGGACCTGGACGGCCATGCGGCCATCGCCCGGCAGGCTGCCTCGGAAGGGATGGTCCTGCTCAAGAATGACGGTGTCCTTCCGCTGAAGGATGTCCGGAAAATCGACCTCTATGGCAATACATCCTATCGCTTTATCGCGGGTGGAACCGGTTCCGGTGCCGTCAATGCGGCGTATGTCGTGAGTCTGGAAGAAGGACTGGAAAAGGCCGGATTTGCGTTGAATCCCTCTTTGGCCCGGCTGTACAAGGCCCATCTGGAACTGCATGATGCGCAGTATGCCGACTATGTAGCCGGCCCGTTCGACCATGCTCCTTATGCCCCGGAAATGCCCGTTTCCCGCGAAAAGGCGTGGTCGTTGGCGACTCAGGGCGATGTGGCCGTACTGACTATCGGACGCAATGCCGGTGAGGCAAGGGACCGTGTCCTGCCGGGAGACTTCTATCTGACCCAGGCGGAAACCGACCTGATCCGAAACGTGTGCGATGCCTACCATGTGGCCAGCAAGAAAGTCGTCGTTGTCCTCAATGTGGCGGGCGTGGTCGAGACGGCCTCCTGGAAGGCGTGGCCGGATGCCATCCTGCTGGCTTGGCAACTCGGACAGGAGGGCGGAAACGCCGTGACCGACGCCTTGACCGGGACTGTCAATCCATCCGGGAAACTGACGATGACCTTCCCGCTGCAGTATTTTGACCATCCTTCTTCCTACAATTTCCCGTTCGATTTCGACGGGCCGGCTTCGTTCGGTGCCTTCATGTCCGTGACCGGACGCGTGGAACCGCTGGTCAAGGATGTGGATTTCACCTGCTACGAAGAAGGGATCTATGTGGGTTACCGCTATTTCTCCTCTTTCGGGAAAGAGGTTTCCTATCCATTTGGCTTTGGACTGAGCTATACGGCTTTCTCTTATTCCAAGCCGTCGGTCCGAATGACTGCCGACGGCCTCAATGCTGCCGTTACCGTGACGAATACCGGTTCCGTGGCCGGCAAGGAAGCCGTGCAACTGTATGTTTCCGCCCCCGCTGACGGCCTGGAAAAGCCCGCCTGCGAATTGAAGGCCTTTGCCAAGACCCGACTGCTGCAACCGGGCGAAAGCGAGACCCTGACGTTCCCGGTCGATGCCTATACCCTGGCTTCCTTCGACGAGAAGGTTTCGTCATGGGTGACTGCGGCCGGGACCTACCGCCTGTTGTTTGGCGCTTCCGTGTCGGATATCCGCTGCACGGCAGAGGCCCGTCTTCCAAGGTCCCGCACCTGGCCCGTGCACCCGGTGATGGAACCCCGGGAAACCCTTCACGAATTAACACTTGAATAAAATGAAAAAAGCATTTCTTCTTGCCGCCCTTACCCTGGCGGCCGTTTTCTCCCTGCGTGCGCAGGAAGTCAAGGAGCAGGATCCTGCTGCCCATCAGGCGCGCGTCTTCCCGATTCCCGTCGAGCATCTGTATTTCCACAGCGAGATCCTCGGCGTCGACAAGAACTTTTCCGTCATGCTGCCACGGAGCTATAATCGTGAACCTGAGCGGCGTTATCCGGTCGTCTACATGCTCCACGGCGCTGGCGAGAACGATTGGGAATGGGCGAACATCGCCGTTTCCATGATCAGCGAAGCCAT
>JBGUXJ010000247.1:0-3889 GCA_045222055.1 Candidatus Cryptobacteroides sp. | reverse complement strand
CATTTCACCATGATAGCCCGCCTGCGAAGCAGCGCCGCCGTCATACCCGACATGGAGGACTACCTGGCTGGTTACCAGACGCTTGTCGACAAGGTCCAGCACCAGTTGGTCCGTCATTTCCTTGACGATCACCCGCGCTTTCTCACACGTGTACGGTTCCATCAGCACCTGCCCGATGCTCATACTGTTGGCGGACGGCCGGTAGGCCTTGATATCAGCCATCGTGCAAGGCTCCCAGCCCCACGCATGATCGATCAGCAGTTCGGCATTTACTCCGAACAGTTTGTACAGCAGGTCCTCGTTGAGCCGCTGGTACGGCTGGCCCAGCGAGGCACGGGCGATATCGCCCATTGTGAACATCCCGTTGGCTTCCAGTCTTGCAGCGATTCCGTGGCCGACCCGCCAGAAATCCGTCAAAGGCCGGTGGTTCCAGTATTTGCGCCGGTAGGTCATCTCGTCCAATTCGGCGATCCGCACGCCGTCGGCATCCGCCTCGCTGTGCTTGGCCTCGATGTCCATCGCGATCTTGCATAGGTAGAGGTTGGGGCCGATGCCGGCCGTCGCCGTGATCCCGGTTTCCCGCAAGACGTCCCGGATCATGGTCCGGGCGAAATCGTGGGCCGTCGTATGGTAGATGCGGAGGTACTGCGTCGCGTCGATGAACACCTCGTCGACCGAATAGACATGGATGTCCTCGGCAGATACATATTTCAGGTAAATGGCATAGATCTGCCCGCTGACCGCCATGTACCGCGCCATCTGCGGGGTCGCGACAATGTAATCCAGGGCCAGCGACGGATTGTCGGCCAGTATGCGGCTGTCGCAGGAAGCGCCCGTCAGCCGTCGGCCGGGGGCCTTGCGCCGCCGCTCCTCGTTGATGGCCGCGACCTGCCGGATCACCTCGAACAGCCGGGCCCGCCCCGGAATGCCGTACGCCTTCAGCGACGGGGACACGGCCAGGCAGATCGTCTTGTCCGTCCGGGACGCATCCGCCACCACAAGATGCGTCGTCAGCGCATCCAGTCCCCGCTCCACGCACTCCACCGAGGCATAGAACGACTTCAGGTCGATCGCGATATAGGTCCGGGATTCCATTGCAATACAAATGTAATCTATTTTGCGGAGAAAAGCGACAGCCCGCGCTGTTGCATCATTATCGGAAAACCCGTATTTTTGCGGAGGAATGCAACGAAAAAAGGACTTCCGGAGAAGTCCTTTGTGAGCCGCGAACGGGACTCGAACCCGCGACCTGCTCATTACGAATGAGCTGCTCTACCAACTGAGCTAAAGCGGCCTTTGCCAATCTCTGATGGATTGGGACTGCAAATATAAGGATTTTTTTGATTAAACAACGGATTCGATGGTGAAATCTGACATTATTGTCATCGGCGGCGGTGCAGCCGGCCTCCTGGCCGCATACGGGGCCGCCCGGGAAGGTGCATCGGTCATCGTGCTGGAAAAGATGCCCCGGCCGGGCCGGAAGATCATGATCACCGGCAAGGGACGCTGCAATTTCACGAATGTCAAGGCCTGGAACGAATTCTCGCAACACATCCGGAGCAAGGCCAATTTCCTCCGTCCCGCCTTCTACAACTTCCCGCCCGAAGCCGTCATCCGCCTGCTGGAAAATGAAGGGCTCGAAACCGTCACCGAACGGGGCGACCGCGCCTTCCCCGCCAGCCACAAGGCATCCGATGTCGTAGACACCCTGCAGAAAGCCGCCGTGATGGCCGGCGCACGGCTCGAGACAGGCAGCGGCGTCCGCAGCATAGAGACGGCCGAAGACGGATTCACCGTCGAATGTTACTGCAAGAAATACAGTTGCCGGAAACTGATCCTCGCCACCGGCGGTCTCTCCTACCCCGGCACCGGCTCCACCGGAGACGGGTACTCCTGGGCCGTCCGGATGGGCCACACCTGCAAACCTTGCTTCCCTTCCCTGACCGCCCTCGTTCCCAAAGGATACAAACTTCCGGGCACCGGCGAGACAACCCTTCCGGACGGCTATCCTGCCCCGAAAGGCCACATCGACCGCAGCACCGAACTCTCCGAAATGGGCAAGGCCCTCTGCGGCAATGCCTTGAAGAACATAGAGTTAACTTTATTCTCCGGAAACGACGAGATCCGGAGCGAATTCGGTGACGCGGACTTCACCGACGGCGGACTCGAAGGGCCGGTCGGATTCACAATCAGCCGGGACGCCGTCAAGGCCATGGTCAACGGAGCGAAGGTCAGCGTCCGGCTCAACCTCAAACCCGGCGTCAATCCGGATGATCTTTCCGCCCGCCTCAAGGGCCTCTGCAACGACATCCTCAAGGATCCGCGCAGCCGCAATGCCACCATCCGGGAAGTCCTCCGCATCCTGCTCGGCAAACTTCTTCCCCGCGATCTCATCACCGGATTCATCCGCTGCAACCCGCAGATCCTCAGCGGCCGCCGGGGCAACGAACGGATCGACATGGCGGCCCTCGCCACCGCCCTGCAAGACTGGCGGCTCGACCTGGAAGGATTTGTGGGCTATGAACGCTGCGTCGTCACGGCCGGCGGCATCGACACGGACGAGATCTTCCCGAAGACCATGGAATCCCGCCTGAAAAGCGGCCTCTACCTCTGTGGTGAACTCCTTGATATCGATGCAGATACCGGAGGATACAACCTACAGCTCGCTTTCTCCACCGGCCTGCTTGCCGGCCAGTCTGCAGCCCTGTCCCTGAAGAATGAGTAGCCTTGTTCTGGAGGAATAAATGAAATGAAGGATCACTGAAACCTGAGCAACTTCGGAGATACAAATTCCGGGATTTTTGGTGAATCCCGAAAAATGATGTACATTTGCATCGGGAAAGTCGTACACGACCAGCTCCCTCTGAACTCCCCCAGGGCCGGAAGGCAGCAAGGGTAGGAGGTCGTAGCGGTGCGATGTGCTAAGCTTTCCCTTTTTTCTTTATGAAGATTTGCATCGGTCTATCCGGAGGCGTGGACTCCAGCGTGGCGGCCTGGCTGCTCAAGCAGCAGGGGTACGATGTATTTGCCATGTTCATGCAGAACTGGCACGATGCCGACGCCACCCTGCACGGAGACTGCGAGTGGGAAGAAGACCGGTTCGTCGCCGAACTGGTGGCCCGCAAGATCGGAATCCCCTTCTATTTCGTGGACCTCAGCAAGGAATACCGTCAGCGGGTCGTCGACTACATGTTCGACGAATATGCCAAGGGTCGCACGCCCAATCCGGACGTGCTCTGCAACCGGGAAATCAAGTTCGACGCCTTCTGGCAGGCAGCCCGCAAACTGGGCGCCGACAGGGTGGCGACCGGCCACTACTGCCGGAAAGAGACCGCCGTCGGCCCTGACGGACAGCCCATTACTGATTCCGGCGGACAGCCTGTATACCGTATTCTGGCCGGCACCGACCCGAACAAGGACCAGAGTTATTTCCTCTGCCAGCTGAACCAGGAGCAACTCTCCCAGGCGCTTTTCCCCATCGGGGACCTGCTGAAAAGCGAAGTGCGGCGCATCGCCCATGAAGCCGACCTGCCTTCCGGGGACAAGAAGGTTTCGCAAGGGATCTGCTTTGTCGGCAAGGTCGACCTGCCGACGTTCCTGCAGCAGAAACTGGAATCCCGCGAAGGCGATGTCATCGAAGTCTATGACGCTTATTATCAAGATAATGCGCAGTATCGTTTCCTGCAGGAAACCCTGTCTTCCCTGACCGAAGACGGGCAGCCGGCCCGGATGATCACGGACTATATCTCCGAAGACAAGGGTTCCGGCCAGGGAGCCGCCAACCGGTATGATCCCGCCAAACTGGCCGCCCTTTCCAATGAAGACTGGCTGCGGCTCAGCCAGCCGGTCCCCTACGACGTGACCTTCGAGACCGAAACCTACCGGAGCG
>JBGUXJ010000246.1:0-23407 GCA_045222055.1 Candidatus Cryptobacteroides sp. | reverse complement strand
GGACTTCTTCGACGGAATACTGCGTACCGGTCTGCTTTGCCATGGACGTGGGGTTCATCAGGTCCGGATCGAAAGCCACTTGGTTGACGTTCAGGCCGACGCCGATGATGCTGGAGACAATCTGCCTTCCCTTCAGACGGTTCTCGATAAGCATCCCGCAGATCTTCCGGTCACCGACATAAATGTCGTTCGGCCATTTGATCCGGGCCGGTATCCCATAATCGGAAAGGGTGCCCTGTACGGCAAGGGCGGTCACTTCGCTCAGCAGGAACTGATCGGCCGCGGGAACGAAGCGGAGACCGTCCTGACCGGGCTTGAGCAGCAGGGAGAAAGTGAGGTTTTCGCCGGGACGGGCAGCCCAGCGGTTTCCCCGCTGGCCACGTCCGGCCGTCTGGCACCGGGCGGCCACGACTGACAAATTGGCAAGGTCTTCCAAGTGCCTGTGAATCTCATCTTGCGTCGAATCGACAGACTCAAGCCATTTTATTGTCATATCCTGTTTCATTGGTGCAGATTTTGTCGTAAATTTGTACGAATTTGCGGTAGTATGAACCCGCAGCAAAAATACAACAAAAACATGAGAATATCACCCGTTACCGTCATTGCCAACGCAATGCTTGAAAAGAAAGCCCAGAACGTCGTTTCCCTCGACCTCCGCACCATAGAAAGTTCCATCTGCGACCACTTCGTCATCTGCAACGCCGATTCCACCACCCAGGTGGCGGCCATTGCCGACAACGTCCTGGTCAAGATGGAGGAACGGCTCGGAGCGAAGGTCCTCCGCATGCAGGGACTGGAGAATGACTTCTGGATCATCCTCGACTACGGTGACGTCGTCGTACATATCTTCCTGAGTGAATACCGCGAATTCTATCGGCTGGAGGACCTCTGGGCCGATGCCAAGCGCAAGGTCCACAAGGACGAGCCCAAGCCCGCGAAGCCCGCGGCCGAAGGTGACAAGCGCGTGAAGCCGAAGGCCGCCACCAAGGTGCGTGCCGCCGCCAAGAAAGTCGCTAAAAGGAACGGAGAAGCTTAAAAATGCCAGACAATACCCCCAAAATGCCCCAGCACAACCGGATGCCGAAGATGAACTTCGGCTTCACGTGGTTCTACCTTGTCCTGATCCTGGGAATCGGATTCATGCTGTTCGGCCAGCGCGGCGCCAACCCGCAGAAGATCGAATGGGCGGAAGTCGAGGCCATGATCCAGGCCGGTGATGTCAAGGAGATTCATTTCGTCCGCAACGATTACCAGGGCAAGGTGACGGTGCGTCCGGAACGGCTGGCGAAGTATACCGACAAGTTCGGCGGCCAGGTTCCCGCCCGCTCGCCGCATTTCGTCTTCATGACATCCAGCAAATTCGACCCGGAGCAGGTCTTCGGGGAACTGAACGCCGCGCTGCCCGCCGACAGCCAGGCGAAGATCATCATGGAGAATGACAGCAAGATCTGGAGCCAGTTAATCGAGATCCTGCTCTTCCCGATCCTGCTGATCCTCATGTGGGTCTTCATGTTCCGCGGCATCGGCAAGAACGGAGGCGTCGGCGGTCCCGGCGCCGGAGGCGTATTCAACGTCGGCAAGGCCCAGGGAAAACTGGCGGACAAGAACCAGGTCAAGGTGACCTTCAAGGACGTCGCCGGCCTGTATGGCGCGAAGGAGGAAGTCATGGAGATCGTGGATTTCCTGAAGAATCCTTCCAAATATACCGCCCTGGGCGCTAAAATTCCGAAAGGTGCGCTGCTGGTAGGTCCTCCCGGAACTGGTAAGACCTTGCTGGCCAAGGCCGTGGCAGGGGAGGCGGACGTTCCTTTCTTCTCGATTTCCGGTTCTGATTTCGTGGAAATGTTCGTGGGCGTAGGTGCGTCCCGCGTACGCGACCTGTTCCGGCAGGCGAAGGAAAAAGCCCCCTGCATCGTGTTTATCGACGAGATCGACGCCGTCGGTCGCGCCCGCGGCAAGAATGCGGGATTTTCCGGCAATGACGAACGGGAGAATACCTTGAACCAGCTCCTGACGGAAATGGACGGCTTCGGAACCAACAGCGGCGTCATCATCCTGGCCGCCACGAACCGCGCGGACATCCTGGACAAGGCGCTCATGCGTGCCGGCCGTTTCGACCGTCAGATCTACGTCGAACTTCCGGAGGTGAACGAACGGGAAGAGATCTTCAAGGTCCACCTGCGCGGACTCAAGGTCTCCAAGGAGTTTGACATCAAGCTGATGGCCAAGCATACGCCGGGCTTCTCCGGCGCCGACATCGCCAATGTCTGCAATGAAGCGGCCCTGACGGCTGCCCGCAGGAACAAGAAGGAGATCGAGACACAGGACTTCATGGACGCCGTCGACCGGATCATCGGCGGCCTGGAGCGCAAGGAGAATACCATCATGTCCCTGGCGGAGAAGCGGACGACCGCCTATCACGAAGCGGGGCACGCCGTGGTGGGCTGGCTGCTTCCGGAAGCCGATCCCGTGCTGAAGGTCAGCATCATCCCGCGCGGCAAGGCACTGGGCCTGACCTGGAACCTGCCGGAAGAGCGGAAGAACTGGTCCAAATCCTACATGATGGACGAGATGTGCAGCCTGATGGGAGGCCGTTCCGCCGAGATGATCATCAACGGCGAGCCGTCCACCGGCGCCCTGAGCGATTTCGAGCGGCTGACCAACATGGCCTATGCCATGGTCCAGTATTACGGCATGAGCGAGAAGATTGGTCCGATGTCCTTTTATGATTCTACCGGAGCCCGCGGATTTGAACTGGTGAAACCCTACAGCGAGAAAACCGCCGAACTGATGGACCAGGAAGCGCGCGCCATCGTGGACGAGGTGCAGTCCCGTACGGACAAGATCCTGCGTGACAATGACAAGGCATTCCGTGAAGTGGCGGAACTGCTGCTGGAGAAAGAGGTGATCATGGCGGACGACCTGGAGCGGATCCTCGGTCCGAAGGTGAAGCCTGCCGGAGCACCTGTCGCTGAAAAGGAAACAGAAGAAAAACCGGAGGAGGAAATCCATGAATAGTACCGTTACACGCTCGATTTCCGGCATTGTCTTCATAGCGGCCATGTTGCTCGGGCTGCTGGTCAGCCCGTGGCTGTTCGCCCTGCTCCTGGTCACCATGACGAGCGTCATGCTCTGGGAGTTCTACCGGATCACGATGGGGGACCGTTTCCTCCATACCCGGCTGCTTGCCATCGTCGCCGGCGTCATCCTCTTCCTGCTGATGTTTTTCGTCTGCGGTTTCGGCCTGCCGTACAAGTACGTCTTCGTCGGGATCATTCCCATCCTGGCCGTCATGGCAACCTCCCTGTACGTGAAAGACAAGGCCGAGTTCGACCTGTTTTCCCACGTCTATACCGGCCTGCTGTACATTGCGATTCCGCTTTCCCTGTCCAACCTGATCGCCTTCCACGGCGGGTCGTTCGACGGGACGCTGCTGCTCTCGTTCTTCATCATCATCTGGGCGTCCGATGTCGGCGCCTATGTGTTTGGCATGAGCCTGGGACAGCGTTTCGGCAAGAAACTGTTCCCGGAAATCTCTCCCAAGAAATCCTGGATCGGCGCCATCGGCGGCTGCTTCACGGCCGTCCTGGCCGCACTGATCCTGAAATGGACCGGAATGATCGGTTTCCCGACCGTCCACTGCATCGTCCTGGCACTGATCATGGACGTGGCCGGCGTCTACGGCGACCTGTTCGAATCCCAATGGAAGCGGTGCCATGACATCAAGGATTCCGGCAACATCATTCCCGGGCACGGTGGTTTCCTGGACCGCTTTGACAGCACCTTGATGGCCTTCCCGGCAGGTGCGGTCTACCTGGTGCTGGCCGGTTTGCTGTAACGCCTTTTTTTCCTTATCTTTGCATATCTTAAGGACTCGAAATGCGTATAGATAAAGATTGCTACGGAACGATAGCGGGGATTTGGGCGGCTGCGCTTGTGCTGCTGTTCGTCGACCTGTATTTCATCCCGTTCCGCCCCCTTGCCTGGATCTTCGCCGTTCTCCTGATCGCCTTCATGGGCTTCGTCACCTGGTTCCACCGGGTCCCGGTCCGCGAGAAGGTTGGAAATGAAGCGGTTATATCTTCCGTGGCAGACGGGAAAGTCGTCATCGTCGAGAAGGCCTTTGAACGGGAGTACCTCAAGCGGGAGTGCATCCAGGTCTCGATCTACATGAATTTCTTCGATGTCCACGCCAACTTCTGGCCGATGACCGGCGAGGTCAGTTATTACAAATACCATCCCGGCCACTATTTCCTGGCTTTCCATCCGAAAGCGTCCGAACTGAACGAGCACTCCTCGACGGCACTGCGCAACGCCCACGGTGAAATCTTCTTCAAGCAGATCGCCGGGACCTTCGCGCGCCGCATCGTCTGCTATTCCAAGCCGGGAGCGCACGAGACGGCAGGGGAGCAGTGCGGTATCATCAAATTCGGATCCCGCATCGACATGTTCCTTCCGCTCGATGCGGAAATCAAGGTAAAGGTCGGAGATTTGACCCGGGCCAGCGAGACGGTGATCGCCGTCCTGAAATAGACCGGGATCAGGCCCGGCTTTCCTCGATCAACCGCACCAGCGTATCGACGGCCTCCGTATCCGGAACATGCCGGAGAACGGGTTCTTTCCCTTTGTAAATCGAGACTTTGTGGTTGCCCTCACCGACGTAGCCCCAGTCCGCGTCGGCCATCTCTCCCGGGCCGTTGACGATACAGCCCATGACGGCGATGACCACATCCTTCAGGTGTCCGGTACGTGCCTTGACCTGCTCGAAGGTTTCCTGCAGATTGTACATGGTGCGGCCGCAACCCGGGCAGGCGATATATTCTGGCTTGTAGAAGCGCCGGCGGGCGGCCTGCAAGAGTTCGTCGGTCAGGTATGCACCGAAGCCATCCTTTTCCACCGGCACGGCATTGCCGTCGGAATCCAGATAGGTTCCCCGGAATTCCACATCGTCCAGTTTCCGGTCAAGCAGACGTTTCCCGAAATCGCAGGCAGCATCCAGCAACAAGCGTTCCCGGCTCGGAGCCGCATAGTTGGCGACGGCTTTCCGCCCTTCCAGCTGCAGGTTGGTCATCGACGAACCGGTCCTGCCGTCATACCGGTCGGCCAGGTAACGGGCCACGGGAATCTCGGCGACAGGATCCTCAGTCAGGGATACCCGGATGGTGTTGCCGATCCCTTCGGACAGCAGGGAAGAGATGCCCACGCAGGATTTGATCCGTCCGGAATCGCCGTTGCCGGCTTCGGTCACGCCGACATGCAGCGGAAAGACGACGCCACGCTGCTGCATGGCCTCCGCCAGTAGCCGGTATGCCTGGACCATGACGATCGTATTGCTGGACTTCAGGGATACGACGACGTTGTAAAAATCGTTGGCGATGCAAAGTTCCAGCCATTCCATCGCCGCCTTGGCCATGGCTTCCGGGGTGTTTCCGTACAAATCGGTAATGCGGCTGCCCAGGGAACCATGATTCAGCCCGATCCGGACGGCAGTCCCATATTGTCTGCACACCCCGACCAGTTCGGCGAACTGCCGGCATGCCTCCGCATGGTCCTTGTGGAAATTGCCCGGATTGATCCGTACCTTCTCCACGAAAGGGGCGACGGCGATCGCCGTGGCCGAGGAGAAATGGATATCCGCCACGAGGGGCGTGTCAACCCCTTCGGCACGCAGCTGGTCTCGGATCTCTTTCATGTACGGCACATCCGTCAGGCCGGGACAGGTGATCCGGATCAGGCCGGCGCCGGCTTCCTTCATCCGGATGCACTGACGCACAGTCCCTTCCACATCATACGTATGGGTGTTGCACATGGTTTGCGGGACAATCGGATGTCCGCTTCCGATCAGCACGGAGCCGACCTGGGCTGTCAAGGTTTTCATGGTTGTGGGTTGTAGATCATTTCCCGCGCCTGGCGGCGGAGTTGCTGGGAAGTCTTGCCGGACCGTTTGGTCAACTGGACATGGATGCCGGCCGATATGACGATATCCATCGCACCGGCAAAGCGATAGTAATACTGGCTGTAATAATCCGGTTCATACAGCGAGCCGAGGCCATAGCGGAAACGGCCCGTCACGTGGAATTCCACCGGATCGAAGACCAGGCCGAAGCCGGCCGTCACCGTCCAGCCGTAATCCCACTTGTGTTCATAATCACGGAAGGAATGGGCGAAAGACTCGTCGAATCCCAGGGACGGTTCTCCGGTCCGGTCCACCTTGTAACGGTAAGCGCCGTACAGGCCACCGCCGATCAGGAGCTTGAAGTGCCACAGGTCCAGGTGGCCGAGTGCCATGGCCGGCATTTCGACATAATCGAACGTACATTGTGTCGTGCCGTCCACATGTCCTTGCCATTCTCCTTCGTCATCCTTCTTGAACCGATAGCCGTCCTGTCCCTTGAACAATCCGACCTGCAGGCCGAAATAGGGCAGATAGCCGAATAATTTTTCGTAATGGGTGAAAACGATGCCGACATGCATCGGAGTCTCCAGCATGCCCTGCTTCTTGGTCGGGTTGAAAGCCGTCTGGCAGAGACCGTAGCCATATTGGATGCCGAAGGTGGAATAATTGTTCAGGTTCAGCGTCTTGCGGATATTCACCGTATCCAGGAAGGCGTCGGTGATCTCCGGTTCGATCGTCAGGAGGGTGTCGCGGTCCTGTGCCTGGAGCAGAACCGGGCACAATGCCAGCAACAATATCGTCAGTCGTTTCTTCATCAGTTTCCAAACATTTTAGCCACGTCGATCTTCTGGTCCATTTCGGCAGATTCCGGAATCGTCAGGATATAGGTCCCGTCCCTCAGTTTGTAGAACTTGACCTTTTCCGGCTGGCGGCGCTCGGAATAATTGCCCGTGTCGACCCGCCCGTTCCGGTTCACGTCTTCGATCAGCCGGATGGAATACTTGCCTGCCTTCAGGTAAGGGAAAGTCAGGACCTGGTCCGACTCGACGACGAAACTGCGCAGGACCTTGTCTCGTTTCTCGCCCAGCAGGTCCACGATATACTTGTTGGAGACACCGCTCAGGTCCAGCCGCAGCGTGGACAGCTTGTCGTCCTTGGGCAGTGTGACTTTCACTTCCGTACTGTCATTCCAGTATCCGTTGACGTCGCGGAACTTCCTGTGCGGGACCTTGAGGAAATATTCATATCCTTCCTGCAAGGGCTCTTCCGGATGGACCCGGTACTTCCGCAGGTTCGCCGTGTCTTTTTCGACTTTGTATTTCATCAGCGCTTCCTGCTGGCGCGGATTGACCGACCGCAGGGTCAGCGAATCAAAGCCGTGGTTGATCAGCGGCTGTGCGAATTCCAGTTCGAAGCCGTTCTGTTCGACCATCTCCGGCTCGGCCTTCGCGGACAGGACGCAGAGCGTATCCTCATGCTTGAGGTTACGCCGGGCATTCCGGGCACTGGTCCTGCCGCCTGCACGGGGAAGGCGCAGATGCTCCGTGAAAGGGGAGAGCGTTCCCAGCGTATCCGTCTTCAGGTAATCCACGAACACATGCAGGGTGTCGGGCATGCGCCGGCGGTCGTTGATCCAGATCTCAAGCGAATCCCGCTGGTCGTTGAACTGCAGGATCAGGTTCTGCCGGGGTATGCCGCGGACCCAGAGCGAGTCGATCCGGGCATCCGGTGCCATGAACGTGATGTACGCCGTCCGGTCTCCCGTCCGTTCTTTGTTGAGGATCATCTGCTTGGATGTCTGGTCACGGAACAGGTACAGTTCATGCTCCGCCCGGCGCGCCTGGCAGTGGAGCGTGTCCTTCATGTCGTATTTCAGCAGTTCCGGCAAAGTGTCGTTGACGACCAGTTTAGGCCGCAGGACCGTGTCGATGAACGCCAGCTTGTCATTGTCGGAATCATAGATGTTGTTCCCGGCCTCGTCCAGGATCGCATACAGGCGGAAATCGGCATCCGCCACGTTCCGAAGGGCGAAGAAGCCCCAGTCGTCCGTCTTCACGGATGCGTCCGGACGGTGGGAGTAGACGGCGGAATCCGCCAGGTCCCTGTACAGCAGGACCGTCGCTCCTTTCACCGGTTGCAGCGTATTGCAGTCCAGGACGGTGCCGGTCACCGCCATCGAATCGAGACTGTCCCCGGTGGAGAACGTCATCGTATATCCCGGATACATGTTGCCTTCGTTGTTGTCGGCGACGGCTCCGGTCAAGTCCAGCGTATAGGTGGTGTTCTCCTGCAGGTCGGACTCGAACCAGACGGTCAGGGTCTTGCCGTGGATCCTGTATTTCGGCGCCCGTTCCAACGGAGGGGACAAGTAGATGTTCTTCGGTTCCTTGACCGTGACATATTCGTTGAAAGTGAAGGAAATCCTGGCATTATGTGTCGGGACGCCGGTCGTTCCGGGAAGCGGCCTGATGCCCACGATGACAGGAGGAATGGTATCCTTCTTTCCACCTGACGGAGCCTGCGTCGTATTGGCGCAGGAAGGGGAGAAGATCATCATCCCCAGCACCAGCGCCACAGGAACAGCCGGAAGCAATCCGGTCAATAGTCTCTTTATCTTCATTGCATTTCAATTCTTTGCACGCTCTGGATACCTTTGATGCTGCGGAGACGCTTGATCAATTCTTCCAGGACATCCCGGTCATGCACATACAGATCGATATATCCGTCAAAGATCCCCTGGTCGCTTCCGATGCTCAGTTTCTTGATGTTGACGACCATGACATGGGAGATGTAGCGGGTAATCTCATTGACCAGCCCCATCCGGTCCAGTCCCTTCAAGGCGATCCGGACCAGGAAAGACTGGCTGCGGGTATTGTTCCAATAGGGCATGACGATCCAGTCGCCATGCTTGGTCGCCAGTCCTTCGGCGACCGGACAGGCCTTCTTGTGCACCGTGACCGTCTTTCCGTCCGGATCCAGGAACCCGATGACGGGATCCCCGGCGATCGGCCGGCAGCAACTGGCAATCACGTAACGGTATCCGTCCGTAGGGGAGCCGATTTCGAATGCAGTCCGGTCGAACTTGGCGGGTTTCTTTACGATCGGGCCTTCGGACGAGATCTGACCGGCGATCATCGCAATGTCCATCAGCCCCAGTCCGCAGCGGAAGAACAATTCCTCCGCGTGGTTGAATCCGTTGGCCGCCGCCATCCGGCTCGCCGTCCTGGGATCCAGTTCCACCCCACGGTCCTTCAGGGCGGAGGCGACGGCGGCCCGGCCCTTCTCGGTAATTTCCTCCGCGTATTCCTCCCGGAAATAATCCATCACCTTGTTGCGGGCATGGCGGGTCTGCAGGAAACCGAACCATTCCTGTTTCGGCCGGCTGCCTTCCGCGGTGATGATCTCGACCATGTCGCCGCTCTTCAGGACCGTCGACAGCGTCACCAACCGCATGTTGACCTTCGCCGCGATGGCACGTTCTCCGATTTCCGTGTGGATCTGATAAGCGAAATCCAAGACAGTGGAACCCTTCTGGATCGAACGTTGCTCGCCTTTCGGGGTGAATACCGTAATATCCGTATTGGTCAGGTCATTGTGGATGATGTCCAGCAGTTCCAGCGCGTTGATGTCCGGACTGACCAGGATTTCCTTGATCTTGGCCAGCCATTTGTCCATCTCGCTGTCGTTCTCGCCGACATAACCTTCCCGCTTGTATGCCCAATGGGCGGCGATGCCCTTTTCGGCGATGTCGTCCATGCGTTTGGAACGGATCTGCACCTCGACCCACATGCCGGTATTGCCCTGCAGCGTACAATGCAGGGCCTCATAGCCATTGTTCTTCGGGTGCTTGACCCAGTCGCGGACACGGTCCGACTTATAACTGTAGATCCCGGTGATGATCGAGAAGATATGGTAGCATTGGTCCCGTTCCGTCTCCGTACTGTTCTTGTCCGGCGTGAAGATGATCCGGATGGCATACAGATCGTAGACCTGTTCGAAGGGAATGTCCTTGGTCTGCATCTTCCGCCAGATGGAATACGGTGTCTTGACGCGACGCTTGACCTGCATGTCAAAACCTTTCTCCTTCAGCGCCTTCTCGATCGGCTGGATAAAGGCGTCGATCTCCCGGGCATGGTCGGACATGGAGCGGTTGATCCGCGCGGCGATGTCGTTGTACGCCTCCGGCTCCTTGTACCGGAGCCAGATGTTTTCCATTTCCGACTTGACTTCATACAGGCCGAGCCGGTGGGCAAGCGGAATGAAGATGAACATCGTTTCGCTCAGGATCTTGTCCCGTTTGTATTCCGGCATGAACTCGATGGTCCGGCAGTTATGGAGCCGGTCGGCCAGCTTGATCAGTACGACCCGGACATCATCGTTGAGCGTCAGCAGGATCCGCTTGAAATTCTCGGCCTGGAGACTCCGGGTATATTCTTCCGAAACGCTGTTCTTGTCCTGGTTGTCCAGCACGGTCTTGATCTTGGTCAGGCCATCCACCAGCGCGGCGACTTTCCGGCCGCAGAGGCGGGCGATGTCCTCCACGGTATAATCCGTATCTTCTACGACGTCGTGCAGCAGGGCGGCAGAGATGGACTTGCAGCCCAGGCCGATGTTCCCGACGACGATCTTGGCAACGGCGATCGGGTGCAGGATATACGGCTCTCCGGACCGGCGGCGCACATTCTTGTGCGCCTCGTTGGCGAAATCGAAGGCCCGCTGGATGGCGGCAAGTTCCGACGGACCGGAGCACCGCTTCCGCGCCATTTCCTTCAATTCGGCATATTCGCGGGCGATAACCTCGTAATCTTTAGCGGTAAACTCGGAAAAACTCATAGTGCTTCGTTTACAGGTTGAACCTCAGGCACTGCGCCCTGCTCGCCGATCGCCTGGAAAGAATAAGAAAACTGTGCGCCGAACACGATGATCATCCAGCCGAAGCGGAGCCACAGCAGGAAGAGGGGGATCGCCGCCACGGCGCCATAGACGGCATTGATCCGGATGACGAGGATCTGGGTTTCCAGATACAGATACTGCAATCCGGTGAAGGCGATGCCCGCCCACAGCGCACCTTTCAGCGCATACGGGTATTTTACATCCGCAGAGGGAATGAACTTGTACATGGCAGAGAATACCAGGACGATCGTCGCACCGAACGTGGCCCAGCCCAGGAGCGTCTTGATGCTGTCGGAGAAACCGATGCCGGACGGGATGATGTAGTCCAGTACGTTCGAATAGACGATCGATCCGGTGAAGAAAATCAGGATTACGAAGGGCGCCAGGATGACGATGGCAAGGTCGATGCTGTAACTGAGATAGCGCTTGCGCGGCATCCGTCTGACACCCCAGACGACGTTGAATACCTTTTCCACACGGTCCATCATCCAGATGATGAGCCAGATGAACATCAAGGCGCTGACCAGCCCGAAACCGCCTGACTGAGCGGTGTCGAGGATGTTGTCCGCGGCTTTCAGGATCATGTTGATCAAGGCGTTGTCCGGGCCGAAATTACGGAACATGATCTCTTTCAGTTTCTCGGAAAGCCCGAGTCCGCCCGTCAGGGCGAAACAGACGGCCAGGAACGGCACCACGGCCATCGTGCAGAAATAGCAGAGGGAGGCGGAAAGAAGCCCGGCGTTGTTTTCGCCGATCTTGCGGATTGTACTGATGACCACCTTGGTGTCGCGGATCAGCCGGGCCTTGGTCCGGGAGAGTCCCTCCATGTTCAAGGTCCAGATATCTTCCATCAGGAAGTGCTTGATCCACTGTATGGTGTCTTTCAGTTTCATCCTACTGCATTCCGCTGAACAGATTCGGTTCCTCTTCCTCCGCATCGGCCGGAGCCGCCGGACCGGCGCCAGCGGCGATCATGGACCGGAACGCCGCCTCGTCGATGACCGGGACGCCCAGTTCCGCCGCTCTCTTCAGTTTCTCCAGACCGGGCTTCGTCCCGGCAAGGAGCCAGGAGGTCTTTCCGCTGACGGAAGAACTGTTCTTGCCCCCGTTCGCTTCGACCAGGGCCTTCATTTCGTCGCGGGAAATGCTGAAATTGCCCGATATGACGATGGTCTTTCCGGCCAGGGCATCGGACGCCGCCTCGGCACGGACCATGGCGAACTGAAGTCCGGCCGCCTTGAGCCGGTTGATTTCTTCCAGATGGCGCGGATCGTCGAAATACGCACGCACGCTGCGGGCGATGACGTCTCCCACGTCCGGAACCGCCTGCAGGTCCTCCAGGGATGCCCCTGCCACGGTATCGATGTCGCCGAAATGAACGGCGATTTCCTTCGCCGTCGTCTCTCCGACATAACGGATCCCGAGGGCGAACAGGACATGGTCGAAGGAAACCTTGCGCGAATCCCTGAGACTGTCCAGGAAACGCTTGGCAGCCCGCTCCTTCCAACCGTCCAGCAGGACGAGCTGGTCGGCGGTCAGGTCATAGAAGTCGGCCGGCGTACGGACCAGTCCGCGGTTATAGAGCTGATCCACGGTCGCATCCCCGGCGAGGATGTTCATGGCCTTGCGGCTCAGGAAATGGACCAGGCGTCCCTTCGCCTGGGTCGGGCAGCCGTCCGTGTTGGGACAGAAGTACTTGGCCTCACCTTCTTCCTTGACCAGCGGCGTTCCGCAGTCAGGGCACACAGTCGGGAATACCGGGCGGGAGGTTCCGGCGGGACGGCGGCTCAGTTCCACCCGCGTGATCTTCGGAATGATCTCGCCGCCTTTCTCGACATAGACGCTGTCACCGATCCGGATATCCAGCAATGCCATCTGGGCGGCATTGTTCAAGGTAGCCCGCTTGACCATCGTGCCGGAAAGCAGCACGGGTTCAAGATTGGCGACCGGCGTGACCGCCCCGGTCCGTCCGACCTGATAATCAATGGAAAGGACGGGAGTTAACGCTTCTTCGGCCTTGAATTTATACGCGACGGCCCACCGCGGGAACTTGGACGTGTAGCCCAATTTCGTCTGGCAGGCCGATTCATTGATCTTGATGACGATACCGTCGGTGGCATAGGGGAGGGCATGACGCGCCGTGTCCCAATGGTTGATATACGCCTCGATTTCGGAAATGTCGTGACAGATCCGGCGTTCATCCGATACGGGCAGGCCCCAGCTGGCGGCTGCGTCAAGCGCCTGGGAATGGGTGGCGAAGGAAAGGCTCTGGGCAGGGATGTGGTACAGGGTGCACCAAAGGCCGCGCCGTCCCACTTCCTTGGGATCCAGCAACTTAAGTGATCCGCTGGCGGCGTTCCGCGGATTGGCGAAGAGGGGTTCCTCGTCCCGGGCCCGCTGTTCGTTCAGCCGGTCAAAAGAGGCGAACGGCATCAGGATTTCACCCCGGATTTCGAACTCGGCCGGATAATCCCCATGCAGTTGCTGCGGGATATTGGCGATGTGGCGGACATTCTCGGTCACGTCATCTCCCACGATGCCGTCTCCGCGGGTCAGCGCCCGGAACAGGCGCCCGTCACGGTAGGTCAGGCAGATGGCCGTCCCGTCGAACTTCAGTTCACAACTATAGGTAAATCCTGTCTCCAGGGTCTTGGACGCACGGTCCGCGAATTCCTCGATCTCCCCGATGTTGTACGTGTTTCCGAGCGACAGCATCGGATACCGGTGCGGATACTGGACGAATTCCCGGCGTCCCAGGTCGCTTCCGACCCGACGGGTGGGGGAATCCTCCGTCGCATATTCCGGGTAGGCCGCTTCCAGCGCTTCCAGTTCATGCATCAGCTGATCATAGTCATAGTCCGACATGGTCGGTGCATTGTCGACATAGTAACGCCGGCTGTTCTCCCAAAGGACAGCCTTCAATTCTTCAATCCGCTGTTGTGCTTCCGATCGGCCCATGTTACGTGCGCGCATGTATACGTGAATTGACAAATATAGCATTTTTTGGCCGAAACTCCAATGGAAACGCCTCCGGAGTGCGAAAGGGGAGAAACGCGCTTCGATTAAAAACGTTATATACCCGACAATTATGGAATTAATCATTGATTTTTCTTATTTTTGTGAACCCGAAAACAAAAACATCATTATATCGCATTATGAAAGATTCTATCATTATCCTTTGCGGCGGCGGTCCCGCCCCGGGCATGAACACGGTGGTCTGTTCCGTAGCCAAGACCTTCCTTTCCAACGGTTATCGCGTCATCGGCCTCCACGGTGGTTATTCCGGACTTTTCAGCAAGAATCCGCGCACCGAAGACCTCGATTTCTTCAAGGCAGACGCTTATTTCAACCGGGGAGGCTCCTATCTGCAGATGAGCCGCTTCAAACCGACCGACAAGGACTTTGAGGAGAATTTCAACCTCGCCCTCTTCCAGGAAAACAACATCAAGCTGCTCGTGACCGTCGGTGGCGACGATACCGCATCCACGGCCAACCGTATCGCCAAGTTCCTCGAAGCCAAGCAGTATCCGATTCGCAACATCCATGTTCCGAAGACCATCGACAACGACCTTCCGCTGCCGAACAACACCCCGACCTTCGGCTTCAACTCCGCCAAAGATGAAGGCGCCCACCTGGCCCGCACGATTTACGAAGATGCCCGCACCAGCGGCAACTGGCTCATCATCAGCGCCATGGGTCGCAGCGCCGGTCACCTTGCCCTCGGTATCGGTGAGGCCACGCACTGCCCGATGACCATCATCCCGGAGATGTTCAACAAGACGGCCATCAACCTGGACAAGATCGTCCGCCTGGCCCTTTCCGCCATCATCAAGCGCAACATCCTCGGCATCCCGTACGGCACGGTCGTCGTCGCGGAAGGTGTCTTCCATGACCTCGATCCGCAGGAGATCAAGAATGCCGGCGTCAGCATGACCTACGACGAGCACGGCCATCCGGAACTCGGCAAGATCAGCAAGGCTGTCCTTTTCAATGACATCCTCGAGAAGGAATTCAAGAAACTGGGCCTGAAAGTCAAGACCCGTCCGGTCGAGATCGGCTACGATGTCCGTTGCCAGGATCCGATCGCATACGACCTGACCTACTGCTCCGAACTGGCCATGGGCGCCTACGAACTCTTCACCAAGGGCGAGACCGGCTGCATGGTCTACGTAGACGCTTTCGGCGAGGCGCATCCGCTGTACCTGAAGGACCTCCAGGGCCCGGACGGCAAGATTCCTCCGCGCCGTGTCAACATCGAGGGCGGCACCTCCCAGAACTACTACAACCACATCTGCCACTTCGTCACGCCGGCCGACTATGAGGCCGCCAAGAAGTACGTCGCAGATCCGGAAGCCTACGATTTCAAGAAAATCCTCGGCTGGTAGTCCTCGATCATTCACTTTTGTCCCGGGAAGGTCTGAATTTTGCAGGTTTTCCCGGGACAAGTTGTATATATGGACAAACCGATCATCTACCAGATACTCCCGCGGCTCTGGGGCCCGCGAACCAATGCCCCCGTTCCTGGCGGAACCTTGGCGCAGAATGGCTGCGGGAAGTTTCAAGATATTGACAGCGAAACACTTAAATATATAAAAGATCGTTTGGGTGCATCCCATGTCTGGTTCACAGGCATCCTTCGCCACGCCACGCGATGCGATACCGGCGGCTGCCGACCCTCGCCGTCCCAATGGGTGAAGGGAGAGGCAGGGTCACCTTATTCCATCACGGATTACTATGACGTGAACCCCTATCTGGCTGCGGATCCTGACCGCCGGATGGAAGAGTTCGAGGACCTGGTCGCACGGACCCACGCTGCCGGCCTGAAAGTCATCGTCGATTTCGTCCCGAACCACGTGGCCCGTGATTATGAAACCCAGGCCGACCCGTCCCATCCCGTCTTCGGGGCGGGCGATGACACCCAAGTCCACTGGCGTCCTGAGAATGACTTTTTCTACTATCCGGGACAGGCGCTCAAACTACCGGTCCCGGGCACGTATCAGGAGTATCCAGCGAAGGCTTCCGGCAATTGTTATAGTGCGGAACCTTCTGTCAATGACTGGTATGACACGATTAAACTAAACTATTGCGACAACTGGACTCCGACCTGGGGGAAAATGCGGGACATCCTGCTTTTCTGGGCCGGGAAAGGCGTCGACGGTTTCCGTTGCGACATGGTGGAACTGGTTCCTGCCGCATTCATGCAGTGGGCTATCGCCGAAGTCCGCAAATCCTATCCACAGACGGTTTTCATCGCGGAAGTATACCAGAAAAACATGTACGGGAAGTATGTCAACGAGGTCGGGTTTGATTACCTCTACGACAAGTCCGGTCTGTATGACGCCCTGCACGACATCGTCGTAAAGCATACCCACGACAGCGGCGTTCCGGTCGAACAGTGGCAGTCCACCCGCCGGATCACCTGGAACTGGCAGAGTCTCGGCGACCTGCAGCCCCATTTGCTGAATTTCCTCGAAAACCATGATGAACAGCGGCTTGCGTCCGATTTCTTTGCCGTTGACGGACAGAATGCCATGGCCGCCCTCCATGTCTCCCTACTGCTCAATACCGCTCCCTTCATGCTGTATTGCGGACAGGAAGCCGGTGAGCGGGGCATGGACCGGGAAGGGATGAGCGGATTGGACGGACGGACGACGATCTTCGACTGGTGGAGTCCGGGGACGATCCGCAGGATTTATGACAGTCTCCATGGCAAGTCCTCGCTGACGGCCGGGGAACAGGCCTTGCTGGAACGCTATTCACAGTTGCTCCGGTTCGCGGCGACGGACCCTGCCATCCGGAAAGGGGAGACCTACGACCTGTGCTACTGCAACCTGTCATCCGACGGGTTCAACCAGGACTGCCATTTCGCTTTCCTGCGGCACTATGAAAAGGAGACGCTGCTGGTCGCCTGCAACTTCTGCGCGACGGATGCCGACATGCATCTTGTCATCCCGTCCCACGCCTTTGACTGGCTGGGCATCGAACGGACCGGAACGCTCAACGAAAACACGGTGATTCCCGTGCATGTCAAGGCGATGGACGGGGTTATCGTCCGGCTATAGAGCGGCCGGTCTTGTGGTCGATCCAGGCGCTGACCGGGGAATCCAACGCAATGATCCTGACATATTTGCCGTCTTCTTCAGCCGGCAGCGAATCCAGCAGGGACAGATTGACATCTCCTTGTCCCGCCAAGGCGTCCACATACAGATAACCGACCCCCAGGGAGGTGATGTTCTGGAAGAAATGCGTTCCCTGGCTCGGCTCGACCCGTAATTCCGGGACGGTGTATTCCACGATCATCCGGGCTTCCGATATATCGTTCCACATGACCGGAATGCCCAGACTCTGGACCGAAGAGCCCCAGCGGCCCGGGCCCACCAGCAGATAACCATGCCCCTCCTGCTGCATCCGGTTGTTGGCACGGGAAATCTCTTCGGCGATCTCGGTCGTTTTCAGCACGTCGAAACGGTCCTGCGGGACATACACGATCCGGTCCATCCCTTCGATCTTACCCCAGCCAAGCGCCCGGTCGGAACGGACGATGACTTCGCGCAACGTCTTCGCTTCCGCATCGATATCCACATCGGCGACATCGGCATGCTCGCTGATCGGACGGACCTGTAACAATTTCAGGGACAATTCTCTACCATTATTGCGCAGATCCGCGGCAAATTCCATCTCCACGTCGCACATCAATTCGTTGCGGCAGATGCCCAGGGTATCGGACAGCGCCTGCGCGAGCGGGAAACGGTCATACCGGAAGATGGCATCGTAACTGATGATCCGCGGTCCGCGCAATTCCGTTCCGACCTGGAAACTGTCCGAGCCGTAATCGTATGTGGAAAAGACCATGTACGGGAAGGGATAATCCTTCAGTGCGTCCACGATGGGGATATCGGCGAAGTTGATGCTCTCGTCCCGGGATATCTTGAAGGCCCCCGGGTGGGTATCCAGCGCATACATCATGCCCTGTGTATCCTTCAACGCCAGGGAAGGCCGGGACAACTGGAGGATCTTCTTGGGATATTTCGGGCTGAAACGCAAGGTACGGCCGCCTTCGACGACCCGTTTCCCCAGGCCGAACACCACATTGACCACGCCGTCCTCCGGTTTCTCTCCTTCCAGGGGGTAATAGTTGATGCTGCGGGCCACGCCGGACATCATCGGATAGAAGAGGTCCGCATGCTGGGATCCGCAGATGTCCTGGACGATGACGGCCATCTTCTCCTCGCTCTGGAGGTTGCCGGTCGAATGGACATAGGCCCGGCTGCCACGATAGAACACCGATGCATAGACGCTCTTGATGGCTTTGTCCAGCATCCGGAGCATCTGGTCCGGGTTCTCCGTGGATGGGATCATATAGGTCGAATAGACACCGGCGAACGGCTGGTAGTTGCTGTCCTCCAGTTTAGAACTGGAACGGATGGCCAGCGGTCCGTCCACCGTGGCCACATAGGAGCGAAGCTGGGTGACCAGCTGTTCCGGAAGACGCGAGGCGACGAATTCCGCCAGGATCTCGTCGTCGGAGAGTTCGGACTCGATGACATACTGCAGGCCGTTGTCCTCGATGAAGCGGTCGAAATACTCCGTGGTGATGACGATGGAGCGGGGGATGGCGATCCGGATGTCCTCATATTTGTCCGACAGGCCGTATTTCTCGATCAGGGAATTCAGGAAGGCGAGGCCGCGGGCCTTTCCGCCCAGGGATCCGTCGCCCATGCGGGCGAAGGTCACGTAATCTTCATACGTCTCCGGCGTGAAATGGGCAATGATGCCCCTTCCGACCGACTTGAGGTAATCCCGGACCTGCTCCTTGATAAAGACCCTGGTCTCGGGGCCATCCGTATGGTGCTCTGCGCGGAAGCGATGTCCCAGGAGGAACAATCCTCTGGAGAACAGCCACTTGGAGAACATGTTCCGGGACGTGTTGCTGACCAGGATCCGATCCGGGATCGAGTCCACGACAGAGGCCAGTTCCTGGAGGTTGGCCGCCCGGCAGTATTCCTTGCCCCGTTCGTCCCGGAAGACGAAATCTCCGAAACCGAATTCTTCCTGCAGGTAGTCATGCAACTGGATCATGAGGGTGTTGGAATACTTCCTGACGAAGCCGACGCCCAATTGCCGCGCGATCTTCTCGACGGAACCTTGGGAAGACTGCATCAGGACCGGCATCAGCGGCTCGAAGGTACGGATGTGCCGGACCAGGTCGATACCGGCATCCAACTTCTCCGTCTTCGGCGGGTCGCCCCGGTGAATGACCATGCCGACGTCGGTGATGATTCCCAGGTAGTTGCCCTTGTATTCCTCATACGTCGCCACAGCGTCTTCATAACACGTTTCCAGCAGGATCTTCGGCCGGAACCGCTTGAGGTTCTTCTGCTGATCCTCGTTCAGTGTTTCCTTGATGAACTCCTTGCTCTGGGTCAGGATCATCTTGTACAGTTCCGGGAGATAGGTGGAATAGTACCGGATGGAGTCCTCGACCAGCATGATGGCCTGCACGCCGATGTCCAGGATGTCATGCGGGGCGTTGTGCTTGTCCTCGAACAGCTTGATGATGGCCAGGATCAGGTCGGCATTCCCGTGCCAGCTGAACACATAGTCGACGGCATCCATGGCGGCCGTGACCTTCCGGCGGATTTCCTTGGAATAATGCATCAGCAGGACGAACGGCAGGTTCCGGTCCGCGGCCTTGAGCTCCCGTGCCAGCGGAATGATACCGCCGTCCTGTTCGTTGAACATGCAGATGATCATGTCAAACTCTTCTGCATCAAGCAATTTACGAGCCGTATCGGAAGAATTTGCCCAAGTGAACTTTGGCGGTCCGGACAGGTTCAGGTCGATGTATTCCTGACGGATCTGGGATTCGATCCGGCCGTCTTCTTCCATGATGAATGCGTCATAGTTGCTGCATATCATCAGGATGCGGCGGATCCTGAACTGGATCAGGGAGTTCAGCCGTTGCTTGTCAAGTTCATTCTGGACGTTCATTATCGCGTGTGGGGGTAGAGGTTGTCAATGGGTACGGCGCCGGAATTCGGCGATGGTGACGGCCGTGGCGACGGCCGCGTTCAGGGATTCAGATCCGGGATCGTCCGGAGGGAAGGGAGGGATGTACAGCCGGTCGCTGACCTTGGCGGCCAGGGCGGGCGAGATACCGTTGGATTCATTGCCGGTAATTACCAGGGCAGGGGCATCTTCCCCGTTCGACAGAGGCCTGTCATACAGATTGTTACCATTCAGGAAGGTGCCATAAACCGCGCCGCCGCGGAAACGGATGCGATCCGCGAGGGAAGGGAGGTCCGCATAGTGGAACGGAACCCGGAAGATGGCGCCCATGGTCGCCTGGACTACTTTGGGATTAAAGAGGTCGACGGAGTCCTCGGACGCGAAGACGCCGCTGATACCGAACCAGTCTGCGATGCGGATGATGGTCCCCAGGTTCCCGGGATCGCGCAGGGAATCCAGGGCAAGCCAGAGGCCTTTCTCCGGATCCGGCGCCTCGGGGTGGAGGTCGGCAGGCTTCCGGACGACGGCGAGGACAGGGGAGGGCGAGGTCAACTGGCTGATGCGGGCCATGGCGGCCGGGCCGATGTCCTCGCGGTACCACACGCGCTCCACGGTAAAGCGGGAGCGCCGCGCTTCTTCGACCATTTTCTCGCCTTCGACGACGAACAAACCGGTGGCATCCCGGTTCTTTTTGCTGGCCAAGGCACGGATATCCTTGATTTCCTGGTTGGTGATGTTTCCCATGGACGATGAATCCCAAACCTGTTGGGTTGCTTTGCAAAAATAACTAAATTTGTGGGAAATATGTCCAAATCCAGACTCATCCTGCTCATTTCCGCCTTCCTGACCGGATGGATGGCTGTCTCCTGCAGCACGACACGCGTGCTGGAAGACGGGCAGTACCGTCTCGTACGCAATGAAATCAATGTTTATAACGACAAGGATTTCAATCCCAAGCAGCTGGAGCCCTATATCAAGCAGAAACCCAACCGGGGCCTCGCCCTGGCCATCTATAACTGGTCCCGCAAGGAAAACAGTCTGTGGCACAAACTGGGAAAGGCACCAGTCGTCTACGACCATGCGCAGGTAGAGTCTTCCGTCGAGAACATGCTCCGCCACCTGGAATATCTGGGCTATTATGGTTCGAAAGTGGATGCACAGGCTGAGGTCCACGGACAGAAGGTCAAAGTCGTCTATGACGTCGACCTGGGCCGCCGCTACCGGATCTCGGAGGTCAAATACGTGCTGCCGGAACGGGGGACGCTGGCGGAAGATTTCCTGAAAGATACGGTCAATGTCACCGTCAAGCCCGGCGACTGGCTTTCAGAAGCCTCCCTCGAAGCGGAAACGGTCCGCTCATCCGCCTATCTGCGCAACCTGGGTTACTATTCCTTCAACAAGAATTTCTATTTCTTCGAGGCCGATACGCTCAAGGATCCCGCCTTGGCTTCCTTGGAGATGCGGATCGCCGAATATACCCGAAACGAAAGCCCGGACATGGCCCGCGAACTGAAGAAATTCCGGTTCGGAGAGGTCAACTTGTTCTATCCTAAGTCATTACGAATCCGCGAGTCGGTCCTTAAAAACCTCAATACCGTCAAGCCGAACGCTCCGTACAGCGAAGACATCGTTTCCAACACCTACAACCGGCTCTCCTCCCTGTCTCTGTTCAGCGGCGTCAATGTCGCATTGACACAGAACGGAGAAGACAGGGTCGACTGCGACATCAACCTGTCCGCCGCCCGGCTGCAAGGATTCAAGCTTGACCTGCAGGCCTCTTCCAACTCCATCGGACTGCTTGGGATATCGCCCCAGGTATCCTTCTTCCACCGCAACATTTTCCGGGGAGGGGAGACGCTGAACCTCAGTTTCATGGGCAACTTCCAGTTCAAGCCCCGGACGGACATCCGGTCGACGGAATTCGGTGTGTCCGCCGGCATCAACATCCCGCGGTTCCTCTTCCTTCCGGACCGCTGGTTCACCCGGAACGTGCCACGGACAGAGTTCACTTCATCCTTCAATTATCAGGACCGTCCGGAATACCGGCGGAACATCATTTCCTTCTCTTATGGTTATACCGGCTCCCACAGGAACCTGTATTACCAGTTTCAGCCCGTCCAGCTGAGCATCGTCCGCATCTTCAACATGGATCCGGACTTCCTGGAGACCTTGCGGGCCAATCCTTTCTTCTGGAACTCCTATATCGACCACTTCACGCTGGGCTCCGGCGCGATGCTCTATTACACCACTGACGCCTCCGTCAATCCGCAGGGAAGTTACCATTACGCCCGGCTCCAGGTCAGTTCGGCCGGCAATGCCATGAGTTTGTTCAACTCCATGATGGCGAAAGACGAATCCGGACGTGCAATGGTTTGGAACACACCCTATTCGCAATATGTCAGGACGGAACTGAGCATCGGCAAGACTTGGCGTTTCGGCCGGAATAACGGACAGGCGGTCGCCACCCGCCTGCTGGGCGGTATCGGGCATGCCTACGGCAACTCTTCCTACCTCCCGTTCGAGCAGCAGTTCTACAGCGGCGGATCCAACAGTCTGCGTGGCTGGCAGGCCCGCAGCATCGGCCCGGGAATCTCGCCGGGAGACGATTTCTTCATCATTCCCAACCAGACCGGCGACATGAAACTGGAAGCCAACGTGGAATACCGGTTCAAGACATTCTGGAAACTGCATGGCGCACTGTTCATCGATGCCGGCAACATCTGGACCCTGGACGGGGACGACGAGGAAGGCCGGTTCACCTGGAATAATTTCAAGAACGGCATCGCGGCGGACTGGGGAATCGGCGTTCGTGTCGACCTGAATTTCATCCTGGTCCGGCTGGACATGGGACTCGTCACCCGGGATCCTTCCCGCAGCGATCCGTGGGTCGGCCCCGACGGCTGGTTCCACCGGGGCGGACATGCCATCCACTTCGGCGTGGGTTATCCTTTCTGATTCTTTTCTTTAGATAACGTACCGTAATACTTTGGCCAGCATTGCTCAAGGTATGCGCGTAACGTATTCTCGTGTCGATTCTCAGCCGGCTCATACAGGACGGTTCCGGCCAACGATTCCGGCATGAATTCCAGATCCGTGAAATGCCCCGGATAGTCATGGGCATATTTGTACCCGTCCGCATATCCCAGTTTTTCCATCAGCGAAGTCGGCGCATTCCGAAGGTAGAGGGGGACCGAGGCGGTCTGGGTCTGCTTTGCGAGGGCGAGTCCCTTGTCGATGGCCAGGTAGGCAGCGTTGCTTTTGGGAGAAGAGGCCAGGTAGATGGTCGTTTCCGAAAGGGGGATCCGCGCTTCCGGCATGCCGATGGATGCCACGACCTGGAAGCAGGCGTTGGCCAGCAGCAAGGCGTTCGGATTGGCGAGCCCCACGTCTTCCGCGGCCAGGATGCAAAGCCGGCGGGCGATGAACAGGGGATCCTCTCCGCCATCCAGCATCCGGGCAAGATAATAGACCGCCGCATTCGGGTCCGAACCGCGGACACTCTTGATGAAGGCGGAAATGATGTCGTAGTGCATCTCGCCGCCTTTGTCATAACGAGCCGTATTTTCCTGAAGGACAGCGGTTATCGCTTTGTTTGAAATAACGATGGGA
>JBGUXJ010000245.1:0-2452 GCA_045222055.1 Candidatus Cryptobacteroides sp. | reverse complement strand
CATCTCCAGCAGGTAGAGCTTGAAGAGGATCTCGCTGACCTGCCGGTCGTCGCATTCCTGCGGCAGGTATTTCATGATGATGTTCTTCAGGTCGCCGAGTTTCTCTTCGACATTGGTGTGGTTCTCCTCATACTGGATGATGGCGAAATCCTTGTCGGCCATGTGTTTGAGAACGCTCTGCACATAGGGGAACACGACTTCTTCCTCGTAGCGGAAATGTTCGGCGAGTTCTTCCTTGTAGGCGGTGAAAAAGCGCCAGATGACCTTTTTGTGCCGTTCGTCGCAGGGGGCGAGCATCTTGTCGATCTGGGCGGCCAGGTCCGTCATGGCGATGTCCATGTAATAGGAATGGCTGCTGTGCAGGTAGGTCACGATGTCCCGGAGGTCCGCCGTGCGCAGGACTTCGCTGGAGGGCATGTATCCGTCGAAGGTGTAGACCTTGCAGATCAGCAGGAAAGTCTGGGCGTTGATGCCGTTCCTGCTGCAGGCCTCTTCGACCGTTTCGTCGCCGAACCCGAAGTGCAGGCCGACGCGGGAGATCACGCCGAGAAGGTTATAGTTGAGGTCGAGCAGGTCGGCTAGTTTCATGGAGCCGGACAGCAGGACAGTATCGGAGTCTTTCCGGTGCTTTGTCATGGGAATCAGTTCTTGGTACATCTGCAAATGTAATGAATTAAATCGGAAACGGGTCGCCTTTCACAAGGGAACCCGTTTTCAACAACAATTAAAAGGATAACTCACTAAACTTTTTAACTATATGGCCTTTATTATTTTCCGAAGGCAAAGGTACGGCGGATCGCTGGGTGCGGCAATCCCCAAAAGTTGGTATTTTGGCCACGGGCGCATCATCAAATAATGAGCATATAAAACGTTTTATACCAAATAATGAGGATTGCCGGAACACGCCCCGAAACCTATTTTTGTGCCGGAAAAATGCAGAGATTCTGTAGAATGAAAAAACTGATTTTATTCTTTATCGCCGGTTTTATCCTGTATTCGGGCCTGTCCGCCCAGTCCCGCCTGACCGTGGGCGGATATGGAGAAGTGGCGCTGACCCGGAACTTTTACAGCGACAATGTCTATCGGTATTCGAGCGCGTCCGCGCATGCGGGCGAGAGCCACGGCCGCTTCGATGTCCCCCATGCCGTCATCTATCTGGGATATGATTTCGGAAAGGGCTGGACCATGCAGACCGAGATCGAATTCGAGCATACCGGTACCGGCGTGGCGACCGAGCGGGAGTTCGAGGAAGCCGGCGAGTGGGAGAAGGAAGTGGAGAAAGGCGGCGAGGTCGAACTGGAGCAGTTCTGGATTCAGAAGTCCTTTCTTCCGCAACTGAATGTCCGGATGGGCCATATCGTGGTGCCGGTCGGCGGACTGAACAACGCCCATGAGCCGCTCAATTTCTTTACGGTATACCGTCCGGAAGGCGAAAGCACCATCCTGCCGTCCACGTGGCATGATACCGGAATCAGCATCTGGGGCCAGGCAGGCGCATGGCGCTATGAAGCGCAGTTCCTTGCAGGACTGGACGCCTTGATGTTTTCCCGTGACAATTGGATCAAGAACGGACCGAAGTCGGCTTTCGAGTACAAGGTGGCCAACCAGTACGGAGCGGCCTTGCGCCTCGACAATACCTCGGTCAGGAACCTGCGGCTGAGTCTGAGCGGCTATGCAGGCAACTCCATGCGGAACACCTATCCCAACGAGGCCCTGTCAGAGCGCTATGACGTGAAGGGAACGGTCCTGGTCGGTGCCTTTGATTTCGCCTATTCCGGCGAGCGGCTGGTCGTTCGCGGCAATGCGGACTACGGCACCCTGTCCGATGCGGCCGTCATCAGCCGTTACAAAGCTGGCAAGGCGGCGGGGGATTCCCCTTACAGCAGCACGCCGGTCGGCGGCGCGGCCTATGCCGCCGGCGTTGAGGCGGGTTATGACATCCTGCCCTGGCTGCAGCCCCGTGACAAGGAGCAGAAACTCTTCGTGTTCGGACGGTATGAAGCGTATGATTCCTATATCCCTTCCGAAGGGCAGGCGGATTTCTCCTATACGGCCAAGCAGCGGATTGCCTTCGGCCTGAACTGGTGCCCGGTGCCGCAGATCGCCGTGAAGGCCGAGTGGTCGCACCGCTTCCTCTCCAGCCAATACAACAATGAGCCCTCCGTCAGCATCGGCGTGGCGTACATGGGATTCTTCAGAAAATGAAAACAAACCGAAATATGAAAAACTCTTTCAAAACACTGGCTGTCGCCGCAATGGCGGCGCTGACCCTGTCTGCCTGCGAAAAGGCAGGCACGGACAATGGACTGACTTCCGAGGAAAAGGCCCTCAAGGCCGCCGTGGAGCAGTATGTCCCGAATGTGATCTACAAGACCTATGGCAAACTGGCGGATGAGACCGAAACATTGTTCGAGCAGTTGTCAGCCATGAAGAAAGCCGGCGCGGACAAGAT
>JBGUXJ010000244.1:0-10126 GCA_045222055.1 Candidatus Cryptobacteroides sp. | reverse complement strand
TCGGCCCCAAGATCGATGCCTACGCCTCCGCGATGTATTTCTCCGCCGAGCCGCCGCAGGCTCCGGAAAAGCCCGTCGTGGAAGCGGTCAGCAACCGCATTTCCGCCACGGTCGGCGTGACGGCTTCTCCGGACGGGGAAAGAGCCAAGGGCGTCAGGGTATTTGCGGCCAGGAACCGTGGGGACCTGGACAAATTCAACCCGGCCTCTCCCGGCTCGGAGGTCCGGTATGCCGAACTTCTGTTCGACAAAGACGTGGACGCCGGCGACAAGGTCCCGGTGACCCTCGACGACCTGGACTTTGAGACGGACTACTATGTCGCCGTCGCCATGTTCAACCGCTACCGCCAGTATTCCGGGCTTTCCCCGGTCGTGTCGGTCCGTACCGGAATCAACCTGCCGCCGGTCATCGAGACCGACTATACGGGTGGCTACACGTTCCGCGAATACCAGTCTGTCCAGATTCCTTTCCGGATCCATGACCCTGAAAGTCACGCTATTACCGTTTCGCTTGAAACGGACGGAAAAGCAACGTTGTCGGCCAACCCGGCCGCGGGCCTGTGGACTTTCATCCTGAACTGCCGCACCCAGGGCGCCGGTTCGTGGAAGGCGGCTGTCATCGCGACGGACGCCTATGGCAAGACCACCCGGCAGGATGTGTCCTATACCGTCCTGGCCAACAATCCTCCGGTCGCCGTCAACCCGGTCCGGTCGCTGGTGATGGCTCCGGGCGAGTCCAGGGACTTTGACCTGAACACCGTATTCTCCGACGAGGATGGCGAGACGCTGGAGTTCTCCCTGATCAACAGTTCCTCTGCCACCGTCAATGCGACGGTCAACGGCGCGAAACTCCAACTGGACGCTCAGGGGTACGGTCAGTCCGACATCGTGCTGACGGCCCGTGACGCCCTCTCCAATACGGCCTGCAGTTTCTCGGTCCTGGTGCGTGACGGCGGCCGGGAGGTCGATTTCTATCCGAATCCGGTCGTTGACCGGCTGTATGTCCGTCCCGGCGTGGAAGAGCGGGATACCCGTGTGCGCGTAGTCTCCCAGACCGGCGTGGTCTTCGCGGATGTGACACATACGGCGAGCGCCTTCAATCCGGTCATCATCGACATGAAGAAAGCCGCCCCCGGCTCCTACCGGGTGCTGGTGGATTACGGCAGCGATTCCTACAGTCAAACGGTCGTAAAGAAGTAAGCGTATGAAAAGCAATAAGATCCTTGCAGCCGTCGTGGCCGCCTGCCTGTCCCTCCCGGCTCTCGCGCAGTCGGAAAAAACCATGGAATCCCTGGGATTCAGCCGCATTGTCAGGGATCCGGCATCGGCCGCCATGGGTTTCGCCGTGAAAGCATCGGACGTGGCGCCCGCCTGGGCGGCATTCGGCAATCCGGGCTTGGTCCCGATGACGCCCGGACGTCTGGCCGCCGGCCTCTCCTACCAGTCCTGGGCGCCCAAGTCGGTCAAGACCGGCAACATCGCCGCCGGCCTTTCCTACCATACCGGCAAGGTCGGCCTGACGGCCGGTTTCGCCTGGCAGAACGGACAGGAATATGAAGTCGTCGACAATTACGGTATTTCTCAGGGCAGTTTCAAGCCTTCGGACATGCAGGTCGGCGCCGGCATCGGCGTACAGGTGGTGCCCTCCTTTTCCCTGGGTGCCAACGTCCGTTTCCTGTCCAGCACCCTTTCTGCGGATGACAAGTATTCGGCTGTCGGCGTGGACTTCCTGGCGACCTACCGCCATGCCGGCCTGACGGCCGTGGCAGGCGTGGCGAACCTGGGCGGATCCGTGAAGGACAGCAAGAAAGAGTCGTTCTCCATCCCCGGTTCCGTGACCGTCGCCGCGGAATACAAGGCGGCTTTCGAGAAGGTGCACGGCTTGCGGGCCGACCTGGATGCGGACTGGTTCCTGTCCTCCGGGGCCCTGGGCGTGGCCGCCGGTCTGGAATATGCGTATGACAACCTGGTCTTCCTCCGCGGCGGTTACCATTACGGGGCGGAACGCTGTGTCCTGCCGTCATTCGTCACCCTCGGCGCCGGTGTCCAGTACATGGGCATCCGTTTCGATCTCGCCTATCTGACGGCTAACGAATTTATCGGGAACACCCTGACCCTGGGCGTGGGGTATTCCTTCTGATCTTGAATGACAGATGAAAAAGGGCCGTCCATTGGGCGGCCCTTTCTGTTACAGCGTGTTCTGCTTGAGTTTTTCGATGTACTGGTCGATGCGGTGCAGTTCGTTCGGGATGCGGATGCTTTGCGGGCAATGGACCATGCATTGTTCGCACCCGATGCAGTGACTGGCCTGACGCAGGGTCGGGACGGCCTTGTCATAACTGGTCAGGAACGCCTTGCGGAGTTTCTTGAAGTCTTTCTGCTCGCTGCTCTGCGGGACGCTGGCATCGTTGATCTGCTGGTTGTAATGGGCGAAGATGGTCGGGATGTCGATACCGTACGGGCAGGGCATGCAGTACTTGCAGTTGGTACACGGGATCGTAGGATACTCGCGCATCAGGACGGCCATCTCTTCCATGAATGCCAACTCGTCGGCGTCCATCGGGTGGAAACCGCAGAAGGTCTTACAGTTATCGACCAGGTGCTCCATGTAGGTCATGCCGCTCAGGGCGGTCAGGACCCGGGGATGGGAACCGACGAAACGGAAGGCCCAGGAGGGGACGGAGGCATTAGGATCGCGTTCCTTGAACTTGGCGGCGACATTCTGCGGGACATTGCTGAGCTGGCCGCCCAGCAGCGGCTCCATGATCGTGATGGGAATCTCCAGTTCGTCCAGTTTGTTGTACAGGTATTCCGCGTTGGTGTTGCGCCGGGGATCGGCGTGGGTCCAGTCGACGTAGTTCATCTGGATCTGGACGAAATCCCAGTGGTATTTCTCATGGTAGGCCATGAGTTCGTCAAAACCCTTCTGCTGTCCGTGGAAGGAGAATCCCAGGTTGCGGATCCGGCCGGCTTCCCGTTCTTTCACCAGGTAGTCGAGCAGTCCGTTCTGGATGAACCGGCGCTCCAGGACTTCTCCGCTGCCGATGTTGTGGAGCAGGAAGTAGTCGAGGTAGTCCGTCCGGAAGTATTCCAGGGACTTGTGGTACATTTCGATGCCCTCTTCCAGGGTCGGCAGGAATCCGCGGGTGTTGGAAAGCTTGGTGGCGACATAGTAACTGTCACGCGGATAGCGGCTCAGCGATTTTCCGGTGGCCGCTTCGCTCTGTCCCTGCAGATAGACCGGGGCGGAGTCGTAGTAGTTGACGCCATGTGCCATGGCATAGTCGATCAGTTCGTCGACTTTCTCCTGGTCGACGATGTCCCTTCCGTCCGCATCCTTGATCATCGGCCAGCGCATGCAGCCGTAGCCGAGCAGGGAAATCTTGTTTCCGTGCGGGTCGGTCCGGTATTCCATCTCACCGTCACCGGTCTGGAGGGCGGAAACGCCCGCTTTCTTCGGTCCGCAGGCCGCTGCGGCACCAAGGGCCAGGGCACCTGCGCCGCTGACCTTGAGGAAATCTCTTCGGGTGATATTCTTTTCCATATGCTTAGTCTTTGATATGGACCTGGAGTCCGTTGACATGGATGGCACTGTAGGGGCGGGAAGGGCAGAGGTTCTCGCAGGCACCGCAGCCGATGCACTTGCTCTCGTCCACGGCCGGGATCAGCAGGGAAGCCGGATCGTCCGGGTTGAGGCGGACCATCATGATGGCGCCGACGGGGCAGTGGCGGGCGCAGTTGCCGCACTTGACGCCGTCCCGTTCGACGACGCAGAGACTGCGGTCGACGGTGGCGGTACCGATGTGGAACTGGGTCTTCTCCTCCGGAGTAATCGGCTTGATGGCGCCGGCCGGGCAGACCTCCGAGCATTTGACACATTCAGGCCGGCAGTAGCCGTTTTCATAACTCATCTCCGGCTGCATCAGGTGCTCCAGGGAGGTGGAGGGACGAAGGACGTCGTTCGGGCAGTTGCTGACGCACAGCTGGCAGGCGGTGCAGCGGCGGTAGAAGTCCTTGACGCTCTCTGATCCGAACGGGGTCAGGGGCGTGGTGCGCTCCGGGGCCTGCTTCCCGATGATGGTTGCGAGTCCGCCGTCGCCTTTCGGGGTCTGGGCCTTCAGGGCGGCCGTTCCGACGGCGATGGCGGCGCCGGTCATGAATGCGCGGCGGCCTTCATCCGTGGCCTTCGGAGCGGACGGCTGCGGCTCCTGGGAGGCCTTTCCATAGGCGAAACGATACTTCATGCCACCGAACTTGCAGTTGTCCAGGCAGTTGAAGCAATCGACACAGCGGCTGTAGTCGATCTTCTTGGTGTCGATGTCGATGCAGGAGGCCTTGCAATTCTTCTCACAGGCACGGCAGCTCTTGCATTTTTCCGTGTCGATTATCGGGCGGAAGAGCGAGAACCGGGAGAAGAAACTCAGGGTCGTTCCGACCGGGCAGACATCGTTGCAATAGGTACGTCCGCCGAGCCAGGCGAGCACCGTGATGACGATGAACGTGACCGCTGCCACGATGATGGTGTCGGTCGAGGCCGGGGCGACGGCGGTGCGGATCATGCGTCCATAGGCGCTGTACGGGGCCAGGACGGCGACGAAAACCTGGATCCCGGCCAGCAGCGCGGCCACGAAGAGGACCCAGACACCATAGCGAAGCCATTTATTCTCTTTCCTGAACTTAAAGCGCATTTTCTTTCCTTTGCGCTTGCCGCTGAGCCAGGAGACGCAGTCCTGGTAGACACCCATCGGGCAGATGACCGAGCAGTAAATCCGGCCGCAGACGAGGGTCAGCACGATCAGGAAGAGGATCACGCCGACGTTGACGGCGAGAACGGCGGGAAGGAACTGGATCTTGGGCAGCCATCCGAACCATTTCGTCAGGTCACCCGAGATGCCCAGGAAGAGCAGGGTGATCGCGATGAAGGAGACGGCGGCCAAGGCGATGCGGATTTTCCTTAGCATATTGTTATCCTTTAGTTAGTTGTCGAAAGATGCAAACAATCAAATATACAAAAAAAAACCGCTCATCTCCTGCAGGAATGTCGGATTTTCTTGTAGTTTTTTCGGTTTTCGGATCAGTCGAGGCAGACCAGAACCCGAGACGGATGCGAGAAATGCAGGCGGACGGTATCTTGCGACGCGCGGTTAAGGGTGGCTTTCCACCAGTTGTCAAAGACGACGGCATCCGTCGGCCAGACCAGGCCTTCCGACTTGAGTGTCAGGCTGTTGTCCGGGCTGAAGAGAGAAACGCGCCGGCCTTCTCCGACCGCCAGGGAACAACTGTCCGTCACGGCGAACATCGTTCCGTGGTCGGATATCATGTCGATGACGGGGCCATGGCTCTGTTCCGGCAGCCCGGCGATGCCGAACAGGCGGGGATACTCCATCAGCAGGGACATGTTGCCGACGGTGTGGTCCTCCCGGCGTCCGGTGCCTCCCAGGACATGGATTGCGGTCACTCCCGGATACGTCGAAAGGACGTAGCGCACGGCCTTGGTCAGGTCGTTGTCATCCTGCTCCGCTTCCCGGAAGATGATGGAGTCCAACCGGTTCCTCAAGGCAGGGGAGAGAGAGTCCATGTCACCGACGACGGCAGCGGGCCATTTCTCCGCACCGGAGCGTTTTTTCGTATATTTCAAATACTTGACGACGGCGTTGTCACAGCAGACGACGGCGTCGGCCGTCTCCAGCAGGTATTGCGGATAGGGCTTGCGGGGGAAATCCCCGTCGCAGAGGATGACGACCGTTTCCATCAGACGCGCGTCTTTTCGATTTCAGCGGAGGAGGTTCCGGCGGTCGTCCGGTAAGTCTCCGGCTCCCGGAATCCCAGCAGGAAGGCACCGACGTCCATGCGTTTCTTGCCGGAAAGCTGGATGTCCTTGAGGGCGATTGCGCCGTCGGCGGTCTTGATCCACAGGAAGGTCTTTCCGTCGGAAAGGACCGTTCCGGGAACGGCCTCCGGGACATTGTCCGTGACCGGAGCGGCACCGAAGATCTTCAACTGGACGGGCTGTCCGCCGTCGCGGACCAGTTCGGTATAAGCGGTCGGATACGGGCTGAGTCCGCGGATGAGGTTGTAAACCTGCGTCGTAGGGGCGTTCCAGTCGATGTGGCAGAGTTCCTTGGTCAGTTTCGGAGCCGGTTTCAGCACCTCGCTTCCCTGGATGAAACTCCGCTGGACGCGGGTCTCGATGTTGTGCTGGATGATGCCTTCGACCGTCTGGACAACGAGGTCTGCTCCCAGCGGCATGAGTTTGTCATGCAGGTCGCCGGCGGTCTCGTCGGGCCCGATGCGGCATTCCTGCCGGAGCATGATGCCGCCCGTGTCGATGTTCTTGTCGATCATGAAGGTCGTGACGCCGCTCATGCGCTCGCCGTTGATGACGGCCCAGTTGATCGGGGCCGCACCGCGGTACTGCGGCAGCAGGGCGGCGTGCAGGTTGAACGTGCCCAGCGGCGGCATGGTCCAGACGGCTTCCGGCAGCATCCGGAAGGCGACGACCACGAAGAGGTCGGCTTTCCAGGTGGCCAGCTGCTCGAGGAATTCGGGATCCTTGAGCTTGAGGGGCTGCAGGACGGGGATGCCATGTTCGACGGCGTACTTCTTGACGGCGCTTTCGTTCACCTTGAGGCCGCGGCCGCTCGGCTTGTCGGCCACGGTGACCACGCCGACCACTTTATATCCATGCTGGACGAGGGCGTCCAGCGGGGCGACGGCGAATTCCGGCGTGCCCATGTAGACGATGCGGGTTTTCTTGAAGAATCCCATGACTTTGCTCTTGATTTTTCGCCACCAGGTACCGAACTGTTCCGTGTTGATCTTGGCGTCGTTGATGGCGCGCCACGACAGGTACAGGCCGATCGGCAGCAAGACGAGGGTGGATACGAAGGCCCCGTTGAAGGCGGAAGTCTTGCCGTCGTTGGCCAGTTTGACACCGGTGATGTCCACGACCCAGTACAGCACGAAGAAGAGGACGGCTATGATCAGCGAGACGCCGAGGCCGGTCCGCTTGTTCGCGAAGGCGCCGAGCGGGGCGCCGATGAAGAAGAGGATGAAGCACGCGAGGGCCTGGGCGAACTTGCGCAGGAGTTCTACGTCGGTCTTGTCGGAAATCTTTCGGTTGTAGCGGGTCTCCTCATGGAAATTGTCCATCATCACGACCAGTTCCCCGGCTGCGGATGCCGCATTGGCGTAGGCCTGTTTCTCGGAAGTAGGGGAGCCCCATTCATACGGTTTCTCCGGATCGAACGGCGTGCGTCCGGCAAAATGCCTGGCGGTGTCCAGCTGGTTCTGGTAGCGGAGTGTCTGGCGCTCCCAGAAAAGTTTGCGCTGGACCTGCAGCAGGGAGTCCCATTCATGGGAGAGAGAGTCCTTGCCGATCTTCAGGTGGGCGATGTCCCGGGACTTGACCTGGTCTCCGTACCGGGCGCCGCTGGACTTCTGGAACGCGTAGTTCTCCAGCGGGATGATCATGCTCTGCTTCTCGAATTCGATCTTCTGCAGCTGCAGGGTCGTGTCCCGGTATTTCATCGTATTGGTTTCCTGATAGTTGATGCCGCTGTACAGGTCGAAGGTGATGTAGTCCTTCGCCTTGGACATGCGCATCATCGCAGAGTCCGCCAGCACAAGACTGACATTGCCCTGCTGGGCGGTATGGTCATACACGATGACCCCGTGCATCATGCCGGTCTCCTTGTCGCGGTCGTCGACCCGGAGGACATAGCCCTCCAGCCCGTCGTAGAAGGTACCGGTCGGGATGTTGATCTCGTTCTTGGTCTTGCCGATGTCGTCGCGGAGGGTGTATATCTGGTTGTAGGCGATCGGAACCAGGTTGTTGGCGGCAAAGAAGGCGCCGACGCTGATGACCAGCGAAGCGATCATCAGGGGCATGAGCACCCGGCGCAGCGAGATGCCCGCCGATTTGATGGCGATCAGCTCGTTGTTCTCGGACATGCCGCCCAGGGTGAAGGTGGAGGCCAGCAGGGTCGCCAGCGGGAGGGAAAGCGGCAGCAAGGTCGCGCCGCCCCAGCCCATGAATTCCATGATCACCTTGAAACTCAGTCCTTTCCCGACGAGTTCGTCAATGTATACCCACAGAAACTGGAGCATCAGGATGAACACCACGACGACCAGCGTGCCGATGAACGGCCCGAGGAACGACTTGAGGATGAACTGGTCCAGTTTCTTCATATGGATGTCTTGCTGAATGGATTACGCCGTGGCGACCTCGATGAGTTTCTCGAGGGCTTCCTTCAGGCCGTCCGGGTTCTTGCCGCCGGCCGTCGCCAGTCCGGGCTGTCCGCCGCCGCCGCCCTGGATGAATTTCGCGGCTTCGCGGATGTCCTTGCCTGCGTTCTTGCCCGCCGCGACCAGGTCGGCCGTGTACATGAGCATCAGGTTCGGCTTGCCGTCGAACAGCCATGCCCCTGCAAATACGAAGCCGCTGAGCTCTTTCTGGAGCAGGAGGGCGACGTTGCGGACCATGGCCGGATCCATGCTGCGGTCGAAGGTGATGACCTTGCGTCCTGCGATCTCCTTCGCATCGGCGGCCAGGGCCTTGGCCAGCTGCTGCGCCTTTTCGGCCTGGAAGCCTTCCACCTCTTTCTTGAAAGCGGCGTTCTCGCCGATCATCTTCTCGATGGCGGCTGTCAGGTCGGGGGTGTTGTTGAAGAAGTTCCGGGCGCTGCGCAGGGCTTCCTGGGCGGCATAGACCAGCTGTTCAGCCGCCTCGCCGGTCACGGCCTCGATACGGCGCACGCCGGCGGCGATGGCGCTCTCGGATACGATCTTGAAGAAGCCGATCCGGCCGGTGGCGGTCGCGTGGGTGCCGCCGCACAGTTCGGTCGAGGGACCGAAGTTCACGACGCGTACGCGGTCGCCGTATTTCTCGCCGAAGAGGGCGATGGCGCCCATGGCGTTGGCCTCCTCCATGGTGGCGTCACGCTTCTCGCAAAGCGGGAAGTTGCTGCGGATCAGTTCATTGACCCGTTTCTCGACCGCCATGGTCTCCTCGTCGGTCATCTTGGAGAAATGGCTGAAGTCGAAGCGCAGGTAATCAGCGCAGACGTAGGAACCCTTCTGCTCGACGTGGGTGCCGAGGACCTCGCGCAGGGCGGTGTCCATCAGGTGGGTGGCCGTATGGTTGGCGGCGATCTTGAGCCGGCGTGCGGCGTCGACGGTCAGGGTGAACGCCTGGGTGCCGTCCTCCGGCAGCCGCTCGGCGATATGGATGGTCAGGTTGTTTTCCTTGACAGTGTTGAGGATGGCGATCTTCTCGCCGCCTTCGGACTCGATCCAGCCCGTGTCACCGACCTGGCCGCCCATTTCCGCATAGAACGGGGTGCGGTCGAAGACCAGCTGGAAGAGGGTCTTGTTCTTCTGCTTGACGATGCGCTGCTTCAGCAGGGTGGCACCTTCGACGACGGTGGTGTCGTAGCCGAGGAATTCGACTTCCTCGCCGCTGCGGAACTCGGTCCAGTCGCCGAATTCGTTGGCGGTGGCGGCGCGGGCACGCTCCTTCTGCTTGGCCAGTTCGGCCTGGAAGCCGTCGAGGTCGACGGTGTAGCCGCGCTCGGTGGCGATCAGTTCGGTCAGGTCGACCGGGAAGCCGTAGGTGTCATAGAGGACGAAGGCGTCGGCGCCGGCGATCTTCTTGGTGCCGGCGGCCTTGGCCATGTAGTCGTCCAGCATGCGGATGCCGCGGTCGAGGGTGCGCAGGAAGGCCATTTCCTCTTCGCGGATGACGCTTTCGATCAGTTTCTGCTGGGCCGGGAGTTCCGGATAGGCGCTTCCCATGTCGGCGACCAGCTGGGGGACGAGACGGCAGAGGAAGGGCTCGGTGAAGCCGAGGAAGGTATAGCCGTAGCGGACGGCGCGGCGCAGGATGCGGCGGATGACATAGCCGGCCTTGACATTGGACGGCAGCTGGCCGTCGGCGATGGCGAATGCGATGGCGCGGATGTGGTCGGCGCAGACGCGCATGGCCACGTCGGTCTTCTCGCCGTCATGGTATTTCTTGCCGCTGAACTCCTCCAGTTTGCCGATCAGGCCGCTGAAGACGTCGGTCTCGTAGTTGCTGGTCTTGCCCTGGAGCACCATGCAGAGGCGCTCGAAGCCCATGCCGGTGT
>JBGUXJ010000243.1:0-5554 GCA_045222055.1 Candidatus Cryptobacteroides sp. | reverse complement strand
CGCCAGAACCTTTCCACTCGTAGCACTCTGGAAGGCCGATTTCGAGGAAAGGTCCCGGAAGAAATGCCGCTTTTCGCCTTTTTCCGCCAGAACCTTTCCACTCGTAGCACTCTGGAAGGCCGATTTCGAGGAAAGGTCCCGGAAGAAATGCCGCTTTTCGCTTTTTCCGCCAGAACCTTTCCACTCAAATAACTCTGGAATGCCGTTTTTGTGGAAAGGTTCGTTTGGAGTTGGAAGAAGGTCCCATTGGGGTAGGGCTGACCTATCGGGCCAGGGCAACGTCCGGTGGGCGAGCCGGGCCGCTGGGCCCGAGTCCGGCGAAGCCCTCCGGAGCGTAGCCACCGCGCGACAACGAGGCGCGGCGGCGCTGCCTGATTCCCAAAGTTGTCAAGCAGGACAGTACTCACGCCCGGATAGGTGGCGGCTTCACTGCAAAAACGGGTGGCGCGTAAGTACCTAAAAATCAACGAGAACTGTGTTTTTGAGGAACGTTATCGTTCTTCAAAAATTATGTTTTTGTTGAATATCAATCAGTTACGTGCCGCCCGTTTTTGACCAGGGAATGTAGCGTCCTGAAAAAAGATTACCAAAACAGAAAAAAGAGAATGGGGACGGATAAGTTAGTGGTTTCGCTAAAACCATAAAACCAAAAAAGACGGCTTTCCGGATGGAAGGTCGCCTTTTTTGAACCCTATTATTATCAACTAAACTAACCGACAAAACAAATAGCAAGTCGCGTGCCAAACTTTTTGCCGGTATCGCAAAATCGCATTTTGGGGTATTGAAACCGCATTCTGGGTGTGCTGAAAACCTCTGGAACGCTTGCGATGATTACATCGGGAGACAAAAAAACCGACCGGCGGTCGGAAAAACGAAAAGTACTCGGGAAACAAAATGGCAATCAGAAAATGAAACGCGGTCGGAAAACTCTCGAGGTGTGAGGTCGGAAAACTCTCGAGGTGTGTGATCGGAAAACAAAACGAAGGCGGCTAATCGGATTTGGCTATTTTCAGTTGCTGGATCTTGTAGGCCTGGCCTTTGATGCTGACGAATATCGTGACTTCGAAGACCTCGCCGCCGGCCTTGAGATGCCCGAGGGCATATTTCATGTTGCTGCGTCCGGCGGTGTGTTCGATGTTGAACATGCTTGGCGTATAAGAATCAAAAAAGGACCGGACAATCTGCCGGGCCTGATTGCGGCTGGAGTCGTTGGTATTGGAGAATACGGTGACTTCCAGGTTGTCGGCGAACCATGCGGAGAGTTTGTCCGCATCGCCCTGCCGGATGTATTTGGCGATCGGGATGAAGACATCGTAGTTGTCCGTCGGCACCTGGGCATACGACGAGACACCCAGGCAGAGCGCCAGGGCGGTCGCAAGGACGATGGACAAATGCTTCATTACAAACCTTTACAAAGAATATAGCCGGAATCTTTATTGCAAATTCCGAGCCATCTTGGTAAATTTGCGGCAGATGAAGATCACTTTGCTCACCGTCGGCAAGACGGACGTGCGCTGGGTGCGTGAAGGCCTCGACCTGTATGTGTCGCGGCTGAAGCATTACGTGTCTTTTTCCCTGACCGAGATCCCCGAACTGAAAAACGTCTCCGCCTTGTCGCAGGAACAGATCAAGGAACGCGAGGGTGGCCTGATCCTGGCCGCCGTCAAGCCTTCCGACGCTGTATATCTGCTGGATGAACATGGCAGGCAGTTCCGCTCCGTCGAATTCGCCCGCTTCCTCGAGGAACGCATGAGCCGCGGCGGCCGGGACCTGGTCTTTGTCATCGGCGGGGCCTATGGATTCTCGAAAGAAGTCTATGACCGCAGCGACGGAATGGTCTCCCTGTCGGCGATGACTTTCTCCCACCAGATGGTGAGAACGATTTTTGCAGAGCAGCTCTACCGGGCCTTTACCATCCTGAGGGGAGAACCCTATCACCATGAATAAAATCCGGCAACATATCCTTCGCAGGTACGCCTGGCTCCTCCTACTGCTCGCCGCGATCGTCGTCGTGGGCGTCTCGCTCTATGCACGGCGCGGCGCGGACTTCACGGAGACCTCGGCGAGGCGGGTGTCGGAAATCATTTCCCAGCGGATGGATATCCTGGACCATTACACCGCACTGGCGCTGGAGCAGAGCCGCAACCAGTGGCTGGACCTGGAAGGTCTCCCCGAGGACATGGTGGTTTACCGGTACGTCGAAGATTCCCTCCAGTCCTGGTGCCACCAGTTTACGGTCGACAACGACGACATCAGCCAGCGGGTGCTGGTCCAGCGGTTCCCGAACCTGCGCTACAACCTGGTTTCCCCGCTTTCCCAGGTCGACACGACGGTCAGCCTGTTGAATATCGGTCCGAAATGGTACCTGGCATACAGCCGGGTGGCCGAGGACGGCTGCCGTGTCATCGCCGGCCTGGAGGTCAAGAACTCCATGGACGGATCGACGGTCAACGGCGTCAATCCCCGGCTGAAACTCTCGGACCATTTCTCCCTGTATCCGATCAGTTGGAGCGGCGGGGCGGCGGTCTCGGTCCGGGGCGTCCCGCTGATCAAGATCCTGCAGGAAAACGCCCGGTCCAATCCCAAACTTCCCGACGCCGGTTCCCTCTGGCTCGCCGTCCTGCTGCTGATCGCGGCGGCGATGCTGTTCCTGAATTTCAACAAGGGCCTGCGGAACCTGGCCGTCACGCTGACGGGCATAACCCTGCTGATGGCCGCCTTCTACTGGCTGGGCCGCAGTCTCGGGACGGTCTCGGACCTGTTCTCTCCGACCATCTATGCCGACGGCCCGGCCCGGTACTCCCTGGGCGCCGTGCTGATCATCAACCTTTATATCGTTCTGGTGATTACCAGCTTCTATACGGTCCGCCTGTCCTTCTTGCGGCGCATGTTCAGCAGTCCCCACAGCCGTTCCCTGGCGACACTGGCCCTCGGCATCGTCCTGATCGTCCTGCTGGTCTATATCCATCTGTCCCTGCGCAGTATCCTGGTCAACTCGAACATCACGCTGGAACTGTATAAGATCAGTTCCCTGAGCATCTATACCGCCTGTGTCTTTGGATCCTGGCTGCTCCTGCTGCTGATGATCCCGCTGCTGCTGCAGATGCTCCGTCCGATGCTGCGGCACCGTTTCGGGATCCGGTACAATGTCTTCTCGCGGAATTTCCGGACGGTCTTCGCCATCTTCTGCGCAGTGTACATGGTCACCGTCACCTCCGTGCTGGGTTTCCAGCGGGAACGCAGCCGGGTCGAGATCTGGGCGAACCGCCTGGCGATTGACCGTGACCTGGCCTTTGAGATCCAGCTCCGCAGCGTGGAAAATGCCATTGCCGACGACCCGCTGATCGCTACCCTGATCACCAGCGGGCTGGACTATCGGATCATTCTGAACCGCATCTCCGAGAACTACCTGGGCCGTGCTGCGCAGGATTATGATATCTCCCTGTACATGTTCCGCGGCGGCCAGCCGGACGCCTATGTCATGGCTTATTACAACGATGTCATCCGCAACGGGGTGCATATTTCCGGCGACTCCCGTTTCCTGTATTCGCAGACGGTGAACGGGCGGCCGCGGTACACGGGCGTGTTCTCCTACTATTCCCCGTCCATGGGACTGACGACCCTGCTGCTCGGCATCCAGTCCAAGGCAGAGAAGGAGGGACGCGGCTATTCCGCCCTGCTGGACAATGCATCGTCCGGTCCCGTGGTGCTTCCTTCCCGGTATTCCTATGCCAAGTACCTCAATGAGAAACTGGTCAGTTACCGGGGAGACTATGCCTATCCGACCGTCCTTACGGGACGGCTGCAGAAGGCGGACGAGGAAGGGGACGAGTACATGATCCTCGACCGCTACGTGCATTTCCTGTCCCGCGTATCCAGCGATGAATTCATCGTCATTTCCCGGGTCAATGAGGACGTGACCATGTACATGGTGGCCGGTTTCCTGGTGGCGCTGGCGGCCTTCTTCCTGCTCAGTCTCCTTTCCCTGGGCAACCGCCGGAAAGGCGTCTTCGAGCGGAACTACTACAAGACCCGGATGAACACGGTCCTGTTCCTGTCCCTGATCGCCACCCTGGTCGTGCTGGCCGTCATCAGCGTGCTCTTCGTATACCGGCGCAACGAGGCCAACGTCATGAACCTCATGACCTCCAAGGTCAATACCATCCAGTCCCTGGTGCAGGCGGACGCGCGGTATTACCCTTCCGTCGAATCCTTCGACACCCAGGAAGCCGTCAGCCGCCTGGCCGACATCAGCGACTACACCAAGTCCGACATCACCCTCTATACGACGTCCGGACGGGTACACCGTTCCACGAATCCGGAGGTCTTCGAGCGGATGCTGGTAGGCGCCCGCACCAATGAGGACGCGTACCGGAACATCATCTATGAGAATCTGCGGTACTATATCCACAAGGAGCGTCTGGGCGGGAGGACCTTCTATATGATGTACGCGCCCGTGTACAACGACGACGGCGTCCGGCTGGCCATCCTGGGCACGCCGTACACGGATACCGGCATGGAATTCCGCAACGAGGCGGTCCTCCATGCGCTCTTCGTCATCACCGCCTTCCTGATCCTGCTGATCCTGGCCCGCTGGGTGACGACCCGTCAGGTGGACAAGATGTTCCGGCCGCTCATCGACATGGGCAAGAAGATGGTATCCGCCCGCACCGGCGGCCTGGAATACATCATCTACGACCGGGAAGACGAGATTTCGTCGCTGGTACGCGCCTACAACCTGATGGTGCATGACCTGTCTGAGAGCAGCAAGCAGGCCGCCCAGGTCGAGCGTGACAAGGCCTGGAGCGAAATGGCCCGCCAGGTGGCCCACGAGATCAAGAATCCGCTGACCCCGATCAAGCTCCAGATCCAGCGCATCATCCGCCTGAAGAACCGCGGTGACGCCGACTGGGGAGAGAAGTTCGAGCAGATGGCGCCGGTCATCCTCGACAGCATCGACGGCCTGACCGATACCGCCAATGAATTCTCCACCTTCGCCAAGCTCTACAGCGAGGCGCCGGTCGAGATCGACCTGGACCGGCTGGCTTCCGACGAAATCGCCCTGTTCGACGACAAGGAGCACATTACCTTCCAGTACATCGGCCTGCAGGACGCCAAGGTCATGGGCCCGAAACCGCAGTTGACCCGCGTTTTCGTCAACCTGCTGACCAACGCGGTCCAAGCCATTGAAAACCAGCAGAAGGAAGATTCCGAAGAAGGCCGGACCCCGGAGCAGGGGAGGATCAACCTGAGCCTGCGCAATTCCACGCGCGAGGGATTCTATGACATTGTCTTCGAAGACAACGGACCCGGCGTGACGGACGAGCACCGTGCCCGCCTCTTCACTCCGAACTTCACCACGAAGAGCAGCGGCACCGGCCTCGGCCTGGCCATCTGCAAGAACATCCTCGAACGCTGTGGCGGCGACATCTCCTACAGCCGCTCGTTCGCCCTCGGTGGCGCCTGCTTCACCGTCCGCTTCCCGAAACTGTCATAAAGCACCGTAGACAGAAAAAAGACAGAGACCGGCCCGGTCTCTGTCTTTATTTCATGC
>JBGUXJ010000242.1:0-13699 GCA_045222055.1 Candidatus Cryptobacteroides sp. | reverse complement strand
GCCATTACCGGCGGAACTGCCGGCATTTACCTTGATGGTGGGGCTGTTCATCAGCCGGACATAGTCGTCGGAAGAGATGCCGGCCTTGCCCTGGGCGTTCCGGGCGTTGACGGTCAGCAGGCCGCTGCCGCTGAATATCAGTTGTGCCTCGCTGAACACGACGGCTTTCAGGTCTTCCTCGCCTTCTTTGGCATAGGCGGCCGATTCGCCGTCGGAAAGGGTGTTGGTGCCCTTCACCACGATGAACGTGCGTTTCTTGTTCTGGTTGTTGAGCGCCGCTCCGTCGGGGTTGGTGATGTCGGCGCCGTTCAGCACGATGGCCTGTTTCTTGGCCCCGTAGACCTTGAAGAAGCCGTTGGACGTGGTGCCGGTGAGTTCATAGACCAGCACCTCGCCGCCGGTATTGTTGACCGTCACCTTGTTGCCGTCCACGGACACATAGCCATAACTGTCCCCCTTCACGGAGGCGTCGCCCGTCTCGGAATAGGTGATGGTGACCTTTCCGGCAAAAGTGGTGTTGGAGATGTCGTCGTCGGAGGACGGATCGCCGGTGGATTCGAAAATGAGAGAATCGTCACCGGGCTCGTTTCCGGAAGCAGCCAATACCGTCAGGACATAAGAATCGCTGGATGCGGAATAGGTCTGGGTCGCTTCGGAAGATGCCGAGATCAAGGTCGATCCGGCGGAGACAAGCGTGACGGCACCGCTTTCACTGACGGTCGCCACCTCCGGTTTTGAAGAGGAATAGGTCACGGCCACCTTGTACTGGTTCTTGAGCGTGGGGAAACTGTTGTCGGCGCCGAGGGTGGCCTCGAACGTATCGGCGCTCCATTCCAGGGCGGGATCCGTCAGGTTGGAAGCCCCCTGCTGCCCGCCGGGCATCCCGCCCGGACCGTCGGGTAAAATGAATTCATCGCCCTTGTCGCAGCCCGCAGCCGCGACGAGAATGGTTATGAAAAATACGAGAATCTTTTTCATGATGAAACAGGTTTTAGTAAACGTACCCGGCAGATAACCAAGAATTAAACCGAATCTTTCCCTGCGAATCAGGTATTCAGCCAACGGCGGGATTTCTTAAGCGAACTCCTGAAAAGAATCAAAAAAAGAATGTACTTTTGTAAAAAGACCGCCGATGAAGGAGATCCTTGCATTTCTGCTGCTCGTCCTGCTCCATCACTTCCTCCTGGCACCGCTCATCAGGAAGCGGCTCCCCTTGTACATCGGCCTCACCTTTTTGCTCCTTGCCGTGTTCGGCGTCTGGTGCTTCACTTTCCATGCGCATCCCCAGGGACCCCCGCCGCTGCCGGAGCATGCCGAAATGGCCCACCCTGGTCCGCTGCGGCCGGAAACCGCGCGCCTGATCATCGGAATCCTGCTGGTCGGAGTCGACCTCGGTGCCTATTTCTATGTAGAATCCCGGCGGAAAGAACGCAGAATGAAAGAATTGCAGGCAGAGAACCTGCGTCAGCAACTGGAGTCGCTGCGGTACCAGGTCAATCCGCACTTCTTCATGAACACGCTCAATAACATCCATGCGCTGGTAGATATCGATCCGGAGAAAGCGAAAGAAAGCATCGAAGTGTTCTCGAAGATGATGCGCATCATGCTGTACGAAGGGAACGAGCCAACCATCCCTCTCGCGAAAGAGTTGGATTTCATGGACCATTTCATCGCACTCATGCGGCTCCGCTATACGGAAGAAGCCGTCCGGATCGAAACCGTCTTTCCGGAAGACCGTTCCGGCGCGGTGGTTCCTCCCCTGCTGATGGCCTCTTTCGTAGAAAATGCTTTCAAGCATGGCGTCAGTTATGCCGAAGAATCCTTCATCCGCGTAAGGGTGGACCACAGGGACGGGAAAGTCGTTTTCCGATGCTCCAATTCGTCCCATCCTTCCGACAAGGAAGAACAGCACGGCCTCGGCCTGGAGAACATCCGGAAAAGACTGACGCTGCTGTACGGAAAGTCCTTTGTCCTCTCCATCAAAGAAGAAACCGGACGTTATGATGTCATGATGGAGATTCCCTCGCAACCCGATAACCCGTTGTCATGATCCGAGTCATAGCCATAGACGACGAGCCGCTTGCGCTGCGGCAACTCGAAATGTACATCGCGAAGGTCCCGTTCCTGTCGCTCGTAGCCGCATGCAGCAGCGCCGCGGCGGCAAGACCGCACCTGGATGCAGCCGACGCCGTGTTCCTCGACATCAACATGCCGGATCTTTCGGGCATGGATTTCATCAAGTCCCTCCCGCACCCTCCTGCCGTGGTATTCACGACCGCATATTCTGAATATGCCGTCGAAGGATTCCGTGTAAATGCCGTTGACTATTTGCTCAAACCATTCAGTTTCAATGAGTTCGTTGCATCCTGCGAGAAATTGCGGCAGCACCTGGAGATGAAGGCGGCACTTGCGGCACAAGAGCCGGATCCCGTCTTGCATTTCCGGGCAGACTATCACATGATCAGCATCGAAGTCCGGAAGATACGATATATAGAGAGCATGAGCGAATATGTCAAGATCTTCCTGTCCGACTCGGACAAGCCCGTCATCGTACTGTACAGCATGAAGAACCTCATCGGGCAACTGCCGCCCGACCGCTTCATGCGGATCCACCGTTCCTATATCATTTCGCTGAGCCATGTCACGGAGGCGTCCCGTACCGGCGTCCGGATGGACGACGGACGGTCGCTGCCTGTCGGAGAATCCTACCGGTCTTCCTTTGCAGAGCACCTCGCTTCCTGGTCGAAAAACCAATGAATCATAATCATTCCGGCATGAAAAAGGCCTTACATATCATCGGTGTATCGCTCCTGGCCCTCCTGCTGGGTGGCAGCCTGTATGTGGACAGACTGCTGCCTATCGCCACCGGTTACGCGGCCAAGATCCTGGCATCGGACGTATTCGTGTCCGGGAGGGACGCCGCCGAAGTGGAGGCGCTGGATCTCAACTTTTCTCTCATCCGGTTCAACCGCAACAAGGTGGATTATGAGAACAAGACCGTCACCAGCCGGCTCCTGTGGCGCAAGTCCACGGCCGTCTGGCGCGAAGGATACGGCGTCACCCTTCTCCGGGGGATCAAGGCCGATGAATTGAGGCGGAATACCGTTCCACTTCCGGCTTATACGGCTTCCGACCGGCCTCTTCCGCCTGGAGATTCTGCGCTGGCCGCACGGTTGGAGCCCATTGCCAAAGCCCTTGTGGACGAACAGCTTTACAACGGGCATCCCTTTGCTTTCGTGGTCCTTCACGAAGGAAAGGTCGTGGCGGAGCATTATGGAAAGGGAATCGGTCCGGACACCCGGCTGCTGAGCTGGAGCATGGCCAAGAGTTTCACGAACGCGATTACCGGAATCATGGCGAAAGACGGGCTCGTGGACATAGGCGCCCCCATGGACATCCCCCAGTGGCAGGGAGACGGACGGAAAGCCATCACCTTGAATGACTTGCTGCAGATGCAGAGCGGCCTGAAATGGAACGAAGACTATGGCAACCGGTCCGACGTGAACCTGATGCTGTTCCACGAAAAGGACATGGGCCTTTTCACCCTCAGCAAACCCCTTGAACATGAGCCCGGTACACACTGGTATTATTCCAGCGGAAGTTCCAACATCGTAATGCGGTATCTCCGCGAAAAGTTCGGCTCCGACGCGGAATTCCTCACCTATATCCGGACGCGCCTGTTCGCTCCCCTTGGCATCCGGGATGCCGTCTTCGAATCCGACGTGGCGGGCACGCCGACCGGTTCTTCCTATCTGTATGCGAAGGCGAAGGATTTCGCCCGCTTCGGGCAGCTCTATCTGGACGACGGTCGTGTGGGAGAGGAGCGGATCCTTCCGGAAGGCTGGGTGGAATACTCAGCCACCCCGAATTCTGACAGCCGGGGCAGATATGGCGCGTCCTTCTGGCTGAACCGGGACGGAGTCTGCCCCGACGTTCCCCTCGACATGTTTTCCTGCAACGGCCATGACGGCCAGCAGATCTACATCATCCCCTCCAAGGACCTGGTCGTCACGGTGCTGGGCTACTCGCCCAGACCGGACCACGTCATCGATTTCAACCGGCTGCTGAAAGATATCATCGACCAAATCTGATTCCCCCCTTACTATAGCGATTAATCCTGATTTTTTATAAATTTGTGGATATTTATAATCGCCCTGGCAGGATGAGAAGGATTCGCTGTTACTTGATTGTATGTTTGCTCTTGTTTGTGGGGAAAAACGCTTTCGCGCAAAGGATTGCCATCTCTACAAACGCGCTGGATTACCTGAGTCTCGGAACCGTCAATGTGGAAGGCGGACTTTCGGTCGCCCAGCACTGGTCCCTCTGGGCAGGAGCCCGCATCAATCCCTGGACATGGAATATCAAGGATGTTGAAACCCGCAACCAGCAACGGACGGTCTGGGTGGGTGCCCGTTGGTGGCCCTGGTATGTCTATTCCGGCTGGTGGGTCGGTATCAAGACGGAATACCTCAACTACTCCAATACAGGCATCTGGCGGCCGGCTCTTCAGGAAGGATCCGGCGTGGGGCTCGGGATCACCGGCGGTTATACACGGATGTTGAGCCCGCACTGGAACATCGAATTCTCCCTGGGTGCCCTCGGCGGCTACCTGTTCAAATACGGACTGTATTCCTCCCCTGCCCGCCATTACACCCGCTCAGAAGAGCCGCACGCTTTCCTGTATCCCGACAATCCCTCCATCGCCATACTCTACGTTTTCTGATGAAGACAAGCAATGCCATATTACTGGCCGTCGGCCTGATCCTGATCCTGTTTTCCTGTTCCACGACAAGGAAGATCGACCGGATTCGCCGGGGCGATGTCCGGGCAGAACTGAACCTGGGACAGGATACCAGTTTCCTTCCCGAGATCCGCAACCGCAAAGTAACCCGGGACACCTTGAAAATCAAGGATGACGACGGTACGGAAGTGCTGATCATGAAGGCCATCCGCATGGAAGAGACCGGAGAAATGGTGGCCAATGAGGTATTGGACGCCGCCATGGTCACCGCCCGTTTCCGCAACATGGCCGAACGCCACGGAAAGGTCGACCTGGTGTTCCAGGTGGTCGTGCCTGCCTCCATGCAGGATTCGAAATGGCAGCTCCGGTTCTATCCGGACATGTATATCCTCGAAGACAGTATCCGGCTCGAGCCCGTCATCATCACCGGCAGTGCCTACCGGAAAGCCCAGCTCAAGGGATACCAGCAGTATGAGCGTTTCCTTTCGAAGATCGTACAGGACACCCTCCGCTTTGTGGACGTCAACCAGCTGGAAATCTTCCTCCGCCGGAACATCCCCCAGATCTATGCATTCAAGACCGACTCGTCGGAAGTGTCCGACGAGCAGTTCGAATCCATTTACGGTGTCTCCGAACAGGAAGCCGTCGAGCATTACACGAACAAGTTCGCCCGCTACCGGAACAACCGGCGCAAGGCCCGGCAGGAAAGCATGTACCGGAAATATGTCAAGGACCCGATCGTCACGGAAGGCATCCGCCTGGATACGGTCATGACAGGAGCGGACGGGTCTTTCATCTACAACTATGTCCAGACCATCAACACGCGACCGCGGCTCCGCAAGGTCGACATCGTCCTGTCCGGAGAAATCTATGAAATCGGGAAGAAAATCTATGATGTCCCCCGCAGCGAGCCGCTGACCTTCTATATCAGTTCGCTGTCGACCCTGGCCGACAACAAGGAGCGGTATATTTTCAAGATCGTGGAACGCCAGGCCGAAGCCAACACGATGAGTTACGTGGAATTCCGGACCGGGAAAAGCGATGTGGACATCGATTTCGGCAACAACCGGAAAGAACTGGGACGGGTGCGGAAGAATATCGCCGGCCTGCTTGACAACAAGGAATTCGACCTGGATTCCATCATCGTGACTGCTTCGGCCTCCCCCGAAGGGAAGGTCGCATCCAATCTCTCGCTTTCCCACCGGCGCAGCGAGTCGATTTCCCGCTATCTCAACACCTTCATCCGGGAACACGAAGATTCCGTGATCCGGGAACAGGGAATCATGTATGACGAACACGGCCGGCGGGTTGCCGCCCACCGTCCCCACATTTCTTTCATCAGCCGGTCCATCGGCGAGAACTGGGATCTGCTGGACAGGATGGTGGATGCGGACTCCCTGCTGACGGAAGGCGAGAAATCCCTGTATGCCCTGCACGCGGAACTGACGGACCCGGACGAACGCGAACGGGCCATGCAGGCCGACCGGACCTATCCGTACCTGCGTCAGGTCCTGTATCCCCGCCTGCGGGCCGTACGGTTCGACTTCTTCCTGCATCGCAAGGACATGGTCAAGGACACGGTCCATACGACCGTGCTTGACTCGACCTACATGTGGGGTCTGAAAGCGCTCTCCAACATGGACTATCATACTGCCGTCAAGGCACTCGGATCGTACAAGGACTACAACACGGCCGTCGCCCTGCTGGCCCTTGACAGGAACCTGAGCGCCCGGGAGATCCTCGAGGGGCTTGAGAAGACCCCGGAGGTAAACTACCTGCTGGCTCTGGTCTACTCCCGGCTCGGGGACGACACCAAGGCGGTGGAGCATTATGTACGCGCGTGCCGGCAGAACCGGTCTTTCGTGTACCGTGGCAACCTGGACCCGGAAATCTCGGTCCTGATCAAGACTTATGGATTAAATCAAGAAGACAATAATGAAGAATTGTAGACTCCTGCCGGCCCTCGTCGGCCTTGCCTGCCTCCTGATGTTACCGGCCTGCGACAGTGCGGTCCGGGACGACCTGGACTATCTGCAGAAACAGATTGACGAACTGTCTGCCAAGGTGGCGCAACTGAACGAATCGGTCGTCTCTTTCCAACTGATCGTCAACAAAGTCCAGGAAGGCGGATACATCACCGGCATGGAGAGCATCGTCAAGGACGGTGTCCAAGGATACCGACTCACGTTCAATGACGGGACTTCCATGGAAATCCTGAATGGGAAAGACGGAGCGCCCGGCGATACGGGACATGTCCCGAACGTCTCGGCAGCCCGCGGTGACGACGGGCGCTGGTACTGGACGCTCGACGGAGAATGGATCACGGACGGAGCAGGACACCGCCTCCCGGTCTCCGGGCTGGACGGGACAACCCCGAAACTGAAGATCCAGGACGACTACTGGTATGTCTCTTACGACAACGGAGCATCCTGGACGAAACTGGAAAAAGCCGTCGGAGAGAAGGGACCGGACGGAAACCCGGGAGAACCTGGTAAAAACGGGGACGCCTTCTTCAAACAGGTGACGCAAGACAGTGAGTATGTCTACCTTACCCTCGCCGACGGACAGGTCTATTCCATTCCCCGGCAACAGCAGTTTGCCATCAGCCTGTCTTCCAAATCCCTGTCCGTTTCATCCGGTGCTTCCTATACGGTCACCTACAGTATCACTTCCAACGTTTCCAACTGGAAGGTGTCCGTGCTGGCCCAGGACGGCTATACCGCTTACCTGACCGTGAAGGACGGGAAGAGCGGGACGGTCCATATCACGGCGCCGGACTATTTCACGAGCACACAGACCCAGATCCTCCTTTTCTGCGATGACGGGAAAGGGCATGCCTATATGTCGACCATCACCTGCACAAAGAAGTAACCATGAGACGTTTCTATCTTACGCTCATCCTGCTGTTGCCGCTCCTGGGCGGTTGCCAGAAACTGGTCAGGCAGGAAATCGACTCGCTGCAGGAACAGATCGACCTGCTGCAAGGGAAGGTCGCTTCGGCGAACGGAACGCTTGAATCCATCCGCCAGCTGCTGACCCAGATGGAGAACGGAGGCCGGATCAAATCCGCCGTCCCGGTCTCCGAAGACGGCAGGAACGGATACCTGATCACATTCAACGACGGACGCACCATCCGGATCTGGAGCGGGAAAGACGGGGCGAAAGGAGAACCCGGTCCTGAAGCCCGGATTGCGGTCAAGGCCGGAGAGGACGGTCTCTGGTACTGGACACTGGACGGAGAATGGCTGAAGGACAGCCATGGGAACCGCATCCGCGTCACCGGTGACGACGGGACGTCTCCCGTCCTGAAAATCGAAGACGGGGACTGGTTCATCTCCTATGGAGACGGATGGGTTCGCCTGGGAAAGGCCGTCGGCGATGACGGGAACCCCGGCGGAGAAGGAGGGCCCGGAGAGGATGCCGTCTCGTTCTTCAAGAGCATTGAAAAAGAAGGGAACGTCTTGATCCTGACCTTCCTGGATGGCACCCAGATCCGCATCTCGACGGGTATCACCCTGCAGATGGGAGAAGGAGGCGTCAAGAAAGTCCGCTGGAACAGCACCTATACCTTCCCGTTCACCGTGACCGGGGCAGATGCCAACACCGTCATCGCCGCCCATGGCAGTCCCGGCTTCCACGCCGAGGCGAAGAATGGCATGCTGACCGTCAAGACCCCTGAGGACGGAGACATCGGAACAGTCACGCTCTTCGCCGCCGACGGCTGCGGCGCCCTGGTCAGCATGTCGGTGACCCTGGATCCCCTCATCGAGTTCAAGGATGCCGAGATCAAGCGTATTTGCCTGGAGGCATGGGATCTGGACAAAGACGGAGAACTCTCCCTGCTCGAAGCGCGCCAGATCACGTCCATCCCGATGGATTTCTCGAAGAACGACAAGATTACCTCTTTCGACGAATTGCGTTATTTCAAGTCACTGACCGCCATCGACGGAGGGATGACGACATTTTACCTCACACCCGCCCTGGTATCGGTCACCCTCCCTTCCAGCATCCAGGACCTGTCCCACTGCTATCTGTTTTTCCAGCAGTCCGGCCTGCAGTACCTGACGGTCCTCGCCGTCACCCCGCCGACCCTTTGTGCCGGTTTCTTTGGTTTCAGCGGGACAGGAGCCAACCCGAAAGCCATCTACGTTCCGGATGAAAGCGTGGAACTGTACAAAGCGGCAGAGTATTGGAAAGACCGGGCGAAGATTATCAGACCTCTCTCAGAAAAGAATTATTAATGAACTGTTTCCCCATGAAAAAGATTCTTCTTCTCGCAGCGACGGCCCTGGCGGCCCTTTCCTGCACCTCCCGCGCTCCCAAGGCCATCACGGTCCCCGACGACCTTGATCCTGAATATGCCGTCAACCTCGTCAAAGCCGGAGAGAAAGCCCCGGACTTCTCCCTGACCGGCCTGGACGGGAAAACCTATACCCTGAAAGACTTCAAGGGCAAGACCCTGGTCGTGGATTTCTGGGCGACCTGGTGCCCGGACTGCCGCGAGGAAATCGACGAACTGGTCCGGATCCACAAGGAGCATCCCGAAGTCGAGTTCGTCGGCATCTCGTTCGACACCGACGCAGAGCAGTTGCGGACCTACACGGCGGAGCACGGCATGGACTGGCTCCAACTGTCCGAAGGATTCAAGAAATGGAAAGAGACCCAGGTCTCCGCGGATTACGGGGTGAAGTGGATCCCCACGAAATACATCATAAGCCCCAAAGGAAAAGTCCTGCTCTCCACGGTCATGACCGAGAAGGTCGAACTCTTCCTCAACCAGTAAGTTCCGTAAAGGACAGGGGTTTTACGCCTTAGGCAATTCTTTTTTGACCGGCTCTTCGGGCTGAGTTTCCTCTTCCAAGGGCTCGACAGGGATTTTTTCGTTTTCTTCGGATGAGTTGTTCTGGTCATTCTGGCCGGAAACATTCGAAGGACGGCGGACGATGATTACCTTCGAAGGGTTTTCATGTTTGATGGAAGCCATGATATCGGTAGTTTAATTATAGATTAATCTTTCAAATAAGCATTGATCGCGGCCAGGGCGCCTTCGATGTCCGAGACGTTTGCATACTGGTCGATGCTGGCCTGACTCGTGATCCAGCGGATGGCATAGAAGCCGTAGGCCGTCTTGATGTAATCCTTGATGGAAATGGTTCCGTCGGAGGCGAAGAGGGCTGCGGTCTTGTCATTGACAGAGGCCTCGAAACGGTTGTTCCGGTTGATGACATGCTGGTTCAGGACAGCCGAGATGGACTGGCAGGTATCATAGGCCCGGATGATCTTCATGGACAGCTGCCGGTCTCCGATTTTCTGGAACAGGGAGGAATTCTTCAGCATCTCGAGCGCGTCGCTGCTGGTGTTGATGGACGCATCGGCGAACAGCAGGCCGCTGTAATGCCTGACGGAATCCACCGGGCACCTGGCCAGCGTCTTCCTGTGGTCGATGAAATACTGGGCTGCAGCCCGTTCCTGCTCCAGGTAGTCCGTCATGACGCCGATGTCCTCCAGGTTGGTCGTCAGTTCCGTCCGGACGAGTTCCAAGGCGGACCGGACCTCTTTCTTATTGTGCGCCCGGTCAAGGATTCCCTGCACTGAGAACGTGATGGCGATACCCAGGACAACCGACAGAAGTTTGGTAAAAAAATCCTTCATAATCTCTTGCGTGGGTGCTCTCTCCCCCACCCGGAAACAAAAATAGGAAAAAGGCGGGGATAATCAAAAAGTTCCGTCGGCTTGTCGCCGCCGGAACCGGAAGTCTTATCTTCTCTGACGGTTCTGCTGCTGCGGAACCTCAGGATCCGTAAGGACCTGGGCGTTCATCCACTCGAAGATGTTCGCATGGCCCTGCGGAGCGACCGAACCGCCGCCGTCGTTGCTGGGCTTCACGTCGCCTTCGCTCTGTTCCTGAGACTTTCTCACGGCGTCATTGAAGAGATAGCACCAGGAGAAGTGGCCCATGAGTTTCTGGCCGGGATTGTCGATCCCCTGCACGTTCTCGAACAGGGACATCCAGACATTCTTCGCACCGGCCCTGACCAGGCGCTGGAAAGTCGGGATGCAGTGGGTCTTGGGATCGACGGTCGTGTCGTCGTAGGACTGGACGATCCAGATATTCTCCTCGGCGAGCGCCTTGATCTCGTTGTCCGAGATGTTCGCATCCAGATAGGCCTCGCAGGTCGGATAGGCCGCGGCAAAGAACTTCGGGTTGCGGATCAGCATGTTCATGGTCATGTAACCACCGTTGGAGCAGCCGCCGAGGTAGATGCGCTTGGGATCCACGTCAGGGTTCAGGGCGACATAGTAGTCGATGCAGGACTTGAGCACGTCCGAATAGAGCGAAGGATACTCGCCGTGTCCGAAGCCCTTCGACGTTCCCATCCACATGGTGGGGCACTGGATGGAGAGCACATAGGCGCCACCCGCTCCGCCTTCCGTCGTGAAGTGCGACTGGATCTCGGGACGGATCAGGGAGACGACCTCGTTGCCCAGCAGCGTGATGGACACGTCGACGCCGCCTTCACCGCCGCCGTGCAGCCAGATAACCAGCGGATTGGCCTTGCCGTCACCCTTGAGCGACCACGGCTCGTAGGCCGCATAGGTCAGCGTCTCGTCGCCGAACTTGCCGGTCAGCCTGCCGGTGAAGGAGCCCTTGTTGAAGTAGTCCGCCTCGGAAAGGAAGTCCTTCAGCGCCTTGTCCGTCTCGCATGCGACGGCGGTATATTTCTGCTTGCCGACCTTCAGGACCTTGCCCGGCTTCAGGCCGACCTTGACGCTGTATTCGTCTCTCCAGACGCCGGAGCCCTTGGTCAGGCCGAGGCCGCGGCCGGTAGCCTTGTCCAGGCCGAAAGCAAGATAGGCGCCGTCCGGATCGAACGCGCCCCTGGCATCACACGGATAGGTCGTCAGGACGGTGCGGTCCGTACCGTTCGTGTTGACCACAAAGACGGAGGGATCGGGATTGACAAGCTTGATCTCCGGCTTGACAACGACAAGGTTGACTGCCGTAGAGGCTTCATAGGTGGTGACACCTACGACCTGGGGTTCCATTTTCAGGGTCTGGGCCCCGGCTGTCGCCGCGACGGACAATGCCAGCGTGGCGAGGAAGAATTTGATACCTTTCATAGCAATGTTTTGTGTATGTTGTTGGATAATAATCATTTTACCGGGGAGATTCCGATGCATTGGCAACCGACAGGCCGACGCTGTAGATCAGGTTCAGGTTTGCCATCATGCCGTTCAGGTCCCAGTCATCCCGGTATTCATCCGAAGGTTTGTGGTACCACACCTCCATCGGATACTTGTTGGGATGGGACGGATCAACCGGCTTCAGGCCGTTTTCTATCACGACGGCAGGGACGCCCTTCTTGACGAAATTATAATGGTCCGAGCGGAAGAACCAGCCGTCCGAATTATCGTCGTCGAAAAAGATGTACCGGCCCTGGGCGGCAGCCGCGGCCACATAGTACTGGTCCAAGGACGTTTCTCCCCCGCCCAGGATCACCACGTCATGCGTCAGTTCCGCAGGTCCCATGCTCTCGAAATTCAGGCAGGCGGCCGTCTTTTCCATCGGCACCGCCGGATGCTCGCAATAATACTGGGATCCGAACAGGCCGCTTTCTTCCGAAGACGGGAACAGGAACAGGACCGAACGGCGGGGTGCCTGCTCCATCCGGCCGAACCGCCGGGCCAGCAGCAGGGCCCCGGCCATGCCGGTAGCGTTGTCGGCCGCACCGTTGTAAATGGCATCGCCGGTCTCGTCCGGAGCGCCGAATCCCAGGTGGTCCCAATGGGCGTTCAATACCACGACCTCGTCTTTCAGGTCCGTTCCCGGCAGGATGCCGGCCACGTTGCGGGTCTGCTGGATATCATAGGTCACATCCATCCGGATATCGCTGCGGACTTTCAGAGAGAACGACTTGAAACCGGGCCGTTTAGCGGCCGCAACAGCCGCATCCATGTCCATCCCGGCCGCCTGGAACAGTTTCCGGCAGCCGTCTTCGTGGAGCCAGCCCTTGACCCCCAGCATGTCGGCATTCCGCGTCGCGGGATCGAACAGGGCCAGGTTTCCCTCCAGATGGCCGTTCACGCAGACATGCCAGCCGTAACTGGCGGCCTCCGTGTTGTGCAGGACCAGGCATCCGGCCGCTCCCTGGCGGCGGGCCTCCTCGAACTTGTACAGCCAGCGGCCGTAATAGGTCATGTTGCGGCCCCGGAACAGCGAAGCGTCATAGTACCCCGGATCATTGACCATGGCGATCACGATCTTGCCCCGGACATCGATCCCGGCATAATCGTCCCAGCCATATTCCGGCGCCTTGATCCCGAATCCGCAGAACACGAATTCCGCGGCCGGGAGTTCCACCCGGTCCGTGGCACGGGCCGTCCAGACGACCATGTCCTCGGGATACCGGAGTTCCGCCTTGCGCCGTCCCTTGACCGTGAACTTGCCTCCGACCGGCTTGCAGGTGGCCGCGATCATTTCGAACGGCTGGTACCAGCTGCCGTCGAAAGCCGGCTGCAGTCCCAAGTCACGTAACTGGTCCGCCAGGTACCCGACAGTCTTGTCCTCATACTCGGTCATCGGCTTGCGTCCGCCGAATTCGTCCGAGGCGATGGTCCGGATCCATTCCCGGACGAGCGTCTCGTCGTCAGGATCTGACAGGAGTGAAAGACCTCCGGCATTCTGGGCGAAGGCGGCGGTGGAAAAGAGAAGCAGCAGGGACAGGCTGCAGAGTCGTTTCAACATATTTTCCCGGTATTTTCCCAAAGATACCTTTTTTTCGGCAAAAATTGAAACGACAACCGGAAAACCATTTGGGACAGAATTGATTCGCTCAGTGTCAATGAATCCGGTAAAGAAAAGGCATATTTGTGACAGACCTTAAATCCTATCCATCATGAAGTATTTGAACTATATTGCTACCTTACTCCTCGGAGTAACCGTTTTTATGTCCCCTG
>JBGUXJ010000241.1:0-2248 GCA_045222055.1 Candidatus Cryptobacteroides sp. | reverse complement strand
TATGCCGCCGCCCGCCAGTTGCCGATGACCCCGGGCGCCAGCGCCGTAAACGGGATCAAGGACGAGGACCTGGCCGGATGCCCGCGTTTCCTGGACATCGTGGACGAGGTCGTCTCCTGGCTCTCCGACAGCGACCTTGCCGGATTCAACTCCGCCAAATTCGACCTGCCCATGCTGGCGGAAGAAATCGAACGGGTGCGCGCCGCAGGACGCGCCGACCTGGACATCGACCTGCACGCCAAGCGCATGGTCGACGTGCAGACCATCTACCACATGATGGAGCCGCGCAACCTCAAGGCCGCCTACCGTTTCTATTGCGGTGGAAAGGACTTCGAGAACGCCCATACGGCCGAGGCCGATACGATCGCTACCTATGAAGTGCTGAAGGGGCAGCTGGACCGCTATCCGGAGACCCTGAAGAACGACGTGGGTTTCCTGGCCAATTTCGGCGGACGTCCCAAGGCCGTCGACTATGCCGGACGGCTGTATTACCGGGATGACGGCGAGGCGGTCATCAGTTTCGGCAAGCACAAAGGCCGCACGGCACGGGAAGTCTGGCAGACCGAGCCCTCCTATTTCGCCTGGATCGCACAGGGGGATTTCACCCTGGACACGAAACGCCAGTTCGACCGGCTGCGCCAGCAGTTCCAGCAGGAAAAGCGGGCAGCGGCGGCCAAACCGCTCGCCGGCAAGGAATTCGAGGATGCAACAGACCTGCTCATCCGCCATTTCGGCGGACGATAACGGCTATTCCACCGCGATGAAATAATGCAGCGAATCCCCGGGAATCTCCTGGGGATTTCCTTTTCGTGCGGCACGGAGAATGGCGGTCACGTCTTCCAGGACCCGGTCCGCCCGCAAGGCGCCGCTTTCCCAGAAATCGTTGCCGCCGCCTTCCGTCACGCGCCGGATGTTGTTATAGATGACAGGTATCTTGAACTGAGAGAAGGACGGGACCAGGTCCGTGATCTGTGCACGCGTCCGGCACCAGCCGGGGTTGAGCCAGACATCGGCGCCGGTGGCCAGCATCCAGGCCTCTTCCTGTGTCATGATCCGGGAAACGGAAGTCCCGGGTGCGGCACCGAGCACTTCCCCGCCGGCATCCTGCACCAGCCGGGACAGATAGTTGTCAGCACCGGGGACGAACCACTGGTCATTATACGGAAGGTTCAGCAGGACCTTTACCGGACGGTCCATTTCGACACGGAGGGCCTCATACCGGTCCCGGATGACGGAGAAAACGCTGTCGGCTTCCGCTTTGTGCCCGGTGAGGACTCCGAACAGCCGGACATACTCCGCCCGGGCCAGCGGATGGTCCTCCAACTGCTCAGAGATAAGCAGGACCGGGATATCCAACGCTTTCAGTTTCACCAGCCAGGCAGGTTCTGCGGCGGAAACGCTGTAGGCGATGACGAGGTCGGGATGCAGGGCCACGATCCGTTCGTAATCGGGATCCGCGTCATACCCTATATCATATAAAGGCAGGCCGGGCTCTCCACGCCGGGTCGCTTCATGACGGGCACGGATACGCGGATTCGAGATATACTGGATACCGGACACACCGACCACGACTGAGTCGCATCCGATACCGTCCAGATAGCCCAGATACGAAGAGGACATGCAGACCAGGCGGCTGAGCGGCCGGTCCACGACCAGGGTGTCGCGGTGCCCGTCATACGGGGAGACCGTGACGATGCCATTTTCCGTCAGGTCAAACCAACGGGCGAACTCCTGTCCCGTTTCCGGTGCAGGCCGTCTCCCGGTGCAGGCCGCCAGAAGCAGAACCCCGAGGCCGATCAGAATTCTTCGTCCCATTTCGTTTCGTATTTGGATTCTTCCCGCTGCGTGGTCTCGTCGATCACGTCCCCGTACCCCGTCAGCGCCGCGAACGGAGCGAACTGGGCCGCCCGGTCCGCCCGGGACATGCGGGGATGCCGTTTTGAGGTCGGATGCTCGAGACCGATGATGTCGTCGTATTTGTGGTCAAGCGGATTCATGCCTTGTGTCCTCCAATCTGCTGGTTCCGTTCGCGGCCGGTCGCCCCTTCCTCGAAGTTCGTTCCCTTGAGGATGGCATTCTTGCCGAATTTCCGGCGGATGGACAGGATCGCTTCCTGCCGGCTCCGTTCCTTGTCCGTATCGACCGGCTCTTCAAAGAGATTCAACTGGACGCCCTCCACCTTTCCCTCCGGAATCACCTGGGCGGCGACCACATAGATCCGGCGCACCATCAGGGACGGATCGACCAC
>JBGUXJ010000240.1:0-3219 GCA_045222055.1 Candidatus Cryptobacteroides sp. | reverse complement strand
GAGGTCGCGACCGAAAAGCATGTCCTGGAGTGCATCAAATATGGGGTCGACATGGTCTGGGTCGGGGCGCGTACCTCCGCGAATCCGTTCCTGATGCAGGAGATCGCCGATGCCCTGGCGGGCACGGACATGCCGGTGCTGGTCAAGAATCCCGTCAATCCGGACCTGGACCTGTGGATCGGTGCGCTGGAACGGCTCAACCGGGCCGGCGTCCGCAAACTGGGCGTCGTCCACCGCGGCTTCTCCACCGCCCAGCCGATCGCCTACCGCAACGACCCGGGGTGGCGGATCGCCATCGAACTGCGTACGCGTTATCCCGAAATGGCGTTCTTTGCCGATCCGAGCCACATGGCCGGTGACCGCAAGTACCTGCAGGAACTGTCCCAGCGTGCGATGGACCTGGGCCTGGACGGGCTGATGGTCGAATCCCACTGTGATCCGTCGGTCGCGCTGAGCGACGCGAAGCAGCAGCTCACGCCCTCCGACCTGCAGACGATGCTGGAGAGTCTGATCATCCGGGACAATTCTTCGGACAGCCAGGCCTACAAGGAGGGTATCAGCCAGTTGCGCGCCCGGATTGACGTGATCGACGAGGACCTGCTCGGCCTGCTGCGCGCCCGCATGGACACCAGCCGCCAGATCGGACGGTACAAGAAGGAACACAACGTGGCCATCCTGCAGGCGGGCCGCTGGGAGTCCCTGCTGACTGAAATGGTACGGAAAGGCGCGGCATATGGCCTGTCGGAAACCTCCATCCGGGCCATCATGACCGCCATCCACGACGAATCCGTCCGCGTCCAGAACGAGATCCTGGAAGGGTAGCGGCCAGAAATCTGCTTCTTACCATGAAATTTCGTTTCCTCCTGCCGCTCCTTCTGCTGGCCAGTGCCTGTGCCCCGAAGACTGCAGACCCGTTTGTCGCCGTGTTTACGCCCCTGGAATATGAGGGTGTTTCTGCCGTATCTTTTGATCCGGCCACCCAGTTCCGGAACCCGATCCTGCCGGGCTTTTATCCCGATCCGAGCATCTGTCGGGTAGGGAAAGATTATTACATGGTCAATTCTACTTTTGGGTATTATCCGGGAATTCCGGTCTGGCATTCAACCGACCTGGTCCATTGGGAGCAGTATGGCAATGCCCTGACCCGCAACAGCCAGATGCCGATGGCGAATGGTTCCATCGTTATGGGCGTATTCGCCCCGCAGATCAGTTACAATCCACAGGACGGCCTGTTCTATATCATCAATACCATTATCGGCGGTCACATGAATTATTTCGTGACGACCGACAATCCGGCAGCCGGACGCTGGAGCGAACCGATGCTGCTGCCCGAAGTGACTGGCATCGACCCGAGCATCCTCTTTGACGTGGACGGCAAGGCATGGATCGTCAGTACGGCGACACCGGAAGAATGCGGGGAGACACGGCTGTACCAGGCGGATAATTATATCGCCTTGCTGGAATTCGACTGGAAGGAGGGCCGGACAGTCGGAGAACGCCGGGTTATCGCCCGGCACGGTGTGGATCCTTCATCGGAGCCCGCCAGCCTGGAGGGCCCGCACCTGTATCACATCGGGGACAAGTATTTCCTGATGTGCGCGGAAGGAGGTACGGAACAGGGACATTCCGAGGTCCTGTTCGAGGCCGCGCAGGTTGCCGGCCCCTACCGACCCTGTGCCATAAATCCGATCCTGACCCAGCGGGACCTCCCCGTCGACCGTCCGGATTTCGTCAATTGCACCGGACATGCCGACCTTGTCCAGACGGAAGGGGGCAACTGGTGGGCGGTCTTCCTGGGTGTCGAGCCGTATGAGGGGGACTATTATTTCAATGTCGGCCGTCAGACTTTCCTGCTGCCAGTGACCTGGACGGACGGCCAGCCGGTCATTCTCCCGCAAGGACGTCCGGTTCCGAAAGTCGTGGACATGGACGAGGAAATCCGTTCCTTGGTTGCCGTGAACCAGATTGCGGGTTTCGACGGGTTCGCGCCCGGGCCGCTCTGGGATGCGGATGGAATTAAGGACTTCGTGCAGTTCATCCGTCGGCCGGTCAGCGGAATCGCTGGTCCGGGCCCGGTGGACGAGGAGGATGTCGATTTGCTGGCCTGTCGCAGGGAAGGGCCTTGGTGGAAGGTAGATGCACGTGGAAGGATGTCCCTGCGACTCAAGCAGATGGATATCCGGACGGGCGGGAATCCCGCTTTCATAGGGGAACGTCTGACGGCCAAGACGTTCACGGCCCAGACGCGGATGACCTTCAGTCCTGTTCCGACCGAGGTGGGTGCGACCCGGGCCGGCCTGGCGTGCTACCAGAGCGAGGGCCAGTTGATGACGTTCGTCAAGACGCTGGATGCGGCTGGGCGTCCGGTCCTGCGTACGGAGCAGGTACGGGGAGGCAGCGTTGAGAAATCTTTCCAGCATCTGCTCGCATCTGACAAACCGGTGACCCTGCGGGTCGAGGCGGTAAGTCCGGCAATCTATGTTTTCAGTTATTCGCTTGACGGAAAGAATTTTGTCCCGGTGGGCGAACCGCTGGACGGCCGCGTCCTCTCTACGCAGGAAGCCGGCGGGTTCCAGGGGGCCATGGTTGGCGTGTACGGCTGCCGTCCGTAACCCGTTTCGGACAAAAAAACCGCGAGAACTGCATAAAAAAGAAGGGATGATTTGCTATCTTTGTGCGTCATGCTTGAAAAGATCGTACTAGCTCCTTACTACCTGACGCTGAAGGTCCGTCACGCCCTCTACGACAAAGGCCTCCGCAAGTCCCACGAAGCAGAAGTCCCGACCGTCTGCGTCGGCAACATCACAGCCGGCGGCACCGGCAAGACGCCGCATACCGAGATGATCCTGAAGACGCTGCTGCGCAGCGACGACTGGGGCATGCGCGAGATCGCCGTCCTTTCCCGCGGACATAAGCGCCGGAGCAAGGGCTTCCAGCAGGTCGACCGCCGCGGAACCGCCGACTTCTATGGCGACGAACCGCTCCAGATCAAGAAAAAATTCCCTGGGGTGACGGTCGCCGTGGACAGGGACCGCATCGAAGGCTGCCATTTCCTGACCCATCCGGAGGAACTCAAGACCTCGAAGAAAGGTCGCAAATGCGAAAACAAGGAATTCCGTCCCGCGGACGTCATCGTACTGGATGACGCTTTCCAGCACCGGGCGCTCAAAGCCACCTTCAACATCGTCCTGGTTGACTGGAACCGCCCGATCTACAAAG
>JBGUXJ010000239.1:0-3676 GCA_045222055.1 Candidatus Cryptobacteroides sp. | reverse complement strand
TGTGCGGCACCGGCAACGGCATGGCCATGACCCTGAACCACCACAAGGGCGTCCGCGCCGGACTGGCCTGGAGTTCCGAGATCGGCCGGCTCGTCAAGGCGCACAACAATGCCAACGTGCTGGTCATGCCCGCGCGTTTCATCTCCTACCGGATGGCCCAGAGCATCGTCCGGACCTGGATGGACACGAAATTCGAAGGCGGCCGCCACGAGCGCCGCATCGCCAAGATTCCCTGCGCCTGATGGCAGCCCTGACGGCTCATCGTGATCTGGGATGCCTTTCGGAATCCATTGCGGATTATCCGGAAGGCATCATCCTTCCCGTTGACAAGCCGTACCGGTGGACGTCGGCGGACGTGATCCGCAAGGTCAAGTTCGCGGCGATCCGCCATTTCCACAAGAAGAACCTGAAGGTCGGCCATGCCGGCACCCTCGATCCGCTGGCGACCGGCGTGCTGCTGGTGTGCATCGGCCCTGCGACGCGGCAGGCGGAGGAGTTGCAGCGGCATGACAAGGAATATGTCGCCGGCATCAGTTTCGGCGCCACGACCCCGTCGTATGACCTGGAGAAAGAGATCGACCGGATGTATCCGTATGACCAGGTGACGGAAGAAGCGGTAAAGGCCGTGCTCCCGTCCTTCCTGGGCGAACAGGAGCAGGTCGCTCCGCTGTTTTCCGCCAAGTCCGTCGATGGTGTAAGGGCCTATGAACTGGCACGCCGCGCTTTCAAGGAAGCTGTCCGTGACGGTGTCGCTTTCGACCATGCCGATGCGGACTTGCTGAGCCGGCAGCGGATCCGGATCGATGAAATCGAGTTGCTGCGATTCCGTCCGGGGAGATCCTTCGCTGCCGCTCAGGATGACAAGGAGACGACGCGGGATGAAAAAGGCGCCAGCAGCCGCATCAACGTAACGGACAACAGCGCCCTCGGCCTGCCCCATGCAGACATCCGCATCGCCTGCACCAAAGGCACTTATATCCGCGCATTCGCCCGCGACCTGGGCGAGGCGCTGGGCACCGGAGCCCACCTGGACGCCCTCTGCCGCACCCGTACCGGCGGTTTCCGCCTGGAAGACGCCCTGACCCTCGAACAAGCCCTCCAACTTTTGCAAGCCCCCTCATGTTGACACGCAACTATTGCGTCGGCGGCCATGTGTTCGCCGTCCGCCTCGAAGAGCCCTGGAAATTCATGGATTATACGGCACTTGTGGCCGACCGGATCCGCCGTGCCGCAGCGGGGGAGGAACTCCCCATCGTGCCGACCCGTGCCGGAGACGACGTGCCTGCCCGCACGTTCGTCCAGAAGCGCGAGGAACTGCCCGTCGGCATGGACCGCCGTACCCTGGATTTCTCGCAGTATGAGCCGTTCTTCTGCGAGACGGAGCAGGCGCCCCTGTTCCGCCTGACGGTCCGCCGGGAGGAACCGGCCTGGATCGCCGCAGGCAAGCAGGACGGAAGCATTTCCCTGATCATGAGCGTGGACGAACGGCCGCCGTTCTATTATATCTATGACCACGGCGGCGAGACGCTCTACGAGTTCGATGCGGCGCAGGGTAAGATTGCGGGTACCCTCTGGGTGTCGGAAGACGCATCGGAAGCGGAGTATTACCCGAAACCCGGCTTCGGTGCCTATACGACGCTGTTCCAGGTCAATACGGCGCTGATGATCCTCTATACCTATAACACGGCCCGCCACGGGACGTTGCTGATGCATGCTTCCGTCGTGCGCCACGAAGGGCTGGCCAACCTGTTCCTGGGCGTCAGCGGAACGGGCAAAAGCACCCACAGCCGCCTCTGGCTGGGGACTGTCGAGGGCTGTGACCTGGTCAATGATGACAATCCGGTGCTCCGGCTCGAGGAAGGCGGGCTCCATGTCTATGGGACACCGTGGAGCGGGAAGACCCCGTGTTACCGGAATTTGAAAGTACCGGTCCGTGCACTGGTCCGTCTGGACCAGGCTCCGCGCAATGAAATCAAGCGGCTGGCCGGCTTGCAGGCCTATGCGAGCATCCTGCCCGCCGCCTCCGGCATCCGCTGGAACCGCCGCATCATGGATGCCATCACCGGCACGGTGGAGCAGGTCGTGATGCACACGCCCTGTTATCATCTGGACTGCCTCCCGGATCCTGACGCCGCCCTGGTCTGCCGCGCCGGCATCGAAGGCTAGTCAATCTATTATCATCGAGAGACGGAAGAGCCAAGGGCTCAGTCCATTCTCGCATCCTTCGTCCTCCGCAAAGCGGAGAACTTGTCTGCTGCGGCTGAGTATCGCCCTTGGCTCTTCCGATCTCTCTTGAGAAGGACTTATTTCGCCTGATGGTGGAGCGAGCGGCGGATGGCGGCGACGCCTTCGAGTTCGCTCTTGCTGCCGGTCAGCAGCGTAGGTTTCTCTTCGAAGTGGAACTTGCGGACGTTTTCCGTGGTGGAATAGCCGACCTTGTTGATGGTGATGTCCACGTCCGGCAGGTCCATCTCGCCCTTCAGTTCCGAATCCGGTTCATAGACGAAATCCTTGTCGATCATGATGAGCTTGCCGAGATCGGCACCCGTAATGCCCACGAGGTTCATCTTGAAGCCCACGGCGATGACCGTGATCTGGATCTTGTCGCCCACCTCCGGGTTGTCGTCATAGACGAGACCCTGCTTGAAGGTGCGGGAACCGCCGGTATGCTTGGAAATCAGTTCGCTGATGGTCTTGATGTCGTCCATCTTGAGGCCCTTGTCGTTGCGGCCGCAGGTCACGTTGACCAGCAGGCTCTTGGCCGTCTTGAGGTCGAAGTCGTTGAGGAGCGGGGACTCGAGGGCTCCCTTGACCGCCTGTTCGAGGCGCTCGTTGCCGGTGCCCGTGCCGCAGCCCATCAGGGCCATGCCGCTGCCGCTCATCATGTTCCGTACATCCTTGAAGTCCACGTTGATATAGCCCGTCCGGCTGATGATCTCGGTGATGCCGCGCACGGCGGTCGCCAGGACCTCGTCCGCATGCGGGAAGGCCTCGTGGACCAGCAGGTTGCCGTAGTATTCGTACAACTTCTCGTTGTTGATGATCAGCAGGGAATCCACGTTCGGCTGCAACTCGTGGATGCCGTCGATCGCCTTGGAGATCGCCTCGTCGCCTTCGTTCTTGAACGGGATGGTGACGACCGCCACGGTCAGGATGCCGCGGTCTTTCGCCATCTTGGCGATGACCGGAGACGCGCCGGTGCCGGTGCCGCCGCCCATGCCCGCGGTGATGAAGACCATCTTGGTCTCCGGGGTCAGGAGTTTCTCGGCGATGACATCCTGGGACTCGATGGCCGCGTTGCGTCCTTCGGTCGGGTTCGTACCGGCTCCGAGGCCCTCGCCCAGCTGGATCTTGATCGGGACATTGCTCTTCTCCAAGGCCTGCCGGTCCGTGTTGCAGACGATGAAGTTGCAGCCCTGCACCTTCTGGTTGTACATGTATGTCACGGCATTGCAGCCGCCGCCACCGACGCCGATGACTTTGATCGGAGAAACGTCCGGAATCCAATCCGTAGGGGTGACGATGTTGTCGATATCGAGATAGTCAGCCATAATGTTACACTTCTTCGTTGTCCATGTCGTTGGTCATTTCATCCACGAAACCCATCAGTTTCTTCCAGGTGATGGTCAGCGCCCCCGGTTTCTTCGGACCCTTCGGTTTCTTCGGCTCTTTCGGT
>JBGUXJ010000238.1:0-3557 GCA_045222055.1 Candidatus Cryptobacteroides sp. | reverse complement strand
CGGCATATGCTCCGCTTCGACGCGGCAATTTCGCTTTATGGGCAGAATTTGGCCTCATGTTCGTTCCTGAGCATGGCGACCTTCGTTTCACCACCTATGGGGCGTATGTTACTCCGGTACTCACATACAATTTGGGGAAACATCTGATCTTGAAGACAAACTTGGATTTTGTCGGCTTGTCGGTGAGCGGAAACAGTCTTGGCGACTTCTCCTTCGCCGGAGCATTCGGCGGGGATAGCGATTTATCGATCGGGCTTGTGCTCAAGTTCTAAAAGAATTCCTTACTCCGGCGAATCTCCCAGAACCCGGCTGACGGTCTCCTTGTATTTCCGGGAGACCGGGAGTTCGGTGTCGCCCACGGTCACGGTGTCGGGCGAGGAGAGCGTGGCCCGGGCGGTGTTGACGAGGTAGGAGCGGTGGATCCGCAGGAAATCGCTTCCCAGCAGGTGCTCCCACTGGCTGATGCCGGTCTTGTTCCGGTAGGATTCGCCGCTGGCGGTGATGATGCGCACCTCCGTGTCGTTGGATTCGACGTAGGCGATCTCCGAGCGGCGCAGCGTGACGCTTTTCCTGTCGGAGAAGAAGGTGACGGAGCGGTCCTCGTCCTTGAATCGCTTGTCCAGCCACTTGGCCCAGAAGTAATCGCCGTAGGACAGGGTCGTAAGGATCAGCGCCAGGAAGACCGGATTGATGAGCATGGGCGGCACGTCCTTGGCGGATTGATACACGTTCCGCGGATCAATCCGCGACCAGGCGAAGTAGTGCAGGACGATGATCAGCAGGATCACGGAGGCCAGCACGGCGAGCGCCAGGTACACCTTGTCCATCGGCTTGCGGGCCTTGGGCATCAGGATTTCCAGTAACAGCGCACACGGGCTGAAGATCAGACCGATCAGCAGGGCCTGGTCCAGCGTGTAGTCCAGGCTCCCGAGGATGGCGGCCAGCAGGGCCAGCGCGGCCAGCCAGTATGCGATGCGCAGGAGGGTTTTCATCTCTTCACAAAAATAAGCAAAAACCCATTGGTCTGCAAGCAGAAAGGCGCCACAGTGGGTTTTGACAGGGCCGCGCAGGGTTTTCACATTGCAGATATCGTGTGTGATGACGTACCTTTGCAACAAACCAAATCTCTCAAATCCATGAAACAAGAAATTATCCATGTTGTGGACTCCCTCGGAGTCACCCACGAACAAATCGTCGAGCGCGCCGACTGGACCATTTCCCGGTTTTTCGTCGAAGGCGGTCCGAGCGCAATGATCATCCTCACCGTTCTGTTGATCGCGTTGCTGGTTGCCGCCTGGAAGGCCCCCAAGTGGGTCAAGGAAATCGGCATCGGCGCCTTGGTCGCCGGTGTCTTCTTTACGCTGGTCGGCCTGACTCAAATGTTTAATGCCATCCAGACCTTCGGCCATATCAGTTTTTCCGTCACCTGCGGCGGCCTGAAAGTCGCCCTGATCACCGCGATCTACGGCCTCTGCATCTACTTCCTCTCCCTGATCATCCGCGTCATTCAGAAACCCAGAATATAGACAATAAAGGATAATTGTCGCACATTGAAGGATTATTGGCCTAATACTCAACACTTTTTGGCTACCTTGCAAAACCAACGATAACCAATACTATTTCACGATGAGAAGAAATGCACTCCTCTTGGCAATGACCCTTGCCATGCTGGCGGCTTGTTCGGATCAGTCGTCCAAGACGATCATTGAGGGCCGTGTTGACGGGATCTCCGGAACCGATCCTGTTGTCGTCAGTTTAATTCATTTTGAAGGAGACATCGGCAGGCAATGGGCGGTGGACACGCTGCGCGATGGCCGGTTCCGTTTCGAACTCGACTCCCTTTCTGCCTCGGGGAATCGCTATGGCCTTAGACTGAGACGGTTACATTCTTTCCCGGAGGAAAAGCGCGCACACGTGTCAGAGATGTTGAGCTACCCTCCGGACCTGTTTCTTGAGCCGGGCGTCCGCGTTCGCATCAAGGGTCTTGCGCGGCATTTCGAAACGGCCAAAATCTCTAGCCCGGTCAGGGACCAGCAATTGCGTCAGCGTTTTCTGAGCAAGATGTCACGGTCTGTCTGGGTCCGTTACCAGGATCTATATGCAGACCGGAATTCGACAGACGCCCGTCTCGCCATCGACATAACGCTCAGCGACAGAGAGCGGGATTCCCTGCGCGCCTTGTCGCGGACGCTTAAGGCGCAGCGGGACTCTCTCGGCAGCATTCTTGTCTCGCAGCAACTCCAATTGATGACCACGGAACCCATAGGACAATACTGGATGCACGAGCTGACCAGCCTCGCCAAAGCAGTAGCGAACGGTTTTTATCTGGAATTCAGACCAGAAATAGAGCATCTTTTCGACGGTTTGTCCCCGGAGATGAAAGATTCCCCGGAGGGCCGGGAAATCGAAAACTACCTGTCCCCGGTCAAGATTGTCCGCATCGGGGACACGCTGCCGGATTATAAATATATAGACCGCACGGGGAGAGAATGCCGGCTTTCCGAGTTCCTGGGCAAGACGGTGCTGCTGGACTTCTGGAGCCTGGGCTGTGGCCCCTGCATCAAGTCCATACCAGTCCTGCGGCAGCTGCACGAAAAGGCGGGAGACCGCCTGGAAATTGTGAGCATCAGCTTGGACAAGGACGCGGCCTGGAAACGCGGACACGAAGAGCATCCGGTCAGCTGGACGGATTGGCGCGATCCTTCCGGCAGTTCCGGCAGCATACGTTCTTTCAAGACCCGCGGCATCCCGACCTTCGTGCTCATCTCCCCGCAAGGCGTAGTCCAGGAGATTCATGAAGGATTCAGCGAGGGCAGTTTGCTGAGGCTTGCTGGTTTGGATAATTAAAAGTAGTGATATGAAAAAAGTTCTAGTGTTTGTTTTCATGGTTGTCGCCTTGTGTGCGTGCAAGCCTGACGCGTGCACCATCCGGGGTGTCGTCACAACGCAGTTGGACAGCCTCTGGCTGATTGGTCCGGAAGGGAATGCGATCGATTCCTGCGCCGTGCAGGACGGGGCGTTCACCTTCACGACCGAGCGGAGCACCACTTCAATCTGCGGAGTCATGTCCAAGGATCTGTCGGTCAGGGTCCCCTTGATTCCGGACGTCAAGGACATCCAGGTGACCCTCGGCGACGGTCCGGCCTCCGTAACCGGCAGCCCCTTGTCGGAAGAATATAATTCCCTCCAGCAGTGGCTGTTGCATCAGTTCAACGACGCCAACGAGAAAGCCATGAAACTCATCGCGGACGGGAAGTCCGAAGAGGGCGCCGCCGTCATGAAAGAGATGCACAAAACGCTCGCTGACCACTGCAAGGAAGTCTATCTCAATCACTTGGATGACCCCGTTGGCGACCAGGCGATGGTCTTTCTGCTTGAAGGCGCCATCCCGGATGAGGAGTTCATCGAACTGTACCAAATGGGGGGCGACCTCATTCACAACGACGCCAAGCTCGGTGGATATTACGAATTCCTGACCCAGTCCGGTTCCACCGTCATCCAGCTCCAGGCGGACGGCTCTTTTTCCGAGAAAGAAGGCACCTTGGACGACTTCTTGG
>JBGUXJ010000237.1:0-15572 GCA_045222055.1 Candidatus Cryptobacteroides sp. | reverse complement strand
ACGCTCTCGATCTTTAAGTTCGGTACTTGCTTCTTGTACTTTCCTTCCAGTCTTTTCAATGATCTCTCGATAATAAATCCCGCCTTTCTTTCAAGCGGGATTGCAAAGGTAAGCACTTTTTCCGAACTGGCAAACTTTTTTACAATTATTTTTTGACTTTTTCGTTTTAATACCACTTTCGCCCTTCAGAGGAGCCGAAAAAAGGAAATATATATTATATTTGTATGATAGTAACGGACTAGCCCCTACCATGGACACGAAGATCATCATCATTCCGACCTATAATGAAAAGGAGAATATCCGGAAGATCATCCTGAAGGTTTTCTCCCTGGATGGCGGTTATCATATCCTGGTCATCGACGACGGTTCCCCCGACGGGACGGCCGCCATCGTCAAGGCCCTCCAGGCGGAATTCCCCGACCGCCTGTTCCTGATCGAACGTTCCGGCAAACAAGGACTCGGCACCGCCTACCTGACCGGCTTCCGCTGGTCCCTCGACCATGGATACGACTACATCTTCGAGATGGATGCCGATTTCTCCCACAATCCCGAAGACCTGTCCCGCCTCTATCAGGCCTGCAAGGACGGAGCGGACCTGGCCATCGGTTCCCGGTATTGCGACGGTGTCAGCGTGGTCAACTGGCCCATCGGCCGGATCATCATGTCCTACTATGCCTCCGTCTATGTCCGGAAAGTCCTGCGCATGAAAGTCTACGACTGCACCGCAGGCTTCAAGTGCTATTCCCGCAAAGTATTGGATACCATGGACCTGGATGCCGTCCAGATGAAAGGATACGGCTTCCAGATCGAAATGAAATATACTGCCTTCCGGCTGGGCTTCAAGATTGCCGAAGTCCCGATCATCTTCATCAACCGCAAGGAAGGAACATCCAAGATGTCCAGCGGTATTTTCGGAGAAGCCTTCTGGGGTGTGCTGAAACTGCGGTTCCGGTCCTTTGCGCCAAAGGCATGATCTACCTCACCGATGTCACGATCATAACGGGCGATGCCATACGGGAAGGCACCGTCGGCCTGGACCATGACCGCATCGCCGGTATCTGGGCGGACGGAGACGTCCCCACCGGGCTGGCCGCTCCGGACGCCGCCATCATCCCCCTGAAAGGAATGTGGCTGTTCGCCGGCGGCATCGACGCCCATGTCCACTTCCGCGAACCCGGCCTGACGGACAAAGCCGATTTTGCGAGCGAATCCCAGGCCGCCCTGCTCGGAGGCGTCACCTCGGTCATCGACATGCCGAACACCAACCCGCCGACCACCAGCCGCGAACGGCTGGAAGAAAAACTTCGGATGGCCTCCGGCCGCTCCTGGGTCCATTACGGGTTCCATATCGGTGCCACCAACGACAACCTGGATGAAATCCTCCCCTGCATTCAGGACGGCAGCGCTGCCGGTATCAAGGTTTTCATGGGTTCATCCACCGGCAACATGCTGGTGGACAGGGACGAGACGCTTGAACGGATCTTCCGGGTCACGGACGCGGAAATCCTGGTCCACTGCGAAGATGAGACCCTGGTCCGACAGGGCTTGGAGCAAGCCAGGGAACGATACGGAGAAAACATCCCTTTCTCCGCCCACCCTTCCATCCGTTCCCGGGAAGCCTGCACCCGGTCGACAGAGAAGGCCTTGGAAATGGCGCTCCGTCATGGGACCCGGCTCCATGTCCTGCATGTCACCACGGCAGAAGAAATCCGGATGATCTCCGCCGCCAAGGAAAAAAATCCGTTCCTCCTGGCAGAGACATCCGCCAACTACCTCTGGTTCTGCGACAAAGACTACGTCCGCCTGGAAGGAAAGCTCAAATGTAACCCCGCCGTCAAGACAGAGGCAGACCGTTCCGCCCTCAGGCAGGCCCTCGCGGACGGCTCCATCGATACCATCGGTTCCGACCACGCGCCGCACCGGGAAGAAGAAAAGGACCGGCCTTACCTGTCCTGTCCGTCCGGCATGCCTTCGATCCAGCAATCGCTGCCGGTCCTGCTGACCGTCGCCGCCGAAGCAGACATTCCGCTTACCCGCATCGCACGGGCTTTTTCTGAAAAGACCGCGAAGGTTTTCGGTATCCGGGACCGCGGACGGATCGCCCCCGGATACAAGGCAGACCTCGTGGTGATCGATCCGACGGCAAAAGCGGACACCTCGCATCCCGCCTACAAATGCGGATGGACGCCCTACCGGGACGAAACGCTTACAGGCGCTGTCCGGATGGTCTTCCTGGACGGGAAGATGGTCGTACGGGACGGACGGATCCTTTCCGAAAGACCGGAAGGACAACCCTTACAATACGACCGCCGATGAAAGCCCGATTCTCCATCCTGCTTGCCCTCTGCCTGGCTTGCACGGCGTGCGGCATAGCCCGACAGAACGCTGTCAGCCCGAACGACCGGCTCGCCCAGCGGACCGGCCATGGAGCAATCGTCGAACCGCCGGTTCCCCAAAAACCCAAGGAGACACGTCCGGAAAAGATTGACAAGCCGCAGGTCTCTGTCTCCGACCGGCAGGAAACGCCGAAGTCCACTTCCCTGAAAGGACGGGAACTGGTCAATTATTCCAAGGAATTTCTCGGGAAACCCTACAAATACGCCGGCAACGGACCGGGCAATTTCGACTGCTCCGGCTTCACCTCCTATGTATTCAGGCATTTCGGGATCACCCTGCCCAGATCCTCGCAGGACCAGTTTTCCGTTGGAAGGCCGGTTGGCAGGACGAATGACATCCAGCCGGGCGACCTGGTTTTCTTCGCCCGCAACGGACGGATCTTCCATGTCGGCATCGCCGTGGAATCCCGGGGTGACCATTTCACGTTCATCCACGCCAGCAATTCGGGTGTCATCGTTTCAAAATCCGATGAAACCTACTGGAAACCAAAGTATTACGGAGCGAAGAGAGTCCTGCCTTAGCGTTTTCTCCTACGGACATACTGCGTCAGGACCAAACCTGAGAACGCGATCGCGATACCCGTCCACTGGAGCCGGGTCAGCAGTTCCGTTCCCAGGATGGCGCCGATGAAAGCCGTCACCACAGGAATCATGGCCAGGAAGATGCTGGCTTTCGCGACTCCGAGGTTCTTGATCGTGGTGGCCCAGAGGGTAAAGGCGACGCTGGAGCACAGAATGGCCAGACAAAGGATCGGCTTCCACACATCCCAGGACATGTAAACGGCCGCATCGTAGTCCTTCAGGCCCATCGTGCAGAACAACGGCAGCAGCAGGGCACCGCCGATCAGGAACTGATACTGGACGATCACCATCGGCTTGTATCGGCTCGACAGGGATTTGGTGCAGGCAGCGTAGCCGACCTCGGAAATGACCGCCACCACCAGCAGCAAGACCCCCAGCAGGAAATGCTCGCCGACTTCGGTAGCCCCATGGGTCACGATGCCCAGGCCGACCAGGCAGACCCCGATACCCAGGATATTGATCCAGTTGACACGCTCATGGAAAAGCGCCACGCCGGCGGCCACTGAAAAGATCGGGGCCGTTGCGATGACAAGGGCGCTGTAGGTCGGAGACTCCGTCAGCTTGATACCGTATGTTTCGCAGACAAAATAGATGAAGGGCTCGCAGAAAGCCAGCAGCAGGAACTGGGGCATGTCCTTGCGCTGGATCCGGATGCTGTTCCCGAAAACCAGGTTTAGGCACATCAGCACGATACCGGCCACCAGGGAGCGGATGCAGACGATATAGATGACGGGAATATCCAGCCGGAGGAGTTGGTCCGACCAAATGTATGACATGCCCCACAGAACGATGGAGACAACGGATACAAGATAAACCAGCAGGGTGCCGCCTAGGGTATGCTTCATGTGCCTGTCTATATTCGGAATTGCAAATTTATGCAAATATCCGAAATATTGCTAATGAACTGAAAGAAAAAATCAGAATTCCTTAATGAATCGCAACGATATACGCCTTCTTTCCAAATCCACGCCCATTACGGTCACATAGATGTGCTGGTGCAGTTTGAGCCCGTTTTTGCGGGCCTCGCCCATCTGGGAGACATGGATCAGGCCGTCCTGATGGACGCCGATGTCGACGAAGGCGCCGAAATCCGTGATGTTGTTCACGATGCCTGGCAATTCCATGCCGACTTCCAGGTCTTCCATTGCGTGGACTGCGTCCGAAAAGGCAAAGTCCCCGGCTTTCTCGCGCGGATCCAGGCCCGGTTTCGCCAGTTCCCGCAAGATATCCTTCAGCGTCGGAAGGCCGAAATCACCCTCCACGTACTTTGCCGGATCGATCTTCTTGCACAGTTCCTCATTTCCCACCAGGCCGGCGGTCGTCACCCCCAGGTCAGCGGCCATCCGGTCCACGATGTGGTAGGCCTCCGGATGGACGGCGGAATTGTCCAGCGGATTGGCGGCGCCATGGATCCGGAGGAAACCGGCGCACTGCTGGAAGGCCTTCGCACCGAGGCGCGGAACCTCCATGAGCTGCGCACGGGACTCGAAACCGCCGGAGGCGGCCCGGTATTCCACGATGTTGCGTGCCAGGGCCGGACCGATTCCCGCCACGTACCGAAGCAGATAAGGACTTGCCGTATTGAGATTCACGCCCACGGCATTCACGCAACTGACGACCGTGTCGTCCAGTTTCTCTCGCAGCAGGGTCTGGTCCACGTCATATTGATATTGCCCCACGCCCAGGGATTTCGGATCGATCTTGACCAGTTCGGCCAGCGGATCCATCAGCCGGCGGCCGATCGAGACGGCTCCGCGGACCGTCACGTCTTCGTCCGGGAATTCCTCGCGGGCGACATCAGACGCGGAGTAAATGGAGGCACCGTCTTCGCTGACGACATATACTTTGCAGGAATCCGGCATCGGAATCCGTTTCATGAACTCTTCCGTTTCTCTTCCCGCCGTACCGTTTCCCACGGCAATCACTTGGATATCATAAGTCTGGAGCATCTTCGACACCGCGATAATCGCCTTCATCTTCTCGCTCTGCGGAGGATGCGGATAGATGATTTCATGGTGGAGGAGATTGCCCTGCTCGTCCAGGCAGGCAATCTTGCAGCCGTTCCGGAAACCCGGGTCAACGGCCATCGTCCGCTTCTGACCGACCGGTGCTTCCAGCAGCAGCTGGCGCAGGTTGTCTCCGAAAACCTTGATGGACTCGATATCGGCTTTCTCCTTGTATTCCTTGATTACCTCGGTAGAGATCGAAGGACCGACCAGGCGGTCCAGGGAATCCTCGACGGCCAGTTTCAACTGGCGGTGCAGTTCAGGGCTGAAATACGCATCAACACCTTTCATGAACTCGTACTGCGCCTTCTTGACGCAGGATTCCATGCTGAATACCATCCGGGTCGACAGGTAACCTTCCGATTCTCCGCGCAGGATGGCGAGCAGACGATGGGCAGGCATCCGGCGGATATCTTCATTGTAATTGAACCAACTGCGATACTTCTGGGCCTCCGGATCCTTTGCGGCGGCCTTCGTCGCCTTGACCGCCAGGTTCTTGCGCCGCAGTTCGCTCCGCATGAAATTGCGGACAGCCATGTTCTCGCTCACCTGCTCGGCCAGGATATCCCGCGCTCCCGCCAGGGCATCTTCCACCGTCGGGACATCGTCGGTAAGGTATTTTTTCGCCTCCGCTTCCGGATTCCGGATCGCGGCTGTCGCCATTTTCTCGGCCAACGGTCCCAGGCCTTTTTCCCGCGCCACGGTCGCCCGCGTACGGCGTTTCGGCCGGTACGGCAGGTACAGGTCTTCCAGTTCCGAACCGACCAGGCAGTCCTCGATGGCCTTGCGCAGTTCTTCCGTCAGGGCGCCCTGCCCCTCGATGGTGGAAAGGACGGTCTCCTTCCGCTTGTCCAGTTCAGCGAAGGCATCGACCCAGTGACGGACCTGGGCGACCTCCACGTCATCCAGTCCGCCGGTCTTTTCCTTGCGGTACCGGCTGATGAACGGGACGGTGTCCCCGTCCTCGAACATGGTCGCACAATTCTCTACCTGCCAGGTCTTTACCTGCAGCTTTTCTGCGATATAACGTACGTAATTCTCTTTCATCGTCAGTCTTGGGAAAGTTCCTTCAATTCATTCCTATAGGCCGAGAAAATCTTGGATTTGGAGACGAAACCGATATAGGTCCGGTCCTCTTTGACGACCGGCAGGTTCCAGGCATCCGTCTTCTCGAATTTGCGCATGACGCTTTCCATTCCCTCGTCCTCGTAGACATATTGCGAAGCGGACTGCATGTAATTGAATACATGATTCTTGTCATACAATTCCGTCCGGAACATGTCCTTGCGGACATCCTCGAGCGAGACATACCCCTGGAACCTGTGCCTGCCGTCGATGACCGGGAACAGGTTGCGGCTGGAACCGGCGATCACCTGGACGAACTCGCCCAACGTGGCGTCGATGGCGACCGGGCTGAAATCCGTCTCTACCAGGGAAGAGGTTTTCAACAAGGTCAGGACCGCCTGGTCGCTGTCGTGGGTCAGCAGTTCGCCGGTCTGGGCGATACGCTTGGTATATATGGAATAGTGCTCGGCGATCCGGATGGTGCCGAAGGAAATGGTCGCAGTCAGGATCAGTGGCAGGAACAGGTCATAGCCGCCGGTAATTTCGGCGATCAGGAAGATAGCGGTCATCGGCGCCTGCATCACCCCTGCCATCAGGCCGGCCATGCCGACCAGGACGAAATTCTGTTCCGGAACGGAGAAACCGGAACCGGCCAGCAGAAGGTTGACGGTCCGGGCCAGGACGAAACCGGCCATGGCACCGACGAAAAGGGTCGGACCGAAGGTACCGCCCGTGCCGCCGCCGGCATTGGTGAAAGTCATGGAAAAGACCTTCAGCAACATGACCAGCAGGAAGAATACCGGTACCAGCCAGGGTGTGTGGAGCATCCAGGCAAGCGGGGTATCGCCGTCGAAGGAAATCGTCTCCGCATTGAGCAGCGGATGCAGGAAATCATAGCCCTCACCATACAGCGGAGGGAAGAGGAAGATCAACAGGCCGAGTCCCAGCGCGCACAGGAGCCAGCGGGCATAGGGACTGCGGTAACTGCCGAGCTTGTCTTCCAGCCACAAGGTCGTCCGCAGGAAATACAGGGAGCAGACGCCGCAGAAGAAGCCCAGCAGCAGGTAGAACGGCATGTTGACCATCGAAAACGGAGACAGGGTGCAGGCAAACGGCCGGGAATCTCCAAGCAGCAGATACGAGACCACTGTCGCCGATACCGTGGAAAGGAGCAGCGGCATCATGGAGGTCATCGAAATGTTGAAAAGGAGGATTTCCAGACAGAACAGCACGCCAGCCAGCGGGGCCTTGAAGATGCCGGCCACGGCACCGGCCGCGCCACAGCCCAGCAGGATGGTCACGCTCCGGTAGGACATGCCCAGATAGCGGGCGAAATTGGAACCGATGGCGGCGCCCGTATAGACGATCGGCGCCTCGGCACCGACGGAACCGCCGAAACCGATGGTCAGCGAACTGGTCAGGATGGAGGACCACATGTTGTGCGGCTTGATCCGGGACTCGTTCTTGGATACGGCGACCAGTACCTTGGTCACGCCGTGGCCGATATTGTCCTTGATCAGGTAACGGACGAGCAGCAGGGAGAGCAGCATGCCCATGCCGGGCAGGATGAAGAACAGCAGGAAATCGGACCGGTCGGCGAAAAGTCCGGCAAGGCCGGAACGGATCAGGCGGATCAGGGTATGCAGGACCACCGCGGCCAGGCCGCTGAAGACGCCGACGACCAGTGACAGGACGAGGAGCTTGTTCTTCTCAGGCAGGCCTCTCAATTTCTGAAGTATCGGGATCCGGAATCTCTTGGTGCTTACGTGGTCCATCGAGTGACAAAGATACAAAAAAAATCCGCCGGCTAAGCCGGCGGAACATATATCTCGGAAAATTACACGTCGGAAGAATCGTCCTCCCCGGTGGAGTACTGGGAAATGTTGTCGTCCGGAAGTTCGCCGCCGCTTTCGCCGTTGCCGCCGCTTCCTTCGTCTTCATTGTTGTCTTCACCGTCCAGCCAACGCTCGATGTCATCGATGTTGTCTGTCTTCACCTTGATCTTCACCAGATAGATTGCATCCGGGATTTCCAGGGTAACCGCATAGAAATCAGTACCGTCCGGCTTGGGGTAACGCATCAGGTCGGGAAGGTAGTCATTGAAGCCCTTCGGATATTTGGCGGCGAAAGCCGCAGCCAATTCGGCCAGTTCCGGTTTGGCCAGCATGTTTTCATAGCTGACGACAGCTCTTCTTTTCTTGGGATCGGATGCCATGGTTATAGGTTTCGTACGTTGATTTCGTTGCAATATTAATACGATTTTTCGTTTACTGCAATAGCCAGGCAACGATTTTTCGAACATTTTTCTATTTGCGGCGGAAGAAATAGGATTTCTGCATCTTTTTCCGCTCCGGATCCCGTTCCACGAACACAGGTTTGAGGGTCCGCGGGTCCAGGCCGGTATAATACATGACCGAAGAAGTCGTCATCGGAGTCGGCGTGAAATCCTGCACCTGGTCCATGTACAGGCCCTTCAACGCGGGGTGCTGTGCCAGTTTCTCCATGTCGTGCATCGTGCAGCCGGGATGGGAGGAGATGAAATACGGGACGATCCCGCTGTGGCGGCCGGCTTCCCGGTTGATCTTGTCGAACTCCACCCGCAGCCGCTCGAACAGTTTGAAAGAGGGTTTGGCAAGATAATAGAGAACCTTGTCCTCGGTATGCTCGGGCGCGACCTTCAACCGGCCGGAAGTATGGTCCAGGACCAGTTCCTTCAGATACGGCTTCGACGTCTTGTCGACATAGCCGTTTTCATCCAGGAAGAGGTCATAGCGGATGCCGCTGCTGATATAGGAATGCCGGATGCCCTTGACCGCATCGACCTTGTGGTACAGGTTCAGGAGGCGGGCATGGCTGCGGTCCATGTTCTTGCAAGGGGCCGGGAAAAGACAGGATTTGCGGCGGCAGATATCGCAGAGTTTCGGGTCCTTGCCCCGCATGCCGTACATGTTGGCGGTCGGGGCGCCAAGGTCCGAGATGTTGCCGGCGAAATCCGGAAGTTTGTTCAGGTCGGCCACCTCCTTGAGGATGGACGCCTCGCTGCGGCTCTGGATGAATTTCCCCTGGTGGGCCGCGATCGTACAGAAATTGCAGCCTCCGAAACAGCCCCGGTGGGTATTGATCGAGAACTTGATCATGTCATAGGCCGGGATCCGCTTCCCCTTGTAACGGGGATGGGGCAGCTTGGTATAGGGCATGTCCCAGAAATCGTCCATTTCCTCCTGCGTCGCCGGCGGATAGGGCGGATTGATCTGGACATAGCCGTCTCCGACCGGTTCCACGATGGTATCGGGATGCATCATGTTGGCATGGGTCTCGATCCAGTGGAAATTCTCGGCGAAGGCCTTCTTGCTGGCGCAGCTTTCCTCGAAGGAATGGAGCATCAGCACGCCCTCACGTTCCCTGGGTCTGCCGGTCCGGTAGAATGCGATCTGCGGAATCCGTTCCAACTGGTGACGGGAACGGCCGGCTTCGATGCCCCGGGTCAGTTCCAGGATCGGGCGCTCCCCCATCCCGTAGATCAGCCAGTCAGCGCCGCTGCTCACCAGGATGGAAGGGAAAAGCCGGTCCTGCCAATAGTCATAATGGGTCACCCGGCGCAGGGATGCCTCAATGCCGCCGATGACGACGGGCACGTCAGGGAACAACTGCTTGAGTATCTTCGTATAGACCGTCACGGCATAGTCCGGCCGCTGGCCGAATTTCCCGTCAGGGGTATAGGCATCGTCGTGACGGAGCCGCTTGCCGGCGGTGTAATGGTTGACCATGGAATCCATGGCGCCCGAGTTCAAGGCAAAGTACAGGCGCGGCACGCCCAGTTTCTTGAAATCGCGCAGGTCGTCCCGCCAGTTCGGCTGGGGCACCACCGCGACACGGTAGCCATGCTTCTGCAGCCAGCGGGCAATCACGGCCGTCCCGAACGAAGGGTGGTCGATGAAGGCGTCTCCGCTGAACAGGATCACGTCGATGTAATCCCATCCGAGCGCCTCCACCTCCTTCTTCGAGGTCGGGAACATGTAATTCCGGTCGTCCGCCATGCGCTGTTACATCCGCTCCGGCAACTGGATACCGAGGATGCCCATCGCCCGGCGCAGGGTACGCGCGAGCACGTCGATCAGTTCCAGCCGGAAAGCCAGCAGTTTCGGATCCTCTTCGCGGAGGATCGGGGTGTCATGGTAATACTGGTTGAATTCCTTGGCCAGATCATAGGCATAATTGGCGATGACCGCCGGGCTGAGCGCGGCGACCGCCTCCCCGACCTTGCCCGGGAAGAGACCCAGGAGTTTGATCAGACGGATTTCCTTGCCGGAAGGGATCAGGTCGGTGGTCACGTCGGCAGGTCCGAACGCGATTCCCTGCTCCGCCGCCTTGCGGAGGATCGAGCGGATGCGGGCGTGCGTATACTGGATGAACGGGCCGGTGTTGCCGTTGAAATCGATGGATTCCTTCGGGTTGAAGAGCATGGTCTTCTTCGGGTCGACCTTGATGATGAAATACTTCAGGGCGCCGAGGCCGATCATGTGGTAGAGTTCTTCCTTTTCTTCGTCGGACAGGTCGGCCAGTTTGCCGCTTTCCTCGGAAGTCTTCTTCGCTTCCTCGTACATGCTCTGGATCAGGTCATCCGCGTCCACGACCGTTCCCTCGCGGGATTTCATCTTGCCCTCCGGCAGTTCGACCATGCCGTAGGAAAGGTGATAGATCTGGTCGGCCCAGTCGAAACCGAGTTTCTTGAGGATGAGCTTGAGCACCTGGAAGTGGTAGTCCTGCTCGTTGCCGACCACATAGACATGGGAGTCCAGCTTGTAGGTCGAGAAACGGCGCTCGGCGGTGCCGAGATCCTGGGTGATGTAGACGGAAGTGCCGTCGCCGCGGAGGACCAGCTTGCGGTCCAGCCCGTCGGCCGTCAGGTCGCACCAGACGGAACCGTCCGGTTCACGCTCGAACACACCCATTTCCAAGCCCTTCTGCACCAGTTCCTTGCCGAGCAGGTAGGTCTCGGACTCATGGTCCACCTGGTCGAAGGTGATCCCCAGGGCCGCATAGGTCTCGTCGAAGCCCTTGTATACCCAGCCGTTCATCATGGACCAGAGCTGGCGGACATGCGGGTCTTCCTGCTCCCACTTGACGAGCATCTCGTGCGCTTCCTTCAGGGAAGGAGCGGCCTTCTTGGCTTCCTCCTCGGTCATGCCCTGCTCCATGAGCTGCTTCACCTCGCCCTTGTAAAGTTTGTCGAAAGCCACGTAGCAGTCGCCCACCAGGTGGTCGCCCTTGATGCCCGTGGATTCCGGGGTCTTTCCGGCGAAGAGTTTCTCCCAGGCGAGCATGGACTTGCAGATGTGCACGCCACGGTCATTGACGATCGTCGACTTGATCACATGGTTGCCTCCGGCCTTGAGCAGGCGCGATACGGAGTCACCCAGCAGGTTGTTGCGGATGTGGCCCAGGTGAAGGGGCTTGTTGGTGTTCGGGGAGGAGAACTCGACCATCACGTTGCGGCCGGTCGGCGGGAGCTGTCCGAAATCCGGGTCGGCGGCGATGCCGGCGAACATCTCATCCCAGTACACCGGGCTGAAAAGCAGGTTGAGGAAGCCCTTGACGGAGTTGTAGCCGGCGATCTCCGGCACGTTCTCCGCCAGCCAGGCGCCGATGGCGTTGCCCGTGGCCTCCGGAGCGCTGTGGGATATCTTGAGCAGCGGGAAAACGACGAGGGTATAGTCTCCCTCGAATTCCTTGCGGGTAACGCCGACCTGGAGGGCGGATGCCTCAATGTCAGTCTGATACAGCGCTTTGACGGCGGCTGCGGCCTTTTCCTGTATAAAGAGTTCGGGTGTCATGTCCTATAACGAATAAAAGCCGGCCTCGAAAAGACCGGCTCATGAAATTAACCTAAGTATCCTTTCAGCAGTTTGCTCCGCGAAGGGCTCTTGAGACGGCGGATCGCCTTCTCCTTGATCTGGCGTACACGCTCACGCGTCAGTCCGAAACGCTCGCCGATCTCCTCAAGGGTCATCTCCTGGCAACCGATGCCGAAGAAGGACTTGATGATCTCGCGCTCGCGGCTCGAAAGGGTCGAAAGGGCCCGTTCGATCTCGGTGTTGAGCGACTCGTTCACGAGGCCGCGGTCGGCCATCGGGGAATCATCGTTCGGAAGTACGTCAAGCAAACTGTTGTCTTCACCCTCCACGAAGGGAGCATCCACGGAGACATGACGGCCGGACACACGCAGCGTGTCGGAAATCTTGTCCTTCGGGACATCGATCATCTCCGAGAGTTCCTCGCTCGACGGCTGCCGCTCGTTCTCCTGTTCGAACTTCGAGAGCGCCTTGTTGATCTTGTTGAGGGATCCCACCTGGTTGAGGGGGAGCCGCACGATACGTGACTGCTCTGCGAGGGCCTGGAGGATGGATTGGCGGATCCACCATACGGCGTAGGAAATGAATTTGAATCCGCGGGTCTCGTCGAATTTCTCGGCGGCCTTGATCAGGCCGAGGTTGCCCTCGTTGATCAGGTCCGGGAGACTGAGGCCCTGGTTCTGGTACTGTTTCGCAACGGATACCACGAAACGCAGGTTGGCGCGGGTCAGTTTTTCAAGTGCCTCCTGGTCGCCCTTGCGGATGCGCTGGGCGAGTTCCACTTCTTCTTCCGGAGAGACCAGTTCTTCCCGGCCGATCTCCTGCAGATACTTGTCCAGGGAGGCACTCTCCCTGTTGGTGATCGATTTGGTGATCTTAAGTTGTCTCATCTTATGTCTTTAGTCTTTGCCGAAGACAAAGCGCTTCACCCTGCCGGATTCGGTCACACCTTCCACCATGACGGACCGCCTCGCCTTCTTGGCAATGTTGATTACATCTTCCGGTTTGCTGACAGGTTCGTCGTTGACATACAGGATGATCATTCCCTGGGTACCGCCCGCATCGAGCACCTTGCCGGCGCTGAGGGAGACGATCTCGACACCCTTCTTCAGTCCGAGCGCGTCAAGGGTTTCCTTGGACGCTTCCTTCAGCATGGCGCCATAGAAGGAGACGGAACCGTCGGCGACGGTGGTACCGGTCAGATCACTGCTTTCCTGGAAGACGACGTCAAGGTCGACAGCCTTGCCATCCCGGATGACGGTGACCTTCGCCTTGTCACCGGGACGGTAGGAATTAACCTTGGCCTGTACTTCGGTCATGCTCTTGAGCGGGGTATCGTCGATGGCGATGAGGACATCGGCTTCCTTGATACCGGCCTTCTCAGCGGCAGAACCTTTCATAACCTCCTTAATATATACGCCGTTCATCGAAGAAAGTTTCAAATCTTTTGCAATTTGGTCGTCGATGGCCTGCATGGTCACGCCCAGCAGCGCCCGGCGGACATTGCCGAAATCGATGAGGTCGCCCACGATCTTCTTGACCATGTTGGACGGGACAGCGAAGGAATAGCCGGAATAGGCACCGGTCTGGGACATGATGGCCGTATTGATGCCGACCAGTTCGCCGGACTTGTTGACGAGGGCGCCGCCGGAGTTGCCCGGGTTGACGGCCGCATCGGTCTGGATGAAGGATTCGATCTTGAACTCCTCACGGCTCGACTGCATCGAACGGCCCTTGGCGCTGACGATGCCGGCGGTGATGGTGCCGCGGAGCTGCTCGCCCAGCGGGGAGCCGATCGCCAGGACCCATTCGCCGAGGCGGAGCTTGTCGGAATCGCCGAACGGGATGGTCGGAAGGCCTTCCGCATCGATCTTTAGGAGGGCGACGTCCGTCACCGGGTCGGTACCCACGACGGAGGCCTCGAAGGTCTTGTTGTTGTTGAGGGTCACCTCGACCTTGGAGGCGCCGGAAACGACATGGTTGTTGGTCACGATATAGCCGTCCGGGCGGATGATCACGCCAGAGCCGCTGCCCTGCTGCTCACGCTCCTGCATCTGGCCCTGTCCGCGGCCGAAGCCGAAGAAGTACTCGAAAGGATCGATGGCATAGCCCTGGGTCTTGACGGTCACCTTGACGAAGACGACGGCGTCGACGGCCGATTCGGCGGCATATGTAAGGTCGGGATAGTCTGTGTCTGTCAGATTGACAGTCCGGTAGACGGATCCGTCAGAAGAAACGACGGTGTGGGTTGCGGTTGTGGACGGAGTACAAGCCTTGACGACTCCGAATGCTGTCAGCCCTGCGATCACGGCAGAGGCGAACACGGTAATGACACCTTTATTCATATTCTTTTTCATGTTAGATTTATCACGTCTTTGCCTCGCGGCATAAAAACGACCCGGAGCCGAAGCCCCGAATCCGCAGGTAGGTTGAAAGTCAAACTTTGTGCCAAAAGTTTTCAAACGGGAGGGATTGGCATTGACAAAATAATTCGTATCTTTGTTACCTGCTATGCCCTCCCCCCGGGAGGAGCCTGAATGGAAAAAATATAAACGAAGACAATATGAAATTCTCAGTATCCAGCGCAGATCTCCTGAAAGGCATCCTGACGGTCCAGAAAGCGGTTCCCGCCAAAGCCACCGAAGCCATTCTCGAAGATTATCTCCTCATCCTCAAGGGCAAGGTCCTCGAACTGACCGCTTCCGACATGGAAATCACCCTGAAGACAGAGCTCGAGGTCGCCACGGAAGAGGAAGGCAGCATCGCCATCCCCGCCCGCCAGATCACCGACCTCCTCAAGGAACTTCCGGACCAGCCGCTCACCATCAGCACCATCGGCGAGAGTTCCTTCTCCTGCGCCTGGTCAAGCGGCGAATCGACGCTCCCCTACTTCAATCCCGAAGACTATCCGGCGACCCCCGGCACCGCCGCCGGCGCCGTGAAGGTCGAAGTTCCCGCCCAGAGCCTGGTGGACGGCATTTCCAACACCGTCTATGCTTCTTCCGACGAGGAGAACCGTCCGATCATGAACAGCATCTTCTTCGACATCAAGCCCGACGCCACGACCCTGGTCGCTTCCGACCTGCAGAAGCTGATCTGCTTCACCGCCGATGACGTCAAGGCCGCCTCCGATGCTTCCTTCATCCTCAACAAGCGCCACGCCAACGTGCTCAAGGCCATCCTCGGCAAGACAGAGGACACCGTGACCGTCACCTTCGACGACAAGGTCGCCATCTTCCGTTTCGGCCAGACCACCATGGTCAGCCGCCTGGTCACCGGCAAGTATCCGGACTACCGGACCATCATTCCCAAGAATAATTCCAACATCCTGAAGATCAACCGCGTCCAGCTACTCAACACCGTCCGCCGCATCGCGGTCTGCTCTCCCAAGGCCTCGAACCACATCAAGTTCGAGCTGACCGCCGGTTGCCTGGAGGTCTCCGCCCAGGACGTCGGTTTCGAAATCGCCGCACACGAGAAGGTCGCCTGCCAGTATGACGGCGAGGAACTGGTCATCGGTTTCAAGTCCACCCATATCATCGAGATCCTCAGCAACCTCGGTTGCGACGAGATCGTCATGAAATTCGCAGACAAGCGCCGTTCCGCCCTGCTGCTCCCTTCCGAGGGAGAAGCCGCGCAGGTCAAAGTCTTCGGCATCATCATGCCGATCA
>JBGUXJ010000236.1:0-23028 GCA_045222055.1 Candidatus Cryptobacteroides sp. | reverse complement strand
TCACCGGCTATACGTGCGCGGACCTTTTCGGCCAGGACCTTCTGGTCAAATCCGCCGAGAAAGCCGTCGGAGACCTGGCTGCATACCTTTGCGGGAAAGCCGTCACGACCGTGGTCGGCGCCCCTGTCCGGTATGCCGGACGCCTGTACAACTGCGCCGTCGTCCTGCATGACGGAAGGATCGCCGGCATCGTCCCGAAGGTGTTCCTGCCGACATACAACGAGTTCTATGAGTCCCGCTGGTTCGCAAGTGGAACGGATTTCCTGGGTGCTTCCGCGACTTGTGTCCCTTATTCAGGACAGACTGTCCAGATGGCTCCAAATCAGTTGTTTACAGTTGGTGATGCCACATTTGCTGTCGAGATTTGCGAGGACCTGTGGACGCCGGTTCCGCCGTCTTCCTGGCATGCAGTCGCCGGTGCCCAGGTGATCGTCAACCTGTCGGCGAGCAATGAAGTCATCATGAAACACATGTACCGGAAAGACCTGGTCGGCAACCAGAGCGCCCGTACGCTTTCCGGCTACATCTACTGTTCCTGCGGTTTCGGAGAATCGACGCAGGACCTGGTCTTCGCCGGCTCTTCGATGATCTATGAAAACGGTGCCTTGATGGCCGAGAACGAGCGGTTCACGCTGGGGGAAGGCCTGATCGAAGCCGATCTTGATATCCAGAAACTGACGGTCTTGCGGCAGAAGGAGAGTACGTACCGCGCCTATGCTCCGGACGGCGCCTCTTCCGCAGATTATTCACCCCTCTATGTCTGGACGGATGCCGGTGCGGCGGCTCCGACGGATTTCGCGGCGAAACTGCTCCGCAACGTCGAACCGCATCCTTTCGTGCCGGGCGGTAATCCGGCCGAAATCGACCGGCGCGCCCGCGAGATCACTTCCATGCAGGTACTGGGACTTGCCACACGGCTTGCACATGTAAACGCCCGGACGGCGGTCATCGGCATCTCCGGCGGACTGGACAGCACGCTGGCCCTGCTCGTCACCTGCCTGGCCTTCGACAAACTTGGCTGGTCCAGAGAGCGGATTATCGGTGTCACGATGCCGGGATTCGGCACGACCGACCGCACGTACACCAATGCCGTCGACCTGATGAAGGCCCTGGGCGTCACCGCCCGGGAAATCTCCATCGCGGCGGCTGTCACCCAGCATTTTGCGGATATCGGACAGGATCCTTCCGTCCATGACGTAACCTATGAGAACTGCCAGGCGCGCGAACGGACCCAGATTCTGATGGACATCTCCAACAAGGAGAACGGCCTGGTGGTCGGAACGGGCGACCTGTCTGAACTGGCGCTGGGCTGGTGTACCTACAACGGCGACCACATGAGCATGTACGGGGTCAATGCCAGCATCCCGAAGACCCTTGTCAAATATCTGGTGAAATGGGCGGCTGAAAACCGTTTCGACGTCCCCGGAGCCGGCGGACGCAGCGCCAAGGAAATCCTGCTGGATGTCGTGGACACTCCCATCAGCCCCGAACTGACGCCGGCGGATGAAAAGGGGCAGATCAAGCAGAAGACCGAGGACCTGGTCGGTCCGTACGAACTGCACGATTTCTTCCTGTACAACTGTTTCCGGCTGGGGTATGCGCCGTCCAAGATCTATTTCCTGGCATGCAAGGCCTTCCTGGGCCGCCAGGGGGACGCGAGCGTTTTCGTCGGTCCGGAAGGAAAGGCCAACGTCTATACGGAGGAGATCATCCTCAAGTGGCTGCGGAAATTCTACTGGCGTTTCTTCAGCCAGCAGTTCAAGCGCTCCTGCATCCCGGATGGTCCCAAGGTCGGCTCCGTCACGCTCAGTCCGCGCGGTGACTGGCGCATGCCGTCGGACGCCCAGGCGGCCCTGTGGATCGCCGACCTCGAGAAACTCGGTTGACGCCTGCTAAACTTCCAGACTGGCGATCAGGCGTTCGAAGATGCTGCTCATCTTGTCAGCAGCGGCCTCGGCGGCTACGACTACGTCGTGGCCGTCGTTCATATAGTCCGGAGCATAGTCGTCATGGGCCTCGTTCGTGATGACGGACATGCCGAAGACGCGGATACCGCTGTGGCGGGCGACGATGACTTCCGGAATGGTGCTCATGCCGGTGACGTCTCCGCCGACGATGCGGATGTACTTGTATTCGGACGGGGTCTCGTAGGTCGGGCCCGTGCCGCCGAAATAGACGCCTTCATGGACCGGGATGTCGAGATCCGCGGCGATGTCCTTCGCCTTGGCGATCAACTGCAGGTCGTAGGGACGGGTCATGTCGGGGAAACGCGGACCGAAGTCGTCGAGGTTCGGGCCGATCAGCGGGTTCGGGAGCTGGTTGATGTGGTCCCGGATGATCATCAGGTCGCCGATATGGTAGTTGAAATTGACGCCGCCGGCGGCATTGGAGACAAACAGATACTTGATGCCGACCACTTTCATCACGCGGATCGGCAGGGTTACGAGTTCCATGCCGTAGCCCTCGTAGTAGTGGATGCGTCCCTGCATGGCGATGACGGTCTTCCCGCCGACGGTGCCCACGATGAAATTCCCCTTGTGGCCGATGGCTGTCGATACCGGGAATCCGGGAATGTCCCGGTAGGGGATGGTGACGGAGTCTTCGATCTTGTCGGCAAGCCGGCCCAGGCCGCTGCCCAGGACGATGCCCACGGTCGGATGAAGGTCGAAACCAGCCAGAACTTGCTTGATGTATTCGGCTGCCTTGTAGATTCTCTCTGCTCTCGGGTCCATGGTAATACTATGTGATTAGATGATTTGTTTCAATACTTTGCGTGCTTCCGCCAGGATTTCCTTCTCCCCGTCGACATGGCGGTTCCGCATGACGAAGCGTCCGCCGGAGATGACCGAATCGATGCAGTCGCTGTGGGCGGAATAGATGAAATTGCCCAGGAACGGACCGGGGGACAGGAAGAAGGTGTTGTCCGTGTCGACGACCAGGATGTCGGCCTCTTTCCCTTCCGCAATCTCTCCGGCGTTGATACGCAGCGCTTTGGCACCATTCCGGGTGGCCGTGGCGAGGAGTTCGTCCAGCGGCATGGCCTTGGGGTCCCAGCGCCAGGCCTTCTGCAGCAGGGCGGAGGTTTTCATCGCTTCCAGCATGTCCAGGTTGTTGGAGGAAGCACAGCCGTCCGTGCCGAGGCAGACGTTGGCGCCGGCATCCCGCAGTTCATTGTAGTGGAAATGATAGCCGGAGGCGATCTTGAGGTTGGAGTTGATGTTGTGGACGCAGTTGACCTTCCGTTCGCCCAGGATCCGGATGTCGTTTTCGGAGAGCCAGAGCGTATGGGCGGCGATGACGCGCTCGTCCAGCACGCCCAGACGGTCGAGATACTCGACGGGACTCAGTCCTCCGTGGGCCGCCTGACAATTCTCTACCTCCCCGGTCGTTTCGCTCAAATGGATATGAAGCAGCAGGTTATGCTTGCGGGCGAATTCCGTGGCCCAGAGAATCATGGCCTCGCTGACCGAATAGACCGCGTGGAAGGCAACCTCGAAAATGGCCTGGTCATTCCACGACAGCGACTCTTCGTACATCTGCTGGCACTGTTCCCGCTGGCGCGCGGCTTCTTCCGGATTGCCCTGGTCCAGCACGACGTATGAGATCACCGGACGAATCCCCATCTCGACGGTGGCCCGCCGGGCTGCGGGGGAGAACCAGTACTGGTCGTTGAAGGTGGTCGTGCCGGTCCGGATCATCTCCAGAGCGGCTACTTTGGTGCTCCAATAGACGAAATCGGCATCGATGCGGGATTCGATCTTCCAGATATTCTCGAGCCAGCGGTCGAAGACGACATCTTCCTGGATGCCGCGCATGAGGGCCATGCCGGCATGGGTATGCATGTTGACGAATCCGGGGACGGCGGTCTTGCCGCCGCAGTCGACGGTTTCGATGCTGACGCCGGCGGGTGCGTCGATTTCTCCGGCAGGGCGGATGCGGGAAATAAGTCCCCGGCTGATGAGGATGTCGCTGAGTCTCTCGTCAACCCGGATGTTTTTCAATAAGATCGTGCCCGTTTCGTTCATGCTGTCTTTACAGGATTTTGCGTAACTGTTCGAGATTCTCAGGCGGCGTGGCCCAACTCGTGGCGAACCGTACGACGGTGTGGTCGGTGTCGTATTTCTCCCAGAAGTCGAAACCAACGAGCGGGGACAGCCGTTTCACTTCCTGGTCCGTGAGAATGACAAACTGTTGGTTGGTAGGGGATTCCAGGAAGAAAGGGATGCCTTTCTCCCGGAGGATTTCTTTCAGTTTTTCGGCCATTTCAATGGCATGGCGGGCTATCCGGGAATACAGGCCGTGCGTGAACAGGACATCGAACTGGATGCCCAGCAGCCGGCCTTTGGCCAGCAGGGCGCCATGCTGTTTCACCGTGGTCAGGAAATGTGCCGGTGCGTTTCCGCGCGGGAAAACGACGGCCTCCCCGCACAGGGCGCCCACTTTCGTCCCGCCGATATAGAAAACATCGCACAGGGAAGCCAGCGTCGGAAGGTCGAGGTCCGACTGAAGACTCTCCAGCCCATAACCGAGCCGGGGGCCGTCGACGAAAAGCGGCAGTCCGTACTCCTGGCAGACGGCATGCAGGGCCGTCAGTTCCGCCCGCGAGTAGATCGTGCCGTATTCGGTCGGGAAAGAAATGTAGACCATGCCTGGGAACACCATGTGCTCATGGTTGGCATCGCCGAAAAAAGATGCCAGATAAGCGCGAAGTTCAGCGACGTCGATCTTACCTTGGTGTTCCGGAAGCGGAAGGACCTTGTGGCCCGTATATTCGACCGCACCGGCCTCATGGACGCCGATGTGTCCCGTGGCCGCGGCGATGACGCCTTCATAATTCCGAAGGAGGGATGCGATGACGGTCGCGTTGGTCTGGGTCCCGCCGACAAGGAAACGGACATCCGCCTCCGGACATCCGCATGCCTGACGGATCTTCTCCGCGGCAGAAACACAATACCGGTCGCTCCCGTAACCGGGAAGCTGCTCCATGTTGCTGTCACATAAGGCTTTCAGAATCAGCGGATGGGCACCTTCGGCATAGTCACAGGTAAATGAGATCGGAGGAGTCATATTCGCTATAGGAGTTCCTTGACTTGCTGTTCGACCAGGAACATCGGCATGGTCGGCTCGAAGCGGGCCACGACGTTGCCCTGCCGGTCCAGCAGGAATTTCGTGAAGTTCCATTTGATGTCCGGCTTGGAGGCGAAATCCGGATCGTTGCGTTCCATCATGGCCGACATCATCTTGGCACGGTCGCCCTCACCGAAGCCCTCGAAGCCCTTCTGCTCCTTGAGCCAGACGAAGAGGGGAGCGGCGGCATCGCCGTTGACGTCGATCTTGGCGAACTGCGGGAACTGGGTATGATAGGTGCCGGTGCAGAATTCGCGGATCTCCTCCGCCGTTCCCGGAGCCTGCCCGCCGAACTGGTTGCAGGGGAAATCGAGGATCTCCAATCCCTTTTCATGGTATTTTTCATACAGGGACTGCAGTTCTTCATACTGGGGGGTGAATCCGCAGCGGGTAGCGGTGTTGACGACCAGCAGGACCTGTCCCTTGTAGTCCGCCATGGAGGCGGAGGAACCGTCGGCCTGGAGGATGTCGATGGCATAGACGGGGGATTCCGCGGCTTTCTGCTGTTTTCCGCCACAGGAAACAAGGGCCATCACGGCCATTATGAAGAGGAGGGTTCGTTTCATATACTTATCGTGAATTAAAAGGATTCGTCTCCGGAATCGTCGCGGTACGGGCGCTCCGGAAGGTCCTTCAGGCAGTTGACCCGGATGTACTCGATCACTTCCTGGAGTCCTTCGGCGAACTTGTCGAAATCTTCCTTGTAAAGGAAAATCTTGTGCTTGTCATAGGTAAAGCGACCGTCGTGCTCCATCTTCCTTTTGCTTTCCGTAATCGTAAGGAAGAAGTCATTCCGTCCCTTCGTTGCCTTCACGTCAAAGAAATACGTACGTTTCCCAGCCCGGACAGGCTTGGAATAGACATCCTCGCCCTGGCGCTCCTGCGCGTATGCGCCATCATAATCTTCTCTGTACATTGTATTCTTGTTTATTATACGGTTAAATCTAGCCAAATTTAAGGAAAAATCTCTAATTGTTGCTATCTTTGCATGAATTTTTGCCAGAAAACACCATGCTCAACCGAAGGATATTACGCATCAAGGCATTCAAGGTCATCTACGGGTACGCCGTGACCGGAGACAAAACCCTGGAAGACGCTTATACTGAACTGGATGCATCTTGTGAAGCGACGCGTGAACTGTACCTGCTCATGCTGGCCGTCATCGCTCCGCTGACCGCCGAAGCCCGTACCCGGATCGAATCTGCCCGCGGCAAATTCAATCCGACCGAAGAAGAGCTGCATCCGAACGAGAAGTTCGCGGAGAACGCCCTGGCGCGTCTGCTGGACACGGATCCGGATTTCCAGAAGATCCTGTCCCGCAAGAAGTTGAGTTGGGACCGTTATGATATCTTCATCCGCAACCTGTACGATTCCATCCGTGTGAAACCGTATTTCCAGAAATTCATGGCGTCCGACGACGATTCGCTGGCCGCCTGCTGCCGGCTGTTCACCCGGATCTACGAAGAAGAGTTCACGGAGAATGCCGCCGTCGAGCCGATCCTCGAGGAACTTTCCCTGTATTGGAACGACGACCTGGCCTATGCCCTGACCTGGTGCTGCCATACCCTCGACGACCTGGCGAAGGGGCATCCCTGGTCGCTTCCGGAACTGTATCAGAGCGATATCGTCCGCAAACGCAAGCCCGGGGCTGTCATGGACAGTGACCGGGACTTCGTCCGCAAACTGGTCCGCTGCGCCCTCACCGGCTACGAACGCTATTTCTCCAAGGTGACGGTATCGGTCCCCGACTGGGACAGCGACCGCCTGTTCTCCACGGACATGGCGATCATCGCCTGTGCCATGGCGGAAATCGAAAACTTCCCCGACATTCCGCAGAACGTCTCCCTGAACGAATACATCGAGATCTCCAAGTTCTACTGCTCGCCCAAGAGCCGGGGATTCATCAACGGCCTGCTGGACCGTTTCGTCAAGGAAATTGATAAAACTGAATAATTATGACACTCTCTATGATGCTTTTGCAGTCGGCCGCTCCGGCCGCCCCTGCCGCCGGTGGCGGCGCCATGATGTGGATCATGCTTCTGCTGGTCTTCGGTGTAATGTGGCTTTTCATGATCCGTCCGCAGCGCAAGCAGCAGAAGGAACTGGAGAAGTTCCGCAGCGAACTCAAGAAGGGTGACAAGGTCGTGACGATCGGCGGAATTTTCGGCACCATCGCCGAGATCAATGAACGCGACGTGCTCATCAAGGTCGACGGCGAGACCAAGCTCCGTGTCAGCAAGAACGCAATCCAGAAGGATTTCACCCCTCAGCAGTAGTTTCGTGCCATGGGCCGTCTGTGGGACAAGTTCCGCAGCCTGTCGGCTTCTAACGGGAAGGACATCATCATTTTCGTGATGTCCCTCCTGTTGGCTTTCAGTATCTGGCTCATCCACAATCTTTCCCTTTATTACAACGAGACGGTCAGCATCCCGGTACGTGCGCGGAGCAACATCAACGGCCACGCGATGCTCTCTTCCAACGACGCTGTCGTACAGGCGCGTCTGCGGCTGACGGGATTTGACGTGATCCGGTCGCGTGGTGCCATGAACCGGAAGCCGGTCGTCGTGGACTTCGCGGCCGCGGACATGCATCCCCGGGGCGGTGAGATGTTTTATGTGACCGGTTCGGAACTCAACCGTTATGTACAGGCCGTTTTCGGCGATGACGCCCGCCTGGAGACCATGCTTTCCGACACGGTCCATTTCCGCTTCCCGTTGGAAAACAACAAGAGAGTCCCGGTCATGGCTGTCTATTCCGCTGATTTCCAGCCGCAATATACAGCGGTCGGAGACCTGCGGCTCGTTCCGGATTCCGTGACGGTCTATGGAGAACCGATGCACCTGGAACAGGTGGACCGGGTCTTCACCCGTCCTTTCTATCTGGAAGACCTCCGGGTCAGCGCCCATGGGAGGGTACGGCTGGAGGAAACCGGACTGCGGCTGAGCGACAATGTGGTGGATTATTCCCTGGAGGTGTCCCGGTATGTCGAGATCCGTGCCGATCTTCCTGTGGAGAGCCGGGGTGTCCCGGCCGGACGCAACCTGATCATCTATCCCTCCGTCGCCCAAGTCTCTTTCAAATGTGCTTTCCCCGTAACGGTGGATCCGACGACAGTGGCCCGTTTTTATATTGATTACCAGGATTTCACCCACTCGCTGGGCGGTGTCTGCATCCCCCGGTGCGATGCCCTTCCTTCCGGAATCCTGGACTATACCGTTGAACCCCAGGTGTTCGATTGCGTGGAAAGCGTCCGATGAAAACCCTGCTTGTAACCGGCGGCATCGGCAGCGGAAAGTCTGCCGTCTGTTCCTACCTGCAGGAGCAGGGGATACCCGTCTATGATTCCGATTCCGCCGTCAAGCGGCTGTACAGGGAGGATCCCGCCCTGCTTCCTTCGCTGGAGGCCCTCTTCGGGACCGGCCTCCGTCTTGCCGACGGCTCCCTGGACCGGAAAAAACTGTCGGCCATCCTGTTTTCGGATCCGGAAGCCCTGTCCCTGCTGGAGTCCGTCGTCCATCCGGCGGTCCTTCGGGATTTCGTGGCGTGGCGGGACCGCCAGAAAGCCCCTTTCGTGGTGATGGAATCCGCCATTGCATTGGAGAAACCGCTTTTCAATGGAGTCTATGATGCCGTCCTACTGGTAACGGCGCCCGAGCGGCAACGGATCGAACGGGCCTGCCGGCGGGATGGCACGGATCCGGAAGCCGTCCGGGCCCGTATGGCCCTGCAGCGTTTCGACCCGATGCGGGCCGATGCCGTCGTAAACAATGACCAGGATCCGGAGGCCTTGCGGCACCGGACCGATATTGCCTTAAAAATATTATCTTTGTAAACTGAAGCAGCCGCGAAGGCTGCACGATAAATCAAGAAACAATATGGAAAACAACAAAACCGATCTTGCAAAAATCCTTTCCGTGTCCGGCTCCCGCGGCCTTTACCGTTATCTTGCCCAGGCCCGCAGCGGCGCCATCGCCGAATCCCTGGCTGACGGACATCGGACCATTTTTGACCTCAAGAGCAAAATCACGACCCTGGCGGATATCTCCATCTATACGGAAGAAGGCGAACTGAAACTTCAGGAAGTTTTCGGGAAACTGCATGAGACCCTCGGTGAAAAGGACGCCCCGACTTCGAAGGCCTCCGCCGATGAACTCAAGGCCCTCTTCGCCAAAGCCATTCCGGATTACGACGGCGACCGCTTCTATGTCTCCCACATGAAGAAGGTGGTCGACTGGTACAATGACCTGAAAAACCACGCTTCCCTGGACTTCGTGACCGACGAAGAACGTGAGGCGGAAGCGGAGAAAGCGGCTGAATAGCGATGACCAGGCCCTCCCTGCAAGTCATCACCCTCGGGTGCTCCAAGAATAAGGTGGATACCGAGCATCTGCTCGCTCAGGTGCAGGAGGCATTCACCGTGCTTCCGGAAGACCATGAGGGGAGGACGGACTGGCTGCTGCTCAACACCTGCGGTTTCATCGGCGATGCCAAGGAAGAATCCATCCAGGCCGTTTTCGATGCCGTGGACCGCAAGAACCGGGGCCTGGTCGGCAATATCCTGGTTTTCGGCTGCCTTTCCCAGCGGTACATCGACGAACTGCCCGGTCTGATTCCGGAGGTCGACGGCTGGTATGGTGCCCGGGACCTGGCTCCTGTCGTCAAGGCGCTGGGCCAGCCCTATCGGGCGGAACGCCGGACATCCCGATATGTGACCGGCCGCAGGGGCGCCTATGCATTCCTGAAGATTTCCGAGGGCTGCGACCGCCGTTGTTCCTATTGCGCCATTCCGCTGATCCGTGGCGCCCACAAGTCCGTCCCGATAGAAGAACTTGTGGAAGAGGCCGGGAGACTGGCGTCCGATGGCGTTCGTGAATTGGTGCTGATCGCCCAGGACACGACGTATTATGGCCTGGACCTGTATGGCCGCCGTGCATTGGCGGAACTGCTGCAGCGCCTGTCGGAGGTGGAGGGCATCGAATGGATCCGGATCCACTATTCGTATCCCGCCGGATTCCCGGAAGACGTCCTGGACCAGATGGCGTCCAATCCGAAGGTCTGCCGGTACATGGATATCCCGCTCCAGCATGTCTCGGATGTGGTCCTGGACAACATGCACCGCCATGTGGACGGCGCATGGACCCGGGAACTGATCCGGAAGATGCGGGAGAAAGTGCCGGGCATCGCCCTTCGGACGACCCTGATCGTCGGCCACCCCGGCGAAGGCCGCAGGGAATTCACCGAACTGATGGATTTCGTGCGGGAGGCCCGGTTCGAACGGATGGGCGCCTTCACCTATTCCGAGGAGGAAGGGACATGGGGCGCGATGAATCTGCGGGACTCCGTGACGAAAAAAACGAAGCAATCGAGGCTTTCCCGGCTGATGGAATTGCAGCGTGGTATATCATTTGCTTACAACCAATCCCGGATCGGCTCCGAAGTCCGTGTCCTGGTAGATGACTGCTCCGACGGCATCCTGGTATGCCGCAGCGAGTTCGAAAGCCCGGAGGTGGACGGAGAGATCCTGGTACCGTGCCCGGAAGGCCGTTCACCGGAAGAGTTTGTCGGCCGGTTCATGACCGTCCGGATCAACGGGGCCGACGATTATGACCTGACGGGTGATTATTTAAGAGATTAATGCTATGAAACGTTCATCGATCCTGGCTGTTTCCGCGCTCTTGCTGTGCATGGGCGCCTGCAGCCCGCAGACTTTCACCATGAACCTGGAGATGCGGCAGCCGTCGCAGTCTGGGTTCGATCTTGCCGGAAAGAGCCTCTCCGTCGTTTACCTTGAGGAGGCGGGGAAGGATACGGTGTTTGCCAAACACCTGGCAACCGGTTTCGCGGAGGCGTTGGAGAAGGATTATTTCGGCGGCCGCGAGGCGGTCGGCGTGTACCGGATGGAGAAGCGTCCGGGCGCCGATTATGCTTCACGGGATACGCTGTTGAACCTGGTCCTGGACAGTGACGACGATGTGATCTTCCTGTTCGATGCACCTGAGTTCCAGGAAGCCACCCTTGGCGAGACCCGCGCTTCTGCGTTGGAAGCGGCCGATTCCTCCCGGCTGGTTGTGGCCCGTGTGCCGTATTCGCTGCGCATGTATGCCTATGATTCGATGAACAAGGCGGATACGGTCCGCACCTTCGTGGGCAACAGCACGTTCAACCAGGTTATTTTCGGTTCGGACAAGACGACCGAGGCGCAGTTTATGCGTCATCTGTGGGACAATACCAACAATACCGCCACCCAGGCGCAGGATGCCGGCAACCGTTCCGCCGCCAAGTTCAAGGCGGTCTGGAAAGAGGAATCGGTGACGTTCTATTATTTCGAGAACGCGGACTGGACGGATGCCGCCGAGGCTGCGTATTCCTTCAAGTGGAACCAGGCCATGGACAAATGGATGTCCCTGCTGAACACGAAGAATTACGAGCGTCGGGCGTATGCGGAGTACAATCTGGCCGCGGCCTGTTATGTGACGGGTGACCTGGGACTTGCTTCCCAGTGGTTGGACCAGAGTGACAAGGACGGGAAAGTGGAATTGTCCGACAGTCTCCGCAGGCGGATCAACGCCAGGCGTTAGCGGATATCCAGTAATTTGTGGGTCTGAAGGCTCAGACTCCATCGGGGGTGGTCCAGCACATAGCGGACCACCTCTTCCGTATTCTGCCCGGAACAGGGCTGGAGGAAGTGATGATCGGCAGGGAAGGCGAGCCAGCGCTCGGCATCCTGACCGGTATAGACCAGTTTCAGTTCGTCCGCGCGGGGCAGGACGACGGTCCCGTGCGGCTGCCAGTCTTCCTTGGGACTGAGGGTGATCCAGTCGATGCCGGCCGGAAGGGGATGGGTGCCGTTGGTCTCTATATGGATGGTATAACCGGCTTGGTGGAAAGCGTTTACGAATGCGTCGTCCAACTGGAGGGCCGGTTCGCCGCCGGTTACGACGATGCGCCGGCAGCCGTTGCCGAGCGCCTGGACCGCTGACAGGACCGCGTCCAGGGAGAGGATATCGGCATGGGAGAAATCCGTATCGCAGAACGGGCAGCGCAGGTTACATCCGGCCAGGCGGACGAAGACCGCGGGCGTCCCGGTCCACCAGCCTTCTCCCTGCAGGGAGTAGAAGATTTCATTGACGCGGAAAGTCTCAGTCTTCGTCCCGTTCATAGATGGCCTTGTTGTTCTCGGATTCCCAGATTTCGACCTTGTAGCAGTTTTCGACATGGTCACAGATCCAGCGGGCGATGTTCTCCGCCGTCGGATTGAACGGCAGGATCTCATTCAGGTTGCGGTGGTCCAGTTTCCCGCTGATCTCCTTCTTGATCTTGGTGAAATCCGTTACCATCCCATCTTCATTGAGCGTCTTGGACTTGCAGTGTACCAGGACGATCCAGTTATGCCCGTGCATGGCTTCGCACTTGCTTTCATAACTGAGGTGAAGGCTGTGCGAGGATGAGATCTCGAGACGTTTGGTGACGTAGTACATGGCTTTATGCTTTATAAGGGGTGGGGTCGAAGCCGGCCAGGGCTTCCTTTCTTTCCTGACAGGTTCCGCAGAGCCCGCAGTGGACGTCGTCTCCTTCATAGCAGGAATACGTCTTTTCGAAGGGAACGGCGAGTTCCTTTCCCAGCAGGGCGATCTCCCGTTTGGTCATGTTGCAGTACGGCGAAACGATGCGGATGCCTTCGTACGTGCCGGCCTGCGCCGCCTCGTCCATGGCCCGGACGAAGGAGGGCCTGCAGTCCGGATAGATGGCATGGTCACCGGCGTGGTTGGCGATCAGCACGGTATCCAGTCCCTCGCTTTCGGCGAGGCCGACGGCGACGGAAAGCATGATGCCGTTGCGGAAGGGGACCACGGTGCTTTTCATGTTCTCCTCATCATAGGCGCCGTGCGGGATGGCGTCGCCGCCTTCAAACATGCTGCTTTTGAAATACTGGCCCATGAAGGCCAGCGGGATGACCAGATGGCGGATGCCAAGCAGGGTGCAGTTTTCCCGGGCGCAGGCCAGCTGGGCGGCATCCTGGCGTGCCCCATAGGTGAAAGTGACGGCCAGCCCGATGCTGTCCTTATATTGGTAAAGGAGGGTGGTGCTGTCCATTCCTCCGGAGTATACGATCAGCGCTTTCAAGGCTTCGGTGTTCATTTGGTGCAAAGATAGGCATTTTTCCGTATTCGTTGTATAAACACCCTTTTTCGGGCGGGTTTTGTGAATATATATTAAGATTTAGTGAATATTTCATGAATTATTTGCAAAATAATGAAAAAATATTCTATCTTTGTGCCAGAATGAGTCCGATACAGTATGTGACCGCCGACGAGGCCGTCCAAGTCGTGAAATCCCACGACCACATCCATCTGAGCGGCGTCGCCAATGTGCCGCATCCCCTGATCGCCGCCCTCTGCCGGAGGGCAGATGCCGGGGAATTGCGGGATTTGCATTTCCATCATATCCATACGGAAGGCCCCGCGCCTTATTCCGATCCGGCTTATGAAGGCATTTTCTTCGAACAAGGCTTCTTCCTAGGTCATAATGTCCGTGCGAATGTGAATGCCGGCTATGCGGATTACATTCCGCTGCATCTGGAAGAGTCTCCGAAGATGTACCGCAGCGGTATCCTGCCGTGCGACGTGGCCATGGTGCAGGTATCGGAGCCGGAGGGCGGCTACGTCTCCCTGGGTACTTCCGTGGACTGTTCCGTCGCTGCCATTGAATCGGCGGCTCATGTACTGGCGGTCGTCAATCCGCACGTCCCGTTCGCCTACGGCGATCTCGTGCCGGTCGAGCGGATCGAGGCCTTTGTCAGGGACGACGCCCCGCTGTTCACCATCCCTTATGCCGAACCGTCGGAGACTGACAAGGCGATCGGAAAGAACTGTGCGGAATTGGTTCCGGACGGGGCCTGCCTGCAGATGGGAATCGGCTCCCTGCCCAATGCCATCGCAGCCCATCTGAAAGGCCACAAGGACCTGGGACTGCATACGGAACTTTTTTCCGACGGGGTGCTGGAACTGATCCGCAGCGGCGTGATCAACGGCTCCCGGAAGGTGACCGATCCCGGGAAAGTGGTTGCCGCCTTCCTGCTCGGATCGACGGAACTGTATGATTTTGTGGACCATAATGAAAGTGTCCTGATGCGGGACATCAGTTATACCAACGATCCGTGGATCATCGCCAGGAACCCGGGCGTCGTATCCATCAACTTTGCGACGGAGGTCGACCTGACCGGACAGATCTGTGCGGATTCGATCGGTACACGGATGTATTCCGGTACCGGCGGCCAGCTGGATTTCGTCAAGGGCGCCCGCCGCTCCGAAGGAGGGAAATCCGTGATCGCCCTGCCTTCCCGTACACGGAAAGGCAAGAACAAGATCTCTCCGGTCCTGACCCCGGGCGCGGGTGTCGTGACGCCACGTGCGGATGCCGAATGGATCGTGACGGAATACGGGGCTGTCAACCTGTACGGCCGTTCGTTGCAGGAAAGGGCGAAACTCCTGACCAGCATTGCGCATCCGGATGATCGTGAAATGCTCGAAAGAGCTGCTTTTGAAAGATTTGGGAAACATTACTTGAACTTAAAAATTAGATAATGAATACATTTACCGTTACCCGGGCGACAGCCGACCATCTGGGGCTTGTTCCGGAAATCGTGGCCGCTTTCGAGAATGTCCATGAGAAAAAAAGCACCGGATTCGCTTCGCGTACTCCGGAATACATCACTTCCAAGATTCTGGAGGACAAGGCCGTCATCGCGTTGGACGGCGACCGGTTCGCCGGATTCTGCTACATCGAATCGTGGGGACATGACCGTTATGTCGCGAATTCCGGTCTGCTGGTGAAACCGGAATACCGGGGTCAGGGGCTGGCGAAGGCGATCAAGAAGATGGCCTTCCAACTTTCGCGGGAGAAATTCCCGGAAGCGAAGATCTTCGGCCTGACGACGGGCCTGCAGGTCATGCGGATCAATTCCGAGCTCGGTTACGTGCCTGTGACCTTCTCCGAACTCACGGACGACCCTGAGTTCTGGAAGGGATGCGAGGGCTGTCCCAACTTCGATATCCTGCAGCGGAACAACTACGCCAGCTGCCTGTGCACCGGCATGTTGTACGATCCTGCCAGCAAGATCAAGAAGGGGCACGGCAAGAAAGTCGTCGTGGCTTACAGCGGCGGCCTGGATACCTCTTATACCGTGATGTACCTGAGCCATGAAATGGGATATGAGGTCCATGCCGTCTGCGCCGACACGGGCGGATTCTCGCCCGAGCAGCTGGCGGAGAACGAGAGCCGTGCCCTCGCCTTGGGTGCCAAGACGTACAAGACGCTGGACGTGAAGCAGGAGTACTACTCCAAGAGTCTGAAATACATGATTTTCGGCAATGTTCTCAGGAACGGGACCTATCCCATTTCCGTCTCTTCCGAACGGATTTTCCAGGCCCTGGCCATCGCCCGCTATGCCCGGGAAGTCGGAGCCGGCGCCATCGCCCACGGATCGACCGGAGCAGGCAATGACCAGGTCCGTTTCGACATGACGTTCAAGGTCCTGGCCCCGGAGATGGAGATCATCACCCTGACCCGTGACATGAAACTCAGCCGCCAGCAGGAGACCGATTACCTGAACCGGCATGGTTTCCAGGCGGATTTCAAGAAACTGAAGTATTCCTACAACGTCGGCATCTGGGGAACGTCCATCTGCGGCGGCGAGATCCTGGATTCGGCGCAGGGGCTGCCGGAGTCCGCCTATCTGAAGAAAGTTTCCTGTCAGGAGCCGAAAACCCTGAAAATCGGGTTTGAAAAAGGCGAGATCGTCTCGGTGGACGGTGTCAAGTATGCCGACAAGGTGGCGGCGATCCAGGCCGTCGAGGCCGTCGCAGCTCCGTACGGCATCGGACGGGATATCCATGTGGGCGACACAATCATCGGAATCAAGGGCCGGGTCGGTTTCGAGGCCGCCGCGGCCATGACCATCATCACCGCGCACAAATACCTGGAAAAGCATACGCTGAGCAAGTGGCAGCAGTATTGGAAGGACCAGGTAGCCAACTGGTACGGGATGTTCCTGCATGAGAGCCAGTACATGGAGCCGGTCATGCGGGACATCGAGGCCATGCTCCAGAGCAGCCAGCGCCATGTAAGCGGCACCGTGATCCTGGAACTGCGGCCGCAGTCCCTCACGACGGTCGGCGTCGAGTCGGAAGATGACCTGGTAAAGAACAAACTGGGCGAATACGGCGAAGGCCAGAAAGGCTGGACCTCCGACGAGGCGAAGGGTTTCATCGCGCTTTCCTCCGTTCCGCTGCAGGTTTATTATCTGTCCCATCCGGAAGAAAAAGATACGTTATGATCTCCATGCTGCAGGACATGATCGCCATTCCTTCTTTCAGCCGGGAGGAAAAGGCGGTCGTCGATTACCTGTACGCGTGTCTGGCGAACCTGGACATGCCGGTACATCGTGTCGGCAACAACTTGTGGTGCAGCACCGAAGGGGACGGGCCGGTCCTGCTGCTGAACGCCCATGTCGATACGGTGAAACCGGCCGCCGGCTACAGTCGGGATCCGTTCCGGCCCAGCTTGGAAGGCGACCGGCTGTATGGCCTCGGAGCCAACGATGACGGAGGAAGCGTCGTGTCGCTGGTTGAAGCGTACCGGATCCTGTCGTCCAGGCCGCAGCCATACCGGCTCGTACTGTCGCTCACTGCGGAAGAGGAGGTGACCGGAACCGGAGGCATCGAACAACTGTTTCCGCATGTCGGGCCGGTCGCGCTGGGCATCATCGGAGAGCCGACGGGGATGCAGATGGCAGTCGCCGAGCGGGGATTGATGGTGCTGGACTGTACGGCACACGGAGTAAGCGGCCATGCGGCGCGGGATGAGGGCAAGAACGCGATCTATGCGGCCATGGAGGATATCTGCCGGCTGCAGACGGTCGATTTCGGCCGTCCCTCGGACCTGCTGGGCCGTGTCCGGACGACGGTGACCCAGATCCAGGCCGGCACGCAGCACAATGTGATTCCGGATCTCTGCACGTTCGTGGTGGATGTCCGGACAAATGAGCATGTGACGAATGCGGAGGTGCTGGAGGGAATCACCCGTTGCCTGCAGGCGGACGTCAAGGCGCGTTCGACCCGTCTCGGAAGTTCCGGCATCGCGTTGGACCATCCGGTCGTGCAACGGGGGAAAGGTCTGGGCCTCACTTTGTTCGGATCGCCTACGCTGAGCAACGCGGCCGTGTGTCCGTTCCCGACGCTGAAGATCGGGCCGGGCGATTCCGCCCGTTCACATTCCGCTGACGAATTTATCTGCGTGTCGGAGATCGAGCAGGCCGTGGATGTGTATGTGAAACTATTGGATGGATTGGAAATATGAAACTCTGGGATAAAGGGTATTCGCTGGACGAATCGATAGAGGCTTTCACGATCGGGAAGGACCGGGAACTTGACCTGCTGCTGGCTCCGTTCGACATCCTGGGAACCATGGCCCATGTGACCATGCTGGCTTCGGTGGGGTTGCTGACGGAAGGGGAGCGGGACTTGCTGCTTCCGGAACTCCGGAAACTGTATGCTTCCGCCACCGACGGGTCTTTCGTGATCGAGGAGGGGATTGAAGATGTCCACTCCCAGGTCGAACTCGCCTTGACGCGGTCGCTGGGGGAAATCGGGAAGAAAGTCCATACCGGGCGTTCCCGGAACGACCAGGTACTGGTGGACGTCAAACTGTTCGCCCGGGCGGCCATCGAGAAGACCGTCGGAAAGGTGAAGGTGCTGTTCGGCCACCTGCAACAGCGGAGCGAGGAACTGAAGGATATCCTGATGCCGGGCTATACGCACCTGCAGGTGGCGATGCCTTCCTCGTTCGGACTGTGGCTCGGGGCCTATGCGGAGCGGCTGACGGATGACCTGACCTTGCTCCATGCCGCCTGGGAGCAGGTGGACCGGAACCCGCTGGGAGCGGCTGCCGGTTACGGCTCGTCCGCCCCGCTGGACCGGGGAATGACCACCCGGCTGCTGGGCTTCGCCGACCTGGACTACAACGCCGTCCATGCCATGATGGGGCGGGGAAAGATGGAATGGACCGTCTCCATGGCCTATGCTTCCCTGGCCCAGACGCTGGGACGTTTCGCTGCGGACGGATGCCTGTTCATGAGCCAGAATTTCGGATTCATCCATCTGCCCGACAACCTCACGACCGGATCGAGCATCATGCCGCACAAGAAGAATCCGGATGTCTTCGAACTGATCCGGGCGCATTGCAACCGCCTGCAGGGCATCCCTGTGACGCTGCAGTCCATTACCGGCAACCTGCCGTCCGGGTATTTCCGGGACCTGCAACTGACCAAGGAAGTCTGGCTTCCCCTCTTCGCCGAAATGGACCAGGTTCTCGACATCCTGGACTATGCCGTCTGTCATCTAACCGTTGAGAAAGACCTGATGTCCAAGCCGTTGTATGCATCGGCCTTCAGCGTCGAGACGGTCAACCGGCTTGTGGGAAGCGGGGTTCCGTTCAGAGAAGCCTACCGGCAGGTCGGAATGGCCGTCCAGGACGGAACATTCCGGCCGGATGCCTCCCTCGCCGGTCCGGACGGCTCGGTCTCGCCGGCAACGCTGGGACATACCCATATGGGTTCCGTCGGCAATTTGTGCAACGACCGGATCGCCGCCCGCATGGACGCCATCTTGGCGCGTTTCCCGTTTGCCCATGTCCACGCGGCCTTGTCTGCGCTCCTGGGATAGTTCGTGCAGACAGATAATGAAAGAGGACGGCTGGAACTTCCAGTCGTCCTCTTCGGTTACAAGGCGGGGCCGTAAGCCGGTTTCTGTTTTTGAATCTGCCATTTATCTAACGCAACCTACCCCCTGGCATCGGGCGGGCAGCCCTCATCTGCCAGTATATTTGGTCTTGCAGGCCCTGTCTCCGTACCCGGCCGGCATCGCTGACGGCCGTCGTGGGCTCTTACCCCGCGTTTTCACCCTTACCGGCTCCGCGTCATCGAAACGAGGTGACAGACGCTTTGCTGGCGGTTGTTTTCTGTTACGGTCGGAATGAAATTACTCCCATCTGCGCTTTCCGCAGCAGGGTGCCCTTTCCTGTCCGGACTTTCCTCACCGTTGCCGGCGCGGCAGATCGTCCTGCCTTGTCAAGTTCCGCCGCCTCCGCGGGCGGCTTTGCGCGGCAAAGGTACGCAAAAAATAAAAATAATTGCTAACTTCGCTCCCGTTTCCACGGGGAACGGATTTTGTACGGTATGCGTATCATGAAACGATTCTTGGTTTTCTCGCTGATGCTGCTGATGCTCGGTGCATGCGCCGACGGAAAGGTGCGTCAGTACAAGTTGCAGGTGGTCAAAGACTATCCGCATGATACGCAGTCATATACGCAGGGCCTTTTCTTTGACGGCGGCAAGTTCTACGAGAGCACCGGCCAGTATGGCGAATCGACTTTCCGCATCGTGGACCTGGCCACCGGCAAGGCGCGGCGGAAGTTGGATTTCGGAAAGAAGTATTTCGTCGAAGGGTCCGTCATTCTTGACGGGGACCTGTTCATCCTGACCTGGACCAACAAGGTCGCCTTCGTCTATGACGCGGCGACGCTGGAATACAGGCAGACGTATACCTACCCGCGGGAAGGATGGGGCCTGACGACGGACGGGAAACAGCTGATTGCCAGCGACGGCAGTTCCCGCCTGTACTTCATGGACAAGCAGTTCAAGGTGCAGCGGTCCGTAACGGTCAAGTTGAACGGCCGGGCCGTGAACATGCTCAACGAACTGGAATACATCGACGGGAAGGTCTGGGCGAATGTCTATACCTCCGACCTGATCCTGATCATCGATCCGAAGAACGGCGAAGTGGAGGGGACGGTCGATTGTACCGGCCTGCTGCCGCGCTCGCTCAGGAAACCGCAGACGGATGTCCTGAACGGCATCGCCTTCGATCCGGCGACGAAAAAGACTTATCTGACCGGCAAGTACTGGCCGAAACTGTACGAAGTCCGGCTGGTGGAGAAATAACGGGCCCGGCCGTTCCGGGAAACATAGACGAAGCGGGGGTGCCGGCTGGGCCGGCTGAGATCATACCCAATGAACCTGATGCGGTCCGTACCGCCGTAGGGAAGGCTTGAACCTCAGATACCCCTTGCATGAATGGTTACATTATATGCGAGGTTTTTCTTTTTTGACGGCTGCGGCGGCCGTGCTTCTGATGCAGAATGCCGCATGGGCGCAATCGGATGAAAAGACGGAACGGCTGGACAGCGTGGTCGTGTCCGCCTCCCGGGCAGGCAAGGCGACGCCGGTGACATTCTCCATGGTCGGCCGGGAGGAACTGCGGCGGACCAATCCGATCAACTCCCTCCCCATGACCCTGGCCCTGCAGCCGTCCGTGGTCGTTTCCCATGAGGGCGGCACCGGCATCGGGTATTCGAAGATGACGATCCGCGGATCGAAAGGATCCCAGATCAACGTGACCCTGAACGGCATCACGCTCAATGACGCCGAATCCCAGGAAGTGTTCTGGGTCAACATCCCGGCATTGACCGGCATCCTGTCGGGTGTCCAGGTGCAGCGCGGCCTCGGCACTTCCGCGAACGGAGCGGGTGCCTTCGGAGCCAGCATCAACATGAACACGGCCTTCGTCGGCCCCGACCCTACCGCACGGATTGACTTTTCGGCGGGTTCCTATGATACCCGGATCCTGACGGCGTCCGGCTCGACCGGCCTGCTGCCGAACGGCTTGTATTTCAGTCTGGCATATTCGGTCAATGAGACGGAGGGGTACATCCGCAATGCCTGGGGAGATGCCTCTTCCGTCTTCGCCGTGGCGGGATGGCTGAAGGGGAACAACTCCCTCCGGCTGACCTATCTTCGCGGAGAGCAGGCGACAGGCATTACCTGGACGGGTATCCCGCTGGCGGACCTGGAAACGGACCGCACCCGTAATCCGGAGGGCGTTTATCATGATGCACAGGGGAATGAGCGCTATTACCGGAACCATTCCGACAACTACCTCCAACAGCATGTCCAGCTCAACTGGACCCATCAGTTCCCGGGCCGCTGGGTATGGACGACGACGTTGAATTACACGGACGGATTCGGGTATAATGAACGGTACAAGACCGGCAAGAAACTGAGCGCCTATGGTTTCGGAAGTGATTTCCGGTGGGGTGACGTGACGGCCAAGACCAAGGGTGACGTCATCTTCCGCAAGACCATGGCGAACGGCTACTGGGTCGTAAATTCGGAGGCGACGTACCGGACGGACCGGTTGCATTTCGTCGGCGGCATCAACCTTTCCCGGTACGACGGGGACCATTACGGCGAATTGCTGTGGCACCAGGCGCTGGGAAAGAACTATGATTATGCGTCCCTGAATGCCCGCAGTGCGGAGAACAACTGGTACCTCAATACCGGTATCAAGCAGGAAGCGAATGCCTTTGTCCGTGCCGAGTACGGCTTCAACGACTGGCTGAAGGGCTATGTCGACGTACAGTACAGAGGTGTCCGGCTGGACATGAGCGGCATTGACGACGAGGACGACCTTCCGATGGATTTTGGGAAGACGTGGCATTTCGTCAATCCGCGGGCGGGCCTGACTGCGGTGTCCGGAAGCAGCAAGCTGTACGCCTCGGTCGCGCTGGGACACCGGGAACCGGGCCGCAGTGACATCAAGGAGGTGATCGAGAGCAACAACCTGGAAGGGGGAGACCGGGAACTGAAGCCCGAGAAGATGGTGGACGTCGAGGCCGGGTATGCTTTCACGGGCAGTCGCTTCAGCGCCGGGGTGAATGTTTACCTGATGGAATACCGGGACATGCTGCTGGAGACCGGAGAACTGTCTGCATCGGGCTATGCGATCAAGGACAACGTGGACCGCAGCTGGCGGCGGGGTGTGGAACTGACTGCCGCCTGGACTCCCTGGGAGAACCTGCTTCTTTCCGGTAACATGACGCTGAGCACCAACAAGATAAAGAACTATACCAAGTATTACGAGGTCTATGACAACCTGGACTGGTGGACCTATCTGGGTCAGCAGCAGGAGCATTTCGACAAGGTGACGATGCTGCTTTCCCCGTCGGTCGTGGCCATGGGACAGGTATCCTGGACGCCTTTCCGGAACATGGCTCGCGGATCGTTCCGGACGACGACGCTTGGCGCCGACATGAAATATGTCGGCAGGCAGTATTGGGACAATACGGAGAATGACGACCGTTGTATCCCGGCCTACTGGGTATTGAACGCCTCCTTGACGCATGAATTCGCCTTGCGGACCGGATATCTCGGTCTGGGGCTGTATGTCAACAACGTGCTCGACCGGCTGTACTATGCCGACGCCTGGGTCTACCGGGCCTTCTTCGAGCGGGATGGCTGGTATCAGGAGGAAGGGGTGTTCCCGCAGGCGCCGCGGAATTTCATGGTCCGGCTGACCTATCGTTTTTAGGGACGGTCCGGTCCCGGAAAACTGTAAAGCCCGCTTCACAGCGGGCTTTACAGTTAATTAGCAAGTGTTTTCTAATTATTTTGGTCAGTAATATATGTCTGTCCGTACTTCCGGACGAATGGTCATGTAACGTTTTAATTTCCGGAGTGCAAAGTTAAGCCAAATAAAACGATTTGCAAACTTTTGTCAGGATTTTTTTTGCAAAAGATGCGGACGGAGACGTTTGGTCCGTTCGAGCGCCTGCTCGTCCTGCCAGGCACGGATCAGTTTCGGATTGCCGCTGAGCAGCACATCCGGCACCTTCCAGCCGTTGAATTCGGCGGGGCGGGTATAGACGGGAGGGGAGAGCAGGTCATCCTGGAAACTGTCCGAAAGAGCGGACGTCTCGTCGGTCAGGGCGCCGGGGATCAGGCGGACGATGGCGTCCGCGAGGAGCGCGGCCGGTATTTCTCCGCCGCTGACGACGTAATCGCCGACG
>JBGUXJ010000235.1:0-7239 GCA_045222055.1 Candidatus Cryptobacteroides sp. | reverse complement strand
GCAGTTTAATCCGCATAGATATCCTCCTCCATTTCCATGCCTTCCGGGTCGGGCTTGTAGTCCAGGATATCGCCTGGAAGACAGTCGAGTACCTTGCAGAGCTTGTTGAGCGTCGTGAAACGGATGGCCCGGCCTTTCCCCGTTTTGAGGAGGGAAAGGTTGGTCATGGAAATTCCGATTTTCTCGGATAGCTCCGAGAGTTTCATATGGCGCTCCCAGAGCATCTTATCTAGATTGACTGTAATCATATCGCGAGTTTGCTGTCTTTTGCGGCCAGGTAGGCCATCTTGTAGAGTCCTGCAAACAGGAGGACAATGAGGGGAATCAAAATTGTATTGGACTCCAGCATCAGTTCTGATTCACCTCTCACGACGGCTCCGTAATTGGAATGTACGAAAGCGAGAAGACCTGCGACCAACGCACCCCAGCGGATAAGCGCTATGTTGGATTTAGGAAAGAGGTCTCCTTCCTTGATTCCTTTATTGGTGCGATGCAGGAAGATGCAGCATAGTATGAATAGAAGTGTGAGTCCCACGAAGCGTGCTGCGAGGATGAAGATCTGCCAGCCTTTGATGTCCGGGTTCCACGTCAGGGGATAAATATAACTGTCCACCCATAACTGTGCGATCATCTCCCAGTAAAGATAGGCAAGCGTAATACCACCGATGATGAGGGTGGCGATGGAGAGCCTCCTGATGCTCTTTTGTGTCGAATTGTTCATATCCTTGTCCATTTCTTTTTGTCGAAGTGATAGACAAAGATAATGCCAATTTTACGAAAAACATAAAATAAGTTTATGAATTCCGTAAAAAAGTACCCTTAGTCGAGCGTGATGCTTTCGATTCTCAGGCGCAGGATCCCTGTGGGAACATGGGCCTCGGCGATTTCGCCGACCTTCTTGCCCATCAAGGCGGCGCCGATCGGGGATTTCAACGAAATCTTGCCTTGCTCGAGGTCCATCTCGTGGGGACTGACGATCTCGAATTTCATACGGGTATTTGTCGCGAGGTTCGTGAATTCGACCCGGCTCAGCAGGCAAACCCGGTCTTTGGGGAGCACGTCCGGGTCAACCACGCGTGAATTCTCCAGGACCTTCTGCAGGAAACGGATACGGCTGATGGTCTTTCCTTGGATCCGCCTTGCTTCACGGTATCCCGCATTGTCGCTCCGGTCCCCTTGGGCGCTGGCCTCAGCGAGGTCGTCCGTCACCTTGGGATAAACCTCGCTGATAAGATGCTTCAACTCGGCCGAGAGTTCGTCGTATCTTTGCTTTGACAGGTATTCAGTCATCTTCAATAATCCGATCGTTTGAATCGCTCAGATTCCTTTTAATATGGGCAATACAAATATACTAAATATTCCCCAGGTAAACACTCCTGATTCCCGCACGCAGGGAGATTTCACGGGCTCTGAAAAGTGTTGCCTTGGGAGTCGGCCCAGGTTCTTTCATCCGGTATCTTGGGAAGTATCTGCTGAAATGCAGGGGTACGTCCGCAAGGCCGTTTGCCGTCATCCAGTCACAGAGCAGGCTTACGTGCCGGTCCGAATCGTTCAGCCCCGTTACGAGGAGATTCGTCAACTCAATATGGACTCCGGCTTCCTTCATCAGAAGGATGTTTTCGAGCACGGGGTTCAGGGTCGCACCGCAATACTTGCGGTAGAAAGAATCATCCATCGCCTTGATGTCGATGTTGGCGGCATCAAGAAAGGGGAGGAACTCCTGCAACGGTTCCTTTTCCACATATCCGGCTGATACAAGGATATTCTTCAATCCCTTGTCATGGGCCAGCACAGCGATGTCATACATATATTCCCACCAGGTGAACGGCTCTGTGTACGTGTATGCGATGGAAGGCAACCCGCGGTTGATACAGATCGTAACCATATCCTCTGGAGAGAGGACGGTGTGATCGGCTTCCTCCGGAGGAACTTGCGATATGTCGCTGTTCTGACACCATCGGCAGGAGAGGTTGCAGCCGGTACAACTCAGTGAAAGACAGAACGTCCCCGGCATGAACTGGTCCAGCGGCTTTTTCTCGACTGGGTCGACGGCAATTGCGCACGGGATTCCATAGGAGAGGGCGATGAGCCTGCCGTCACGGCATTCACGACTCCGGCAGCGACCCCGTGCGCCTTCCCTGATATGGCAGTGATGCGGGCAGAGCCGGCATATTACGCCATCTTCAGCGGCGGTATAGTACCGGGCTTCCGTCATAGACTGGATTCGTTTACAACCTCTGCCTGGTAAGTGTAAAGGTCCGCATCCTTCCATCCGTCCCAGCCGATCCCGGCCTTGTCGCGGGCGCAGTGGCCGAGGAATTCCTCCGTCGTCCATCCTGTCTCTTCTGCGACCTCCGGCAGGAAAGTTCCGTGACGGCTGCCTTTGATCATATAGATGCCATCACGGCCAAGCTTGAACTCTTCGACCGAACCGATCCTCTTCAGCGGTGAGAGAACGGAGACCTCTATTTCCACCCTGGGGGCTTCTTTCCGGGAAAGGGACGGAAAACGCGGGTCGGAGAATGCTGCGCTCAAGGCCATGGCACGGATTGTTGCCGCGAGGGTGTCGTCGGATGAAAAACGCCCGATGCATCCACGCAGCCGGCCATCCATCCGCAGCGTCACGAATACCCCGTAGCCCTTTTCCTTCAAGATGCCGACGGGCGTGTCGTCACCGTCGAAATCCAGTCCGAGGGAGGAATAGATCCCTGCTCTCGCAGTCGATATCATGGCCTTCTTCTCCTCATCGGAAAAATGGAAGATATGCTCTTCCAGCAGGTCGGGACCGGAAGCCGCGGCGCGCTTGGTAAAAACGATGGAGTTATAACCGACGACCCGTTTTTTGTCCCCGTAAGGGGAGTCTCCGGAATTGCGATACATGACGTGCTCCACCTTGAACCTTCCCCGGCCCAGATCATCCAGGATCGAAAGGAGAACCGCTATGGCGTTGGCGCCGCAGGCCGCAGTGTCCTGTCCGGTATATTCCATCCTGTCGATCTGCCTGAGCGCTTTGAGGAACGCGTTCAATCCTCCGGAAGAGATGGTTTCCGCGAGATAGAGATCTGATTTCCGGGCATCCTCAAATGAAGGATAATGGGAGAAATCCGAACTAATGACAAAGAGGTTCTCTTCGTTGAAATACGGCTCCAGCGCCTTTGCGATTTCCTCCAGGATGTTCAGGCGCTGTGTCCCGATTACAATCGGAACTACAGGCGGGACCTCATTGAAAACCATCTGCAGGAAGGGCAGCTGGACTTCCAGGCAATGCTCCCCGTCGTGCGCGTCCCGCCTGCAGACGAAGGCTCCGTTCCCGCTCCGTATGAGTTCTTCTCCCGTCGATACATCGATCGGAATCTGGCCGAGCGGAGTCTCGGCATAGTCATAAAGCGTGTCTACGCTCGCACCTGTGAACCCGACCCTGTGGCTTGGGCCGAGCAGGAAGATCCGCTTGTAACTGTGCCCGGCCGGAATACGGTTGAAGGCGGAAGCCGCGACCTCACCGCTGAAGACGTACCCGGCGTGGGGCACGATGACAGTCAGGGGTGCATCTCCACCTTCGGAAGGGTGCAGCCATGCACTGAGCATGGATCTGATCTCCGTGGCGGAGAAAGGATAGAAAGAACCGGCTACTGCTGGTTTCCTGACCCTGGTCTTTTCCGGATAACGTTGCATGGCAGAAAATGTTGTTGACGCAGCCACTCCGTGAATCGACGATGATGACACGGCAAGCGTCATGAGAATCAGAGCGATTCCGATGTGGTGTAAATGTTCATTAATCAAGTCAATTCTTATAAAAAATCACTTAATTGACCTCGAAAAATCAATTGAATGTGGTCATTTATGTAAAGTTACTACTTATTTTATGAAAAACTACAATGAAAACAGAGCCATCACATTAAATTGTCTCAAGACATCGAGAAATCGTAAATCAACTTTTAATTTTACCAACAAATAAGGATTGACGGGCCCTTGAAAGCGCGATAACTTTGCTGAATAAAAAGTTATCGCCATGAGACTTCTCAGCAAAATCTTCAGTAACACCCGCAAGCCGGAAGGCTTCTGGGGACGCATGATGGTGGCCGGAATGAACGGTGGCTCCCATGCGGCGATGGCCTCCTGGGGCCTGGACCATGCCGACGTCCCCGCAGCAGGGGAGATCATCGACATCGGATGCGGCGGCGGGGCCAATCTCGCCCGCCTGATGGACCGGAGCCATCACGCAACTGTGACCGGCGTGGACTACTCGGCAGTCTCCGTGGAGAAATCCCGCAAGGTCAATGCCGACGCGATTGCCAAAAGCCGCTGCAAGGTGCTGGAGGCAAGCGTCTCGGACCTTCCTTTCAAGGAGGACACGTTCGGGATGGCCACCGCTTTCGAGACAGTCTATTTCTGGCCGGACATCGAAAAGAGTTTTGCGGAGATACGGCGCGTGCTTTCTCCCGGGGGAATATTCCTCATCGTCAACGAGGACGACGGCCTGTCCGGAAACAACGAGAAATGGGAGAAAATGATCGAGGGGATGCATACCTACACGCCCGATGAACTACAGACTCATCTTGCTGCGGCGGGGTTCAGGGATATCACTGTCCATCGTAACGAATCCAAGCACTGGCTTTGCGTAACAGCCGTAAAATGAAGAAAATAAACATCATTGAATATGAAACTTGCATTGAAAATTCTCTTATTGGTGGTCGCTTATCTTGCGACGTTCATCCTGGGCGCCTCGAGCGGCATCATCCATCCGGCATGTTACGCGTATGCCGGGGCGGTTCTGCCTATGCTGACGGCATTCATTTATCTCCTGACCTGCACGACGGTCCGAGGCTTTGGGACCGCGACTCTCCTGAACGGATTCGTTTTCGTCCTGTTCCTGATTGCAGGTGAGGCGGATGCCTCGTACATCAGCCCCGAGTCAAATAGATAAGAGGTGAATTCGAGTTGTTTGTGAAATCGTCCTTCGAGAGAGAAAATCAGTAAAGGTGCGTCCCCGCATGGCGTGTAATATTGTGTAATCAATTTCTTTGATTCTCACGGGAAATCATCTACTTTTGCTCCGTCCGGACAACTGCACAGATGTTCAACGATTAAAAACCGCAAAGAAAATGAAGAAACTGATTCTCATGTTATTGATGGCCGAGTGCTGCCTTATGACGGCCCATGCGCAAAAGACCGTGGTGTCGCAGACCAATCAGAAGGTCTTCGACACCGTAGAACAGATGCCGGAATATCCTGGTGGCATGCAGGCTATGATAGAGTTCCTGCAAACCAACATGAAGTATCCCGAAGATGCCGCAAAGCAGAAAGTGGAGGGACGGGTTATGGTTCAATTCGTTGTGGAAACTGATGGCAGTGTATCAGATGTGCACGTGGCCAAGCAGGTCTTTCCCTCGCTCGATGCCGAAGCAGTCAGGGTGGTGCAAGCCATGCCCAAATGGACGCCAGGCAAAGAGAAAGGCAAGGTGGTCAGAGCGAAATACAATCTTCCCATTGTATTTCGGATGTGATGAAGCCCCTCTCGCTGGCATTATTCGCACTCGTCATTGTGGGCTGTTCATATGAGCAGTCCCACAATGAACTGCTGAACAGGTCGGCGCAGATTGTTTTCACCCGGCCCGACTCGGTCGTCAGGATGCTGTCTCCCTGTTATAACGACTCGGCGATGACCGCTGCAGACCGGGCACTATTTGGTCTTCTCTACACTGAAGCCCTGCATCGCAGCGGGCTCAGCACTGCGTCAGACTCGCTGATACGTGCCAGTAGAGACTTTTATGAGCGTCACGGGGACGATGAGCACCTCTCCAGAGCCTTGCTCCACCATGGCATCATCCTGTACCGGCAGCAGCAGGTGCACGAGGCGGTGCTGTCTATGAAACGGGCAGAGCTGCTGTCCGGCGACCTGGATCTGCCGGCTTTCAAGTGGTACTTGTACAGCGTACTTGGTGACGTGAACGACAATGTGGGCAACCACGCTTTGACGCTTCGCTACTACAAGCAGGCGTTAAGGGCTGCAAGGCAATGCGACAACAGACAATGGACAGTTCAGACGCTGAATAACATAGCCATGACCTTCGACATGTTGGGCCGGAAAGACAGCCTGAGGTATTATACCGAACAGGCTCAGCCCTACTACGAAGACACACACGGAGAAGTGCGAGCCACCTATCTTGTCAATTGTGCCAGCTATATGTTGAGCACGGGGCAGTGCCAGGAGGCGAAACGCTGCCTTATGGAATCCAGGCTCATCTCTCCAACCGACAGAGGAGAAAAACTGCTCGCCGACATATACTTGGCGGAGGGGGATACGGCAGCAGCTGTCCAGCAATGGTATAGACTTTCAGGCTCCCTGTCTCCCGATGTTGCCATCCAGTCCTATCGGCAGTTGATTACCTATATGAACAGTCAGGGTGACCTGTGGGGAGTGGCTGAATTCAGTCAACGCTTGAATGAGGTTTATCATCGCCTCTATGAGCACAGCGACGCCGCCGCTGTCATCGACCTGCAGGCACAGTTCGACGAGCAACTTAAAGAGCGGCGGCAGTTTCGCTCCGTCATCATACTCCTTGCCGCCATCATTCTCGTGATTGTTCTCTCTGCCCTCATCATCTGGTATAACCGGCGTCGTATCGACCTGCTCAATGCCCGTTTTGCTGAAAGTCAAATGCAATATGACCTGACGCGAACGGAGCTCACCCTGATGCGGCGAACGAAGGAGCGTGAACAGCGGGAGAACTCCCGCCAGATGAAGGATATTGTATCTCGCCTGCATACTGCAGCAGGCAAAGGTAAACCTGCACCTGATGATGACATGAATGCTTTGGCCCAACTCTCTTACGCCATGCGTCCAAAGTTGCGGGAACTGCTGTCTCCACTCAGTTCAAAGGAGCAACAGGTGTGCTTGCTGACTGTCCATAATTTCCTCCCCTCCGAGATCGCCAATCTGACCATTACAACTCCCCAGGCCATTACCAACACCCGCGTGCGCCTGCTCAGGAAACTATTCGGGGAAACGGGTGGTGCGAAGGATTTCGATACAGCCATTCAAGAGTACTGCACAGATGAAGTCGGTTTATAGATGCACCTTCTCGATCCGGCGGTAGAAAAGAGTACGACTCATTTTCCGATGCAGAAAACCACATACTTTCCAAGGGCTGCCGGAGGGTTTTTAATGGGGCATGATTGTCAATGAGTTACGCTTGTCGTTTGTCACAATTGTGACGGAATCGGCGTTTTTTGTGACAA
>JBGUXJ010000234.1:0-18659 GCA_045222055.1 Candidatus Cryptobacteroides sp. | reverse complement strand
GCTCTGGCCCAGGACCACGTCCAGCAGGCCCAGTTCGCCGTCGATGGGCGCCTTCACGATGAGGTTGCTCTTGCGCCGGCGGATCATCTGCATGTTGAGGAGCATGCTTTCCAGGGATTCCTGCATGCGGCTGACCTGCGCGCTGCGATACAGGCTGTCCTGCCGGGCGCGTTCACGGATCAGGTCGTACTTCTGCTGCGCAAGCCGGTAATCCTCCTCGGCCTTCAGGTACTCTTCCCGGGCGATGAGCTTGTCATCATAGAGGGCCTTCTGCTGTTCATAAGCCCGGCGCAGGCGTTCCACCTGGATGCTGTATTCCAGCACGTTCTGACGGACGTCCAGCTTCTGCTGCTCCATCGAGATCTGGGTGTTGCGCTGGATGTTCTCCTTCTCTGCCAGGTCGGCTTCAGCATTGAGGATCTGCATGTCCAGGTTGTCGTTGCTCAGAATCAGGATGGGGTCTCCTTCTTTCACCGGGGAACCTTCCTCGATGAGGATCCGCTCCACGATACCGCCTTCCTGCGGACTCAACTGGATGGTCGTCATCGGCTGCACGCGGCCGCTGATGCGGATATAGTCGTTGAACTCACCTTGGACGGCCGTCGATATGGTGACGGTATCCTTGTCCACCCGCAATGTCTTGTTGTTCGGCCGGACGATGAGATATACGATAAACACTGCCAGCAGCGCTCCCAGCCACCAGGGCAGGGCTTTCTTCGTAAACGCGACGCGCCATCCGGTTTTCTTCTCGATGATCTTATCCATAGTTACTTACTGATTTACATATTCAACACCATTGTAATACTTTACCACCGCCTGCTTTATGAGGTACTTGAACAACGAATTCATCTCATCGGCCTGGGCCTTCAGGTAATTGTTGTTCGCGGTCTGGAACTCCAGCGGAGAGATGAGTCCCTGTTCCAGTTTCTTGAGATTCAGGTTGTAGGCTTCTGCCTGGACCTCCGCCTTGTACTGTGCCTGCTGATAAGCCGTGGCGGCACCGTCACGGTCCTGGACAGCCCTGCGGACCTCGCTTTCCACATCCCGGCGCTTCTGGTCCAGTTCGGCGGATGCCTTCTGTAGCGCATGGCGCTTGCGGGAAACCGTCGAAAGCCGGGAAAGGCGGTTGAAAATCGGGATGGAGACGGACACTTCCACATACTCGCCGCCGTTGTTGCGGAACTGGTCGCGGAAAGCCGTCGTCGTGGATCCCTGATAGGTGTAATAACTTGTGCTCCAACCGGCATACAGACCTACCGAAGGCAATGTCTGCCACTTGGCCGTATTCAGTTCGCGACGGGCGTTGAGTTCCTGCCAGGATGCGATCCGGACGGCGGGATCGTTCTCCAGGGCATAGTCCACGACGGCGCTCGCAGAGACCGGCTCCACCTGCCATGCAGGCATGGAAGCATCGATGACCAGTTCTTCCTCCAGCGGCCAGAACATGAGGTCGGCCAACGTCATTTTCTGGTCGCAGTACATGTTGTACGTATTCGTCAGGTCATATTGCCGGTCAGCCAGGCCGGCCTCCATCTCAACGACGTCGGCATGGCCTTTCTGGCCCAGTTCCTCCTGGCGTTTCGCCTTGGCAAGCGCCTGCTCGGCCACGGCCACCTGCTCTTCGTACACCTCGCAGAGACGCTTGTAATACAACACGTTATAGTATGCCTCCATCACGGCGAGACAGATATCGGCTTCGACTTGCTTCTCCTGGGAAGCGGCAATCTGAAGACCGGTCTTGGAAATCTTGTAATTGTTGACCGCCTTGAACCCGTCGAAGAGGTCGTAGCCGGCGCTGACGCCATAGTTGTTATGGAACGACGTGGTATTGAAATACGTGTTCGTCTGCGGGTCGATGCTGCGGCCGAAATTGTAGTACGCATAAGTCTGCGCGCTGATCTGCGGAGTGAACAAAGCCAAAGCCGCGTCCCTCCGGTTCAGCCGCGCGTCGCCGGACGCGGCTTCCTGGATCCGGGCCTTCGTGGAATTGGAGATCGCATATTCCATGCAATCATGAAGGGTCATGACCTGCGGCTCCCGGGCTTCCGCCACATGGGCGGAAAGCCCCATCACCGACACAAAAACAATATGTAAAAGCGTTTTCATACAATCCATGTATTTGACTCTGTGCCAAAAGCCAACATCGATTGTACCAAACATCTTAACAAATTGATTTACAGAGAGAAAAAGATTTGACGAAACACAAAAAAAGTGTAAAGCACTTTACAACGCTTTACACTTTCGGCTTTACACTTTACAGTTTTCTCCTTCGGAGACTACCTGAACCGCAATTCAAAAACGGTCTGCCGGACATCGCTCCGGACGAGTTCGATGCTGCCGTTGTGATTCCGCATGATCTGGCGGGAAAGCGACAGGCCGATGCCGGACCCTTCCTTCTTCGTGGTGAAGAACGGAATGAAGATCTGTTCCTGGGCCGGTATGGGTATCGGCTCACCGTCATTGGCGACACGGACGATGACATCGTCATCCTTCCCCATCCGGGCCGTGATGTCCACATGCCTGGCGCCGGCCTGCAGGGCGTTCTTGACGAGGTTGATCATGATCTGGGAGATCTGACCTTCGTCGGCGTAGATCATCAGGTCCGCCTCCTCGGGACGATAGGTGCAGACCGCACCGCAGGAGGAAGCAAACTCACGGTTCAATGCAAGGACGCCATCCATGAAGTCGTCCAGTTTCAACGCCTTCCGGACGGGTTTCGCCACGCCGGATAGCTGACGGTAGGTCTGCACGAAATCGATCAGGTTCCTGGAGGAATCCGAGATGGTCTCCAGTCCGGACTTGATGTCCAGTTCGCTCTCCCCTTTCTCATTGACGGACTTCGCCATGGCGTCGCTCAAAGAGGCGATCGGCGCCACGGTGTTCATGATCTCATGCGTGAGCACGCGGATGAGTTTGGTCCAGGAATCCTGTTCGTGGGCCTGCCGCTGCTTCTCGAAAATGGTCCGGATGCGGTTCAGGGTGCGGTTGAACCTGTTCTTGTCCTGGAAGCGGAAGTTCAGTTCACCGTCTTCCAAGGCGTCCATCATATAAGCGACTTTCTTGATGTCCCTGTGTCTGGTCCTTACAGTAGCAAACACCGCCACGACAATCGCGACGATGAGACATGCTCCAACCAAGTGCCAGACGGTAAAAGTCATAGTCCGTATTTCTTCAATTTGGCATACAGGGTGGGACGGCTCACGCCCAGCATCTTCGCCGCGGACGATATGTTTCCGCCCGTGTGGTCCATCGCTTCCCGGATCAGCCGTTCTTCCTCGGATTCGTTGACGGACCGGATGGTCGTTCCGACAGTCTTTGCGGGCTGTCCCAACTGGATGTCACCCAAGGTCAGCGTCGCACCTTCCGAAAGGATCACGGCCTTCTCGATGCAGTTCTGCAGTTCACGGATATTGCCGCTCCAGCGGTAGGCCGTCAAGGCATTGGCGGCATCGGCGGAGATGCCGGAAATGGTGCGGTGATACTTCAGGGCGAAACGCTCCAGAAAACGCTGGGCCAGCGGCAGAATGTCTTCCTTGCGCTCGCGCAGCGGCGGGAGCGCGATATGCACGGTGTTGATGCGATAGTACAGGTCTTCCCGGAAACGGCCCTCATGCACAAGCGTTTCCAAATCCATGTTCGTCGCACAGATCAGCCGGATATCCACCGGGATGGCTTCGTTGCCACCCACGCGGACGATGCTCCGGCTCTGGATGGCACGCAGCAGTTTCGCCTGCAAATGCAGCGGGATATTGCCGATCTCGTCCAGGAAGAGCGTGCCGCCGCCCGCCTGCTCGAACTTGCCAGCATGGTCCGTATGGGCATCGGTGAAAGCGCCCTTCACATGCCCAAAAAGTTCACTCTCGAAAAGCGTCTCGGTGATGGCTCCGGCATCCACCGCGACCATGGGCTTCCCGCTCCGGAGACTGTGGGCATGGATTTCCCGGGCCAGCACGTCCTTTCCCGTGCCGTTCTCCCCGGTAATCAGGACCGTAGCATCGGTCGGGGCGATCTTGTCAAGCGTCTTGCGGATGGCTGCCATGGACTTGGACGAGCCCCAGAACATCGGACTGTCCGCTTTCTGGTCAACAGAAGAACGAGCGTCCCTTTTGAGGGCCTTTCTCGCCTTGTCCCGGGCGGCGGTCAACACCTCGATCAGTTTTCCGTTGTCCCATGGCTTCACGATGAAATCGAACGCTCCCCTTTTCATCCCTTCCACGGCCAGGGCGATATCGGCGTATGCCGTGAACAGCACGACTTCCACTTCCGGAGCCATCTTCTTGAGTTCACCGGCCCAGTACAGCCCTTCGTTTCCGGTATTGATGTCGGTATGGAAGTTCATGTCCAGCAGTACGACATCCGGCCGGAACTGTTCCAGAGCCGACACCAGCGTCGAAGGTGAAGGGATCGTCTTCACCTCCGCGAAATGGACCGGCAACAGAATCTCCAGCGCCCGGCGGATGCCCAGGTTATCGTCAACGACAAGTATTTTCCCTATCTTGGATGCCATCTTCAAAATCTATCACGCACGGGTACAGGTCAAATTCCGTTCCAAATGGTGTAACGAAAATATATTCAACCGATTATGAATTCCCCTGCCCTTGTCAACCTGTAAAGATTCCCTCCATGACTGTAAAGAATCTTTACACAAAGTTACAATATATATCTGAAAGTTCGCATCTTTGCATGCACACACGATGCAAAACACAAAGACACTGATTCTTCTGCATACCGCCGTTTTCCTGGCCGGATTCCAGACGCAACGCACGGTCCGCGCAGGAACGCAGACAAATCGCTGACACAGTGATTTTCCCAAGGATCACTCCTATCATTTTCAGTTTTACGGATAGTTTTGTATTTTTACCAATTGTATGGCTGAAATGAAAAAGAACATGCGTCCCTTTGCCAACCGGCTGACACGTCGGATCATCCTCCTGTGGATCCTGATGATGTCCGTCATTTCCGCCATCGTCTTCTTCCGGGCGAAATAGGGAATGGTCGAGCAGGCCGACATCCACTACGGTGATGTACTGGACCTGACCAACGAAAAAGTGGAGGGCATCCTGCGTTCCGTCGAAGTCTCAGCCGTCAACGTCCGGGAAGGTGTGGAACGAAATCTCTCCAGTCCTTCCGCCGTCTATGCTTCGCTGGAGCAGGAACTGCAGCTGAACCCGCATCTGCGGGGATGTGTCATCGCCTTCACAGAGAATTATTTTCCGTCAGTAGGCCGCTGGTTCGAGCCCTATGTCGGCCGTGAAAGGGATGGAAGCATCGAGCACTACCAGGATGCTTCCGAGCAGCATGACTATTCCGGTTCCGAACAGTTCCGCTCATCCATCGTGACGGGAGAAGACTACTGGACCGAGCCCAGCAAATACGACTCGGGGTCCAAGATGGTGTACTGCACCTATTTCCTCCCCGCCCACGACAAAGACGGAAAGATCGTCGGCATGCTCGGCGTCGTCGCCTCGCTGGAATGGCTGACCGAACAGATGCAGGAAATCGACGTGATCGTCAACGAGCGGAGCAATGTCCCGGACAATGCGGTCCATCGTCCCTATTCCTTCCTGCTGGACCGGGACGGAGACTATCTCGCCCATCCCGATGCGGAACAGATGCTGGAGAAGAATTATTTCGAATTCGACGAAACGGCGGCCGCAAAGGGAGATTCCAGCTATGTCCACATCGGCCATGAGATGCTGGCCGGTCACAAAGGGCAGGCCTCGACGGTCATCGACGGCGTTCCCTCCCACGTATATTATGCCCCCATCGAAAAGACGGGCTGGTCCGTGGGCATCGTCGTTCCCCAGGCCGTCCTGCTCCGTTCCGGCATCAAACTGGGCTATATCCTCCTGGGGCTGATGCTTCTCGGAATGATCGTCATCGCCCTGAGCAGCTTTTTCATGATCAAGCGGACAGCCAAGCCGCTCCAGTTCCTCGCCCAGTCGGCGAAGGAAGTGGCGAAGGGCGATTTCAAGACTCCGCTTCCAGACATCAGGCTCAACGACGAAATCCGCCAGTTGCGTGATTCCTTCGCCGACATGGAGACCTCCCTGTCGGAATATGTCCGGGAATTGAAGGCCACCACCGCCCGGCAGGCCTCGATGGAAAGCGAACTGTCCATCGCCCGCGACATCCAGATGGCGATGCTGCCTAAGGGACTTTCCCAATACCCTGAACGTGAAGACATTGATATCCATGCGAGTCTGACTCCCGCCAAGGCCGTCGGCGGAGACCTGTATGATTTCCTTATCCGGGACGGACGGTTGTACTTCTGCATCGGCGACGTATCCGGGAAAGGTGTTCCCGCCGCCCTTGTCATGTCCATGATCAGCACGCAGTTCCGTTCCTTGTCTTCCTCGGAGAATTCGCCGGAGAAGATTGTTTCGGCCATCAACACATCGGCGGAGGGCCGCAACGATTCCATGATGTTCGCGACGCTCTTCGTCGGCATCCTGGACCTGTCCACGGGCATCCTGTCCTACTGCAACGCAGGCCACAACGCGCCGCTACTGGCGGGGAAGGAGCCTCGCTTCCTGAAAGTGGAAGCCAACTTGCCGGTCGCCGTGGAGTCCGGATGGAAATACAAGGGGCAGCATCACACGCTTGCGCCGGGCACGACGCTCCTTCTCTACACGGACGGACTGTCGGAAGCGGAGAACAGGGACAAGGACCAGTTCGGCGAACAGCGGATCCTTGACACACTCAGACAAACAAAAGCGGACACCGCTGAAACGACGGTCAACGCGCTGACCGACGCCGTACACCGTTTCGTCGGAAAGGCGGAACAAAGCGACGACCTCACGATGCTGGCCATCCGGTTCAAAGGGCAGGCCAGATAGGTCTTACAAGATCGTTTCCAGGGCAGTTTTCTGTATCTGCAAGCCCATGCTGCGGTAGAACGACGCGGCAGCGGCGTTCCCCTCCCAGACGTTGAGCGTGATATTGTAGCAGCCGGCGGAACGGGCATATTCACGGACGAATTCATACAGCGCTTTCCCGACATGCCTGCCGCGTGCCTTTTCATCGACACAGATATCATCGATATACAAGGTCTTGATATCCTGCAGCAGCCGGTGTCCCTTCGTTTCCGAGATCTGGCAGAATGCATGGCCCTGTACTTCTTTGCCGTCATCGTAAACGAATACAGGCCGGGACTCATCGCCGAGCAGGGCTTCCAGTTCCTGCGCATCATACTTGGTCGTATGGGGCTTGAACAGGTCGGGACGGATCTCATGATGCGTCATGTTGACCTGATGCAGCAGTTCCATGATGCGGCCGATGTCATCCTTGTTTGCTTTTCTGATCATATCCGGTTATTTTGAAATGAATCCTGTAACCAATTTGAATACAGGCGCGTAGCTGTCGAATTTCACCGTCTTGAAATTGTCGGCGGGCGTATGGTAATGCGGATAGGCGCTCCCCTCCTGGTTTTCCAGAAAGATACAGGGGACGCCTCGGACGGCGAAGGGATAGTGGTCGCTGTTGGCAGCCAGTTCTCCCCTGTCCAGCTTGGTAAACAGGTGCTGTTCCGCATTCACCTGTTCGAACTTGGGGAACTTCGCCATTCCGGCATCGCTCACCTCGCAGTAGATGGCCGGATTGTCGTCGCCGATCATGTCGATGTTGAACAGATACTTGATCTGCTCCAAAGGGACCACCGGATGCTCCACGAACCAGGTCGAGCCCCGCAGGTTGGCATCCTCGCCGGAGAAAGCCAGGAAGTACATGTCGAAAGGCGGACGATGTCTGGCATAATACGCAGCCAGCGTGACGATGGCGGCCGTTCCGGAGGCATTGTCGTTGGCGCCGGGATAGAAGACCTTGGGACCCAGGTTGCCCAGGTGGTCATAATGCGCCGTGAAGACATAGCAGCTGTCGTGCCGCGCCCCTTCGACCTTGGCGATGACGTTGAAAAGCCCGTAATCTTTCAGGAATTCATTATCCACGTTCAGTTTCACGCGCCGGACGCCGGAAATGGCCTCGGGAGTAACCCAGACGATGGGCTTGTCGACCACCTTCTCCCCATAAGCCTTGAAGAACTTGATGGGCGCAGCCCAGGTGAACAGCAGGCCGGCATTGCCGCACTCCCCCTTCTTCTGGAGTTTGGAGAACACTTCCCGGTGTTTGTAGGTAAACCAGAAATCGCAGCAGACCATGCAGCCGGCATTTTCAGGCCGGGCCAGGTCCGCGAGGAGCCGGTCGCCGTCGAAGTTCAGCGTATCGACATGATAGACAGGGAATTCCCCATGTACGCCGGGAGAATATTCCCGCATGGAGAAGTCAACGCCTGCACGGAGTCTCTTCCCGTCCGCCCACATTTCCATGGCCCCGCAGAAGGTATTGATGTCAATCTTGAAGGGCTGGAGGGAGACCTCGTCCACCCCGGATTTCTTGTATTCCCGGGCGAGAAAATTCCCCGCCTTGTTGGCGCCGTCCCGGGCATAGCCGCGACCCTGGTACCGGGCGGAACTCAGTTCCTTGACTATTTTCTTGAAATGCGTCAGATCCTGCGCAGGAAGTTGCAGGCAGAGGACGGACAATATGAGGATGACAAGCCTTTTCATGGTAAAACACTTCTACACAAATATAGTTGTAAATCCAAATAATAGCAAACACCTTCAAACCATCGCCAGGAATTTGTATTTTTGTATCCTAAACAGCAAATATATTTCTCCATATGGCCATTTGGATCGTCCTTCCCATACTTACCCTCCTGATGTTCGACCTGGGTCTTACCCTCAAGTTCGAAGACTTCGGTAAAGTATTCCGTCACCCCTGGCCCATCATGGTCGCCCTTTTTGGACAGTTGATACTGCTCCCGCTCATCGCGCTGGGCCTGGCCGTGGCTTTCCACCTTCACCCCGTATTCTTCATCGGCCTCGTCCTGATCGCCTGCTGCCCGGGCGGCAGTTCCTCCAACGTGTTTTCCAAACTCGCAGGCGGAGACGTGGCGCTTTCCGTTACCCTCACGGCCCTGAGCAGCGTGATCACGCTGTTCACGATTCCGTTCGTGATGAGCTGGGCGACAACCCTGGTTGGGGAGAGCGTGGGCATCAGCCTGCCTGTGGGGAACCTGATCAAGCAGAACCTGGTCCTGATGCTGCTGCCGGTCCTTCTCGGCATCTGCCTCCACTATGCATGGCCGAAAGGTGCGGAGAAAACGGACAAAGTGCTCGGCAAACTGGCTTTCCCGCTCCTGCTCGTGCTGATCACCGTTTTCTATATCCAGCACCACAAGACCATCCTCGACAATATCGGCATCCTCGGCCTGTGCGTCACGGCGCTGATCCTCGTCGCCATCGGCTGCTCGTCGCTGCTGTCCCGCCTGGTGAAATCCGACGACCGCCAGCGCAGGACGGTTGTCATCGAAGTGGGGATGCAGAACGCCGCCCAGGCCATCGCGATCGCCTCCAGTCCTTTCATATTCGCCAACGAAGAGATGGCGATTCCGGCCATCCTGTATTCCCTCATGATGAACATCGTCCTGCTGATCTACGTCGGACTCGTGAGGAACCGCGACAAGAAACAATCCGCAAAAATCTATACGTTACTATGAAAAAGTGTCTTTTGTTCTTGGTTGCCAGCGCGCTGTTCGTGCTGATTTCCAATCATTGCAATGCGCAGGTAACCATCAACATCCGGTATTCCGGAGAAAACGGGAACGCCCGGAAATACGTGGAAGAGATGGAAAGCAGCGGCATCGCCGCGAAGATCCGTGCCATCGAAGGATGCATCCGTTATGACTATTTCTATCCGGCGGACGCTCCCGAGGACCTGCTCCTGATTGACGAATGGGCGGACCAGGAAGCCCTGAACCGATATCACGCATCTCCCATGATGCAGGAAGCGGCGGCCCTTCGTGAAAAGTACAACCTGGGAAACCGCCAGGTCCGGATGTTCTCCCCTGCCATGCCAGGCCCGAACCCGGGCGGCCGTCGGGAAAGACCAGCCCAGACACGAAACCAGTAACCGACCGGACACCGTGAAAAGAATCATCCTCACTGCTGTTGTCATGACACTCAGTGCCACATTGGCGTCGGCCCAGATCGACGTGCACAGCCACATGATTCCGGAATCCTACCTGGACGCCGTGAAGGCCCATGGGATGGAGATGGACGAAATGTACCCGATTCCCTCCTGGAACGTCGAGGCACATCTGGAATTCATGGACCAGGCCGGCATCCGGACATCCGTCCTGACCATGCCGGCGCCGCAACCCTATTTCGGCGACGGCGCCGAATCCGCTGCTGTCTGCCGCCGTTTCAACGAGGAAGCCGCTGCGCTGAAAGCCCTGCATCCCGGCCGTTTCCGCTTCTGCGCCGCCCTGCCGCTGCCGGACATGGACAAGGCCTTGGAAGAGGCCCGTTATGCCCTGGAAGTGCTCGGAGCAGACGGCGTCAAACTGGCCTCGAACAGTTACGGGCAGTATCTGGGCGATCCGGAACTGGAGCCCCTGATGGCCTATCTGAACAGCCGCAAGGCCGTCATCATCACGCATCCGCATAAACCTTCTTCCGTCAATGACCGGCTGGTCGCCACCGTACCGCTGGCGTCCTACGAGTACCTGGCGGAGACCACCCGGGCGATCCTCAACATGGTCGCCCATGACGTCCTGGTCCGCTATCCGGACCTGAAGGTCGTGGTCCCGCACTGCGGCTCGTTCCTTCCGAACGCGCTGCCGCGCTTCAAAGGGTTGCTCCCTGTGATGGTCAGCCAGGGATACATGCAGCCGGTGAACGTCGACGCGAATGTATCCCGTCTGTATTTCGACCTGGCCGGAGCCGCGACGGACGATGCCCTGGAATCGCTTCTGACCGTTACGGAGCCGTCCCATATCCTCTATGGCTCCGACTATCCCTATGTGGCGGCGACCGCCCTCGTCGGAGCGAAGAGATCCCTGGAGGCGCGCCTGGCATCGCACGGCCTGTCTCCGGAAGCGGTGTTCTCCGACAACGCCGCCCGCCTGTTCGGAGCCGACATCCCCGTCCGCGAATACGGCGAGCGGATCGTACGCCTGGCGCAGATCGAAGTGTACCCGGAGAAACTGGAAGAATACCTGACCTTCGCCAAGGAGGTCGGAACGGTCTCCATGGCCACGGAGCCCGGGGTCATCGGCCTGTTCTCCATGCAGGACAAGGCGGATCCCTGCAAGGTCTATATCTTGGAGGTATACGCCGACCAGGCGGCCTATCAGAGCCATCTCCAGACGGCGCACTTCAAGAAATACAAGGAAGGGACCACCGACATGGTCAAGTCCCTCCAGCTGACCGACACGAATCCGATGGTCACGGCAAAACTCAGCAAATCTGCCGTAAAGAATTGACAGACACGATATGTTCAAACGGATAATGATCCTGGCAGTCCTGCTGCCCTGCATGACAATCAACGCACAGCAAATGGAGAATGCACTCACGCCCCGTCGGCAGGGTCTTGCCGTCATCGCCGCCCTGGAAGCCAAGGGAGACCAGGCCGGACTGGAAACCGCCGTCGCCCACGCCCTTGACAACGGGCTGACCGTCAGCGAAGCCAAAGAGGCGCTGTCCCAACTCTATGCCTATACCGGCTTTCCCCGCTCGCTCAATGCTTTGGGAACCTTGCAACGGGTGCTGGCGCAGCGTCAGGCGGAGGGCATCAAAGACGATCCCGGGAAAGAGGCCGATCCGCTAGCCGGGGATTATGATGCCCTGAAACAGGGAACGGCGGTCCAGACACGCCTCTCGGGCCAGCCATTCAACTATACCTTCGCACCGGCGACGGACTACTATCTCAAGGCCCACCTGTTCGGCGACATCTTCGCCCGGAACAACCTCAGTTTCGCGGACCGGGAGATCGTTACCGTAAGTGCCATTTCCGCCCTGCCCGGCTGTGAGCCGCAACTGACCGCCCACGTTTCCGGCGCCCGCAACATGGGCGTATCGGACGAGGAACTCCGGGCGCTCCCCGCCCTGCTGGAGGAGAAAGTGGGACTTGCCGAGGCCGAACGCCTCCGCGGTGCCCTCTCCACTGTTCTAGGCGACGCGCACAAGCCGGTTCAGACCGTGGACTTCTCCGTATGGCCCAAGGGACAGCCCAACACGGCCTATGCGCAGTATTTCACCGGAAACAGTTATCTGGCGCCCCTGGACGGCGGTATCGCCAATGTCACGTTCGAGCCGGGATGCCGCAACAACTGGCACATCCACCACAAGCAGGTGCAGGTCCTTGTCTGCGTGGCGGGCAGGGGCTGGTATCAGGAATGGGGAAAGCCGGCCGTCCCGCTTGTCCCCGGGGTCATCGTCGAGATCCCCGAAGGAGCCAAGCACTGGCACGGAGCGGCCGCTGACAGCTGGATGCAGCACCTCACCTATCACAAGGACGTGCAGGAAGGTGCTTCAAACGAATGGCTGGAAGCCGTTTCCGACGAGCAATACGATCGGGTGAACAAATAAATCTGACGGACGTCAGGACAGTTTTTTGATGACGCGGCAGGGAATTCCTGCCGCGACGACGTTTGAAGGGATGTCCCGGGTAACGACGGATCCTGCCCCGACCGTGACATTGTCTCCGATGCTGACGCCGGGGAGGATGGTCACGCTGCCGCCGATCCACACATTGTCCCCAATCGTCACGGGCTCCGCCCATTCCCTGCGGCTGTTCCGCTCCACCGGATCCGTACTGTGGCATGCCGTATAGATGCTTACGTTCGGACCGATGAAACAGTCGTCCCCGATGGTGACCGGCGCCTCGTCCAGGACCGTGAAATTGAAATTGGCGAAAAAGCGTTTCCCGACACGGATCTGCTTCCCGTAATCGCAGTAGAACGGCTGGTTGACAATAATCGCATCATCCCCGATCCACCCCAGCAAGTCTTTCAGAATCGAAAACTTGCCCTTATTGTCAGACGGGCTCAGCGCATTGTACCGGTGGATCATCTCCTTTACCGCGCCCAGTTCCTCCAGCAGTTGCGCGTCCACTGCGGAATACAACTGCCCCGAAAGCATTTTTTCCTTCTCCGTCATGTCTCTTCTCATGTTACCGGAACAAAGATATCGATTCCGGGCATAAGATACAAGGTCCATGTCGGGATAAATAACTATATTTGACATTCGGAAAAAAGAACGAACATGGAACAGAACCGTTCACAAGCCATCATCCGCACCAGCGTCATCGGCATCCTCGCCAATGTGCTGCTGGCCTCCTTCAAGGCGATCGTAGGTTTCATCGCCGGATCCGTGGCCATCGTCATGGACGCCGTCAACAACCTCAGCGACGCGCTGTCCAGCGTCATCACCATCGTCGGCACCAAACTGTCCCAGCGGCCGGCAGACATAGACCATCCCTTCGGTCACGGACGCGTGGAGTATTTCAGCGCCATCATCATATCCGTCATCGTCCTTTCCGCGGGCGTGACCTCGCTCATCGAGTCCGTCGGCAAACTGAGCCACCCGACCCGGCCCAATTATACGACGGCGACCCTCGTCGTCATCATCGTCGCCATCTTCGTGAAACTGGCACTGGGTTCCTACGTGAAGAAGCAGGGAGAAAAACTCAAGAGCGACGCCCTGTTCGCATCGGGTTCCGACGCCCTTTTCGATGCCCTCATCACACTCGCCACGCTCGTCTCGGCCGCAGTCATGCTGATCTGGCATGTATCGCTGGACGGAATCCTGGGCACGTTGATCTCGCTGCTGATCATCAAGGCCGGCTTCGAGATGCTGTCATCCCCTGTCAACGAATTGCTGGGAGCCCGCTTCTCGCAGGACCTGGTCGCCCAGATCAAGTCGGAAGTCATGGCTTTCCCGGAGGTCCACGGGGTTTTTGACCTGATCCTGCACAATTACGGTCCGGACACGGTCATCGGTTCCCTCCATATCAACGTGTACGACACGATGAGCGCCCATGAAATCCACAAACTGACCCGCAAGATCGCAGAGTCCGTCTATGCAAGGCACGGAATCATCCTCACCGTGGGAATCTATGCCAGTTCAAAGAGCGACGAACTGCAGGCCAAGGTGATGCAGGCGCTGGCCGCCCACCCGAAAATCACGCAGGTACACGGATATCTGCTCGACGAGGAGGCCGGCACCGTTTCTGTGGATGTCGTTCCGGACCTTTCCGTCAAGGACGAAGCCGGTTTTGCCGGGGAATTGAAAAAAGAGTTGCAGGCGTTGGTTCCGGACAAGCAGGTCAAGATCGTCGTCGACCACAATTTCAGCGCCTGACAGTCCGGGCGATTGTATCGAAACATTTCTCCAACCGCGGGATGACGGGGCCGAAGTGCGTGCCTTCCGTCCATTCAAACTGCGTATCGACACCTTTGGTCCGAAGGATTTCGACCACCCTGGCGGTCTGGACGGCAATGTCTTTCAGATGGATGTTCTTGGTTTCGGTCTCCTTGTCTCCCAGGGAAAGATACACCTGCCTGACGGCGACCTGTTGCTCTTTGAGCCACTCGGTAAACCCGGGATACCAGAAAGAGCCGGAAATGGCTGCGACGCCGGTGAACAGTTCGCACTTTGCGGCGGCCCACACCGCGAACAGGCCCGACAGGGAAATGCCCAGCATCCAACGCTGCCCGACCTGCAACCCCGCCTCCATGGACGGAATGATTTCTCCTTCAAGCCTTTCCAGATACTTCGCCGCCTGGCCGCCGAAGGGTTTCCCTTTCTTGAAGACAGGGCCGGCAGGCCATGGTGTCAGGTCATCGTTCCAATCAACCGGGGGAAGCATCAGCGGAAGGATTCCGTACCGGTCCGGGACCCCCTGGAGCCAGTCATTGACCATATCCGACTGTCCCTCCAGCATCGGGATATAACATACACAAACGTTTTCCATCATTTCCAATCTCTTAAAACAGTCCGACGATCAGGTTCCAGAACAGGTAGCGGAGTGCCTTGCCGACCAGGAGCAGAAGGAACGTCCAACCCCGTGGCGCCTTGTAGAAGCCCAGAGCCAGGACCGTCAGGTCACCGACGACCGGGAACCAGCTGAAAAGCGCCAGCCAGACGCCGTATTTGTGGACCTTTTCCTGCTGTGATTCCAGTTTCTCCCGGGTGACCTTGAACCATTTTTCAATCCATTCCCATTTTCCGAGCCATCCCAGGTAAAACGTGAAGAGACTTCCCAGCCAGCTTCCGCTCGTAGCCGCCAGGAAGCAGCCGACGTGCTGTCCCGTCGCCGCCAGGATGGCCACATAGAGGACATCCGAACTGAACGGGACGATGGATGCGGCCAGCACACTCCCCAGGAACAGCCCCAGCAGGCCCAAACTCTCCAACCACTCCATTACCGTGATGCTCTGTTCTGGACGAAACCGAGTTTCATGCCCATCTTACGGTTGATGGCGTCCCACCAGCGGGAGGGCAGCAGCCAGTGGAAGAAAACCAGGGAACCGGCGCCCGTACCGATCCGGTAGCGGACCTTGGGGCGGCGGCTCTTGACGGCACGGAGCAGGGCGCGTGTCACGACACGCGGACCGGCAGGCCATTTCAGGTCGTACATGTAATGCATGTTCCTTGCCATGTTCCCGCCCGTTTCCGCATAGGCGGTACCGACGGTGGATTCCTCCAGATGGTCGGCGGCGATATGTCCCCAGTCGGTCCGGATCAGGCCCGGCTCGATGATCACGACGTCGATGCCGAAAGGTTTGAGTTCCATCCGCATCGCGTCGCTGAGCGCCTCGACCGAATACTTGGTGACATGGTACCAGCCCCCGTAATAAAGGACACTTTTCCCTGCCACGGAAGCGACGTTGATGATCCGCCCGGAACCCTGCGCCCGCATGGCAGGCAACACCAACTGGCTCAGGCGGGCAAGTCCGAAGACATTGACTTCCAATTGTCTGCGGGCCTCTTCCATGGAAACGGTTTCCACCGGGCCGAAATAACCATACCCGGCATTGTTGACCAGCACGTCGATCCTCCCCTCCTGCTCCAGCACGGCATCGACGCCGGCCCGCATCGACGCGTCGTCGGTCACGTCCATCCGGACCGGGACGACACCGTCTTCCCGAAGCGGCTCCATCCGCTCCAGGCGACGGGCCGCCGCATAGACCTTGTATCCTTGCCTTGCCAAGGCGCGGGCGGCGTCGAATCCGATGCCGCTGCTCGCTCCCGTTATGAGTATGACTTTCATATTCAGATTTATATGCGCTAAAATAGCGAATAATTCCTATCTTTACAAACCCGGGACTCCGGACAGACAGCACATCCGACCATCATGGAAATTCGAATCGCAGAAAAAGCAGACATCCCGGCCATCATGGCCGTCCTGGACGCAGCCAAGGGCATCATGCGCGACAGCGGCAACGCGAATCAATGGGTGAACGGCTACCCCGCCGTCCCGGACATTGAAAAGGACCTGGACCGCGATGCCGGACGTGTCCTGACGCAAGAAGGCCGTATCGTCGGCTACTTCGCCTTCCTGCCCTCGCCGGAGCCGACCTATGCCTATATCGAAGACGGACAGTGGCTGGACGACACGCTTCCCTACCACGTCATCCACCGCATCGGCAGCCGACCGGAGGTCCACGGCGTCTTCTCCGCCATCATGGACTATGCCTTCTCCGTCGATCCGAACATCCGGATCGACACGCACAAGGACAACCGGATCATGCAGCACAACATCCTCAAGCATGGATTCACGTACTGCGGCATCATCTATCTGGCCTCCGGGGATACAAGACTGGCCTACCAGCGCTTCCGCCGATAGGCCAATCCCTTACATTTCGTTTGAAGCGTATCCCTTAGAAGATATACGCAGCGGTGAACTTGAGGATGCCGCTGTTGAGTTTGCTTCCGTCAGCAGCATCCCGGTCAAGCACGCCGCAATCGAAACTCACGGCGACCTTGATGTGCTTGATGATGTCGAGGCCGACACCACCGCCGAGCATCACGTCGAAGCGCTTGTAATCCTTGTTGGCGTCGAAATAGCTCTCCGCATCACCGTCTCCGGCCTTGTACCAGGAACCGAGGCAGTAGGAAGGAACGGCACCGGCGAAGAAATTCAGGTCGACGGCATTGCCAAGCGGCAGGTAGATCTTTCCGCGAAGCGGGATGTCAAGGTAGGATTCCACGAGGGTAAAGTCCTTGATATCCATGAAATCCTTGGCACCGGAGACGCTTATGTCAGCACCGGCGGAAACGCCGAACAGGCTGTTCAGGCGGACATTGTGTTCCACGGCAAGGCCAAAGGCACTGGCGCCGGTGGAAGTATTCTCGTCAGCGCCGTCAAAACGCTGGGCATAACCACGACCGCCTTCGAAAAGACCAACGCTGGTCTGGGCAAATGCCGTAGATCCAATCAGGGACAGCACGGCGGCTGCCACGAGGGTAAGAATAATCTTTTTCATAGTCATTTGGTTTAAAAAGGCCGCAAAGATAAGAAAAAAGCATAAATTTGCGCAAGAAAGAGTCAAGAATGAAAGTCGTTTTACAACGCGTCCGCAACGCATCCGTCTCCATTTCCGGTGAAATCCGATCCTCCATCGGACCGGGAATGCTGGTATTGCTGGGCATCAGCCAGGACGATGACCGGAGCGACCTGGAGTGGCTGGTCCGGAAGATCGCCGCGCTCCGCATCTTCGACGACGAGGACGGCGTCATGAACCGGAGCATCGTGGAAGTCGGAGGAGAAGCCCTGGTAGTCAGTCAGTTCACCCTGCTCGCCTCCACCCGGAAAGGCAATCGTCCGTCCTGGTTCAAGGCAGCCGGGCACGAAATAGCCGTTCCCTTGTACGAAGCCTTCTGCTCCGCGCTTTCGGAAGCCATCGGGAAACCGGTCGGAACCGGCGAGTTCGGTGCGGACATGCAGGTATCCCTGATCAATGACGGTCCCGTCACGATCTGCATCGATACCAAGAACAAAGATTAATAGGCCAGGTTCGCGGTCTGGTAAAGTGCCTGGGCCTCCCGCAGGACGTCGCCGGCCTCCTCATTTTCCATGGGAATCTCGTCGTAGTTCCATCCGTCATGCTGGCGGATGCGGAACTGCTGGACCTTCCGGACCGGAGACAGGACGGTCAGCACATCGTCCGCATAGTACCCCAGATCCTGGTACGTGGCCATGAAAGCCCGTTCCCGGAAATCCGGATCCAGCACGTTCCGGCCATAGAAAGGCGCCTCGTAAGAGAAATGCAGCAGGGAGAAGAGCGTCGGCATCACATCAATCTGCGAACAGACCTTGTCGATGAAGGCCGGTTCGATGAAACCGGGTGAATAGATCAGACAAGGGATATGATAGCAGTCCAGCGGCAGCGAGGTCTTGCCCGCCGAGGAAGCGCAGTGGTCCGCCATGATCACGAAAACCGTCTCAGAGAACCAGGGCTTTTCCGCCGCTTCGGACAGGAAATGGCCGATGGCCCAGTCGGTATACTTGACAGCCGCCCGGCGGCTCATCGGGTTGCCGTCATACGCGATCCGGCCTTCCGGATAGGTGTAGGGCCGGTGGTTGGAAATGGTCATGATATGGGCGAAGAACGGCTCGCCGGCCGCATGGCTCCGGTCGAAATGCCCCAGCGCCTCGCGGTAGGAGTCCTCGTCCGACGTGCCCCAGATATTGGCGAAGGCGATGGCATCCTTGTCATACGTCTTCTTGTCGATGATATCGTACCCGCAGGCGCCGAAGAAGGTGCCCATGTTGTCGAAGTAACTGTCACCGCCATAGATGAATCCCGTCCGGTA
>JBGUXJ010000233.1:0-3095 GCA_045222055.1 Candidatus Cryptobacteroides sp. | reverse complement strand
GTAGCGGCATGGACGGTGGTCATGAGGCCACGGACGACACCGAACTTGTCATTGAGGACCTTGGTCAGCGGAGCAAGGCAGTTGGTGGTGCAGGTAGCGTTGGAGATGATCTTCTGGCCTGCATAGGTCTTGTGGTTCACACCATAGACGAACATAGGGGTCGCGTCCTTGGAAGGAGCGGACATGATAACCTTCTTGGCACCAGCCTTGAGATGCGCGGAAGCGAGCTCTTCGGTCAGGAAGAAACCGGTGGATTCGACGACGACGTCGACACCAAGTTCACCCCAGGTGATGTTGGCAGGATCCTTCTCAGCGAAGACCTGGATCTTCTTGCCATCGACGACAAGATAGTTGCCCTCAGCCTTGACCTCGCCACAGAACTTGCCGTGGACAGAGTCATACTTCAGCATGTAAGCGAGATAATCGGCATCGAGAAGGTCATTGATACCCACGACCTCGATCTCTCCGGCGAAATTCTCATAAGCGGCACGGAATACCATACGGCCAATACGGCCAAATCCGTTAATACCAAGTTTTACCATTGTGTTTTTTTATTAAAAAAGTTGAACAATTTGCTTTCTACGTTTTTTGATTTCCTTCAAAAATCGTACAAAAATAACGAAAATGCCGTATCTTTGCAATACTTGTCAAAAATTAATCGTTTCAATAGGCAAGTTAAAGACTATTAACACGTTTCATAGATGAACATCCTGGTCACAAATGACGACGGCTATACGTCGAAAGGCATCCGGACACTCGCCCGGATGATGCGCCGGTTCGGCGATGTGACCGTCATCGCTCCGATGCAGCACCAGTCCGGAATGGGCATGGCCGTATCCATCGGACTCAGGAGGATCCGCTACAAAGATCTCGGAACGGACGAAGACGGGATTCGCTGGTCTTACCTGGATGCGACGCCGGCCAGCTGCGTCAAGTATGGCTGCAATTTCATGGACCCGCTGCCCGATGTGGTCGTGAGCGGCATCAACCACGGTCACAACGCTTCCAGCGCCGCCTGCTATTCCGGGACCCTCGGTGCCGCGGAAGAAGCCGCGCTGTACGGCATCCCTTCCCTGGGTGTCTCGCTCGATTCCCTGCATGCCGATGCGGATTTCTCCTGCGTGGAAGCGTATTTTCCCGACCTTTTCGAGCGACTTTGGAAGAACCTGCCCGACCGATACGGCATTTTTTACAATATCAATTTCCCGGATCTCCCGACCAAGATGGTCAAGGGCGTCCGGATCGGCCACCAGGCCAAAGGAAAATGGATCAAGGAGTTTACCGAGTGGAACCCGGACCTGTACCGGCGTTATGGCATCACGCCCGAGTCTCTCCCGCCCCTGGAGAAACCGCTGGAAGAAGGTGAGAAACTCTACATGATGGTCGGGCAGTTCCTGGATGACGACTCCAACCTTCCGGGAGCCGACCTCAAGCTGATCGAGGATGGGTACATCTGCATTACCGCAGACAACCTCGACAAGACCGACTATGCCGAAAACGACCGCCTGGCGGCCGAAGGGTTCATTCAGGATTTCCACGCATGAAATACTACATCATAGCCGGAGAAGCTTCCGGAGACCTCCATGGTTCCAACCTGATGAAAGGATTGTATGCCGAAGATCTTTCGGCGGATATCCGCTTCTGGGGTGGTCCCCTGATGAACGATGTCTATCGGTTGCATCAGGACGGCGACGGATTCGTGAAAGACTATAAGGAAGGTGCCGTCATGGGATTCTCGCAGGTCATCCTCCATACCGGAACGTATCTGCGACGCATCCGTTTCTGCGTGGAAGACATCCTCCGGTTCCGCCCGGATGTCGTGATCCTGATCGACTATCCGGGGTTCAATTTCCGGATTGCGGAATCTGTCCACAAGCATGGGCTGAAGGTATTCTGGTACATTGCGCCGAAGGTCTGGGCGTCCCGGGAAGGACGGATCCGCAAGCTCAAGGCATACGTCGACAGACTCTTCATCGTCTTCCCGTTCGAGAAGCCCTATTTCGACCGCAAGGGTGTGGAATACATCTATAAGGGCAATCCGCTGGTGGATGCCGTCGACGGCTCCCCTGCCGCATCGCAGTCCCGTGCGGAATTCCTGTCTGCCGCCGGACTGCCCGACCGTCCGGTCATCGCCATCCTGGCCGGGTCCCGGAAAGCCGAGGTCAAGTCCATGATGCCGGTCTGCAGCGCCTTCGCCGACCAGATGCATGCGCTTCCGCTATACAAGGATTACCAGTTTGTCATCGCAGGTGCCCCGTCCCGTTCCCTGGCGGATTATTCTCCATGGCTCGAAGGCCGGGAATCCTACCTGAAACTGGTTTTCGGCCAGACACCGTCCATCGTCCGGCATGCCGAGGCGGCCGTCATCAATTCCGGAACGGCCTCGCTGGAGGCCTGTCTGATCGGGACGCCGCAGGTGGTCGGCTACGCGGTTTCCGCCTTAAATTACCGGATCGCCAAAATGATCATCAAGGTCAAGTACATCAGTCTGGGTAATCTGATCGCCGACCGGCTGGTTTTCCGGGAACTGATCCAGAAAGACCTGACGGCCGACAACCTGACAGCGGAGATCCGACGCTTGGTCGAAGACAAGAAGTATCGTGAAAAGATGCTGGACGGATACCGTGAAATCCGTCAGGCGCTGGGCGGCTCCGGCGCTTCCGCCGCCGTCGCCCACGCGATGATTGAAGAATTGACGAAAGGCTAATACTCCCGAGGACCGAAGATGGCGGTACCGATGCGGACGAGCGTCGAACCGTGCTCAATCGCCAGCGGCCAGTCATCCGACATGCCCATCGACAATTCCTTGAAGTCCGTCAGCTGCGGCAATTCCGCACGAACCTTCGCGAAAGTCTCCGAAAGCCGCGCGAAATCCCCGTGGATGATCTCCGGATCCTCCGTCAGGGTCGCCATGCCCATCAGGCCGCAGAACCGTACATGCGGGAACGCGCCTTTTGAAGCCTGGGTCAGGACCTTCAGGATCTCCGTCTCCGTAAATCCCTGTTTGGTCGCATCCTGGCTGACATGCTGTTCCAGCAGGACCGCGACCGTCCGGTCATTCTCCGCCCCCCAGCGTTCGATGGAAACCAGGAGCC
>JBGUXJ010000232.1:0-17242 GCA_045222055.1 Candidatus Cryptobacteroides sp. | reverse complement strand
GGATTCCGCTTTCCTCGGCGTAGCCCATGGCGGCGCTGAGGCTGGAATCCGGCACGCCGATGACGATATCGGCCTCCGCCGGGCATTCTCGGTACAGCCGCCGTCCAGATTCCTTGCGGTACGCATGGACGTTGCAGCCGTCGATGTCGCTGTCCGGACGGGCCAGGTAGATGTATTCCATCGCACACATCTTGTAGCGCTGGTACTGGGAATACTTCTGGCTGCGGATGCCGTGATGGTCCAGGGTGACGATCTCTCCGGGCTCGACGTCCCGGATATAGGTAGCGCCGATCAGTTCGAACGAGCAGGTCTCGCTGCTGACGACATATCCGTCTCCCAGACGGCCGAGCGCCAGGGGCTTGATGCCATATTTGTCGCGGGCGGCATAGATCCGGTTCTTGGTCATGATGACGAAAGCGAAACCGCCTTCCATCATGTTCAGGGCGCCGATGATGCTGAAGATACGGTCCTCACCGGTATTCTTCTTGATCAGGTGGGCCAGCAGTTCGCTGTCCGTCCGGGTCTGGAAGATCGAGCCCATCTTCTCCAGATAATCGGCGATATACTTGGAATTCACGAGGTTGCCGTCTCCGGCAATCGCGAAGTCCCCGGTATCGTGATGGAAGAAAAGGGGCTGGACATTGTCCAGTCCGCCCTTCGACTGGTTGGCGTACTTCACGCTGCCGATGCCGATCTCGCCCTTGAGGCCGTCGAGGATTCCGGGATTGAACACTTCATTGACCAGTCCGAGCGCGCGGTGGCGGTATCCCTGTTCGCCCTCGAAAGTCACGATGCCGGCGCCTTCCTGCCCGCGGTGCTGCAAGGCATGGAGACCGTAATAGATGATTGCGGACGCCTTCTTGACGCCATATGCTCCGAAAATGCCCATCTTACATGCGGTTTAAAAGGGTGAAAACATACTCGTACGCGTCCATGACGCCGCCCATGTCGTGACGGAACCGGTCCTTGTCCAGGACTTCGCCCGTCTTCATGTCCCACAGCCGGCAGGTATCCGGGCTGATTTCGTCGGAAATGATGACGCTGCCGTCGGACGAACGGCCGAATTCCAGTTTCAGGTCGATGAGCCGGATACCCAGGCGCTCGAATAGTTCTGTCAGCATGGCGTTGACCTTCAAGGCCTCCGTGCGGATGTGCACGATTTCCTCCTCATTCACCAGGCCCAGCGCGATGGCATGGTCCGCACCGATGATCGGATCCCGGAGTTCGTCGTTGTTGTAATAGAACTCGACCACGGGACGGGAGAGTTTCTCCCCCACCGGGATTCCGAGCCGGCGCGCCATCGTACCGGCCGCATAATTGCGGACCGCCACGTTGATCGGGATGATCCCAATCGGCCGGCAGACCTGCTCCCGCTCGCTGAAAGGGCCTACGTAATGGGTCCGGACACCGTTCTCGTTGAGGAATTCGAAGATCTTCGAGGAAATGCCGCAGGTGAGGATTCCCTTGCGGCGGAAGGTCGCCCGCTTGATGCCGCCATAGGCGGTGGCCACATCCTTGTACCGGAAGATGACCCTATCTGGTTCATCGGTCGCGAAGACCTGTTTCTCATTGCCGTTGAACAGCAATTCAAGTTTTTCCATTGTCTATTTGTTTTTGAAGTAGTTCACTGCATTGCGGAAGAGCGGCTGGTCGGGGTTGCCCGCTATGTTCCGGAACACGTTCTTTTCATATCGCTCGGAATGGCCCATCTTGCCGAGGATCTGCCCATCCGGGCTGATGATACCCTCGATGGCGTAGTAGGAGCCGTTGGGGTTGTACGGGGATTCCATCGTGGCGGCGCAGGTCCGCGGATCCGCATACTGGAAGGCGACCTGTCCGTTGGAGAAGAGTTGCGCCGCAAGTTCATCGCTGACGACGAACTTGCCTTCTCCATGGCTTACGGCGATGCTGTGCACCTGGCCGGGATGGAGGCTGGAGAGCCAGGGAGAGGCGACGGAGGCGACGCGGGTCGTCACCATCTGGGAGATGTGACGGTTGATGTCATTGCGGAACAGCGTAGGGCTGTCCGGCGTGACCATGCCGAATTTCCCATACGGCAGCAGGCCGCTCTTGACAAGGGCCTGGAACCCGTTGCAGATGCCCAGGATCAGGCCGCCGCGGGCAAGAAGGTCCTCGATTGCCTTGGCTATAACCTTGTTGTTGATCACGTTGGCGATGAACTTGCCGCTGCCGTCCGGCTCGTCGCCGGCGGAGAAACCGCCACAGAACGCCAGGATATGGCAGGACTCGATTTCCGCCCGCATCTCGTCGATGGAGGAGAGGACGTCTTCCGGCGTAAGGTTGCGGAAGACGGTCGTGCGGACTTCCGCGCCTGCACGGCGGAACGCCTTCGCGGTATCATAATCGCAGTTGCTGCCCGGGAAGACCGGCAGGTATGCCACCGGCTTTTCGACCGGATCACCTGTGTACGGACGGGCCTTGCGTCCGAGGACTGACAGTTTGAACGGTTCATGGAACGCCGCCTTCGCCGTCGGCGGATAGACCTTGGCATAACGGCCTTCATAGGCGGCATACAGACCGTCGATCCGCTCTCCGTTCACGACGAATCCGTCGCCCGTCACTTCGCCGAGCAGGACGGCTTCCGGATAATCCAATGTATCCACGGACTCCACCACGACGGAGCCATAGGCGCTGCGGAAAAGATCTTCCTCGGACAGTTCCACCTTGACGCCCAGGCCGTTGCCGAAGGACATCTTGGCCAGCGCTTCCGCCACGCCACCCTTTCCGACGGCCCAGCCGGAAACGATCCGCCCTTCGCGGATTTCCCGCAGGATGAAATTCCAGTTCTCCTTCAACTGGTTCGTATCCGGCATCTGGTTGCACAGCGGCGTATGGCGGACCAGGTACAGTTTGTTCCCCGGCGTCTTCAGGTCCGTGGAAATCACCTGCCCGGCATCTACCGTGTTGATACCGAAGGCAATCAGCGTCGGAGGGACATTGATATGCTCGAAGGATCCGCTCATCGAATCCTTTCCGCCGATGGACGGAAGGCCGAAGCGGAGCTGCATCTTCAAGGCGCCCAGCAGGGCGGAAAGCGGTTTGCCCCAGGTATGGGGGTCATGGGTCATCCGCTCGAAATATTCCTGATAGGAGAAACGCATGCCGGACCAGTCGCCGCCGGCCGCCACCACCTTGGTGCAAGCATCCACGACGGAATAAGCGGCACCATGGTAGGGACTCCAGGTCATCAGGTCCGGATCGTAGCCGAAGGCCATCATGCTTGCCGTATCGGTATAGCCGTCCACCGGCAGTTTCTGCACGGACACCTGGGTCTCGGATGCCTGGTTTGCACCACCATAGGGCATCAGGACGGTCGAGCGGCCGATGGTCGAGTCGAACATCTCGACAAGGCCTTTCTGCGAAGCGACGTTCCTGTCGGACATGACCCGGCACATCCTTTCCTGTAGCGTCGCTCCGTCATAGGTCCGCATGAACGGATCCTTCTCCTCGATGCCGCCGATTTCGGCGGTGGAGAAATGGCGGGCGCCGGCACTGTCGATGAATTCCCGGGATAGGTCCGCGACCAGCGTTCCTTTATAATACATCTTCATGCGGCCCGACGCAGTCACGTCGGCCACATGGGTGACTTCCACGTTGTCGCGACGGCAGAAGGCCTCGAAATCAGCCCGGTCCTTCGCCTCGATGACGACGGCCATCCGTTCCTGGCTCTCGCTGATCGCCAGTTCGGTCGGATTCAGGCCGCTGTACTTGGTCGGCACCCGGTCCAGCCAGAAATCCAGCCCGTCCGTCAGTTCGCCGATTGCGACACTGACGCCGCCGGCGCCGAAATCATTGGATTTCTTGATCAGCCGGGTCACTTCCGGACGGCGGAACAGACGCTGCAACTTGCGTTCTTCCGGCGCATTGCCTTTCTGGACCTCACTGCCGCAAGTCTCCAGGGAGGCCTCCGTATGCTCTTTCGAAGATCCGGTCGCACCGCCGATGCCGTCACGGCCTGTACGGCCGCCCAGCAGCAGGATGATGTCGCCCGGAGCCGGGCTCTCCCGGCGCACGTTGGACGCCTTGACGGCACCGACCACCGCTCCGACTTCCAGCCGCTTGGCCGTATAGCCGTCATGGTAGATCTCCCGGACATGGGTCGTAGCCAGGCCGATCTGGTTGCCGTAACTGGAATAGCCGGCGGCCGCCTTGCGGGAAATCACCGTCTGCGGCAGTTTGCCGGGCATCGTCTCGGAGACCGGCTTGTTGATGTCGCCCGCACCCGTGACGCGCATGGCCTGATAGACATAGGCACGGCCGGAAAGCGGGTCGCGGATGGCACCGCCCAGGCAGGTGGACGCACCGCCGAACGGCTCGATCTCGGTCGGATGATTATGTGTTTCGTTCTTGAACTGCAGCAGCCAGCGCTCCTTGCGCCGGTTGACGTCGACATCGACGAAAATGCTGCAGGCATTGTTCTCTTCGCTCTGTTCCAGGTCTTCCAGCAAGCCCTGCTTACGGAGGTAGCGGGCGCCGATGGTCGCCAGTTCCATCAGGCAGAGCGGTTTGTTTTCCCGGCCGAGCGCGGCGCGGATATCATGGAACTCGCCCAGGACGGACTCGATCTCTTCCTTGACGAAAGAGTCGTCCACCTTGATGGAGGTAAGTTCGGTCGTGAAGGTGGTGTGGCGGCAGTGGTCGCTCCAGTAGGTATCGAGGATGCGGAGTTCCGTTTCCGTGGGATTGCGTCCCTCCTTCGTGAAATACCGGACGACTTCGCGCAGGTCGTCGGCATTCATCGCCAGTCCCCAGCGCTTGCAGAACGGAAGCAGGTCCGCTTCCTGCATGGCCGTGAACCCCTCCAGGATCTCCACCGGCTTGACATCGGCCTGCTCGCTGAAACTCAGGATTCCCAGGTCTTTCTCCCTGGATTCCACCACATTGATGAAATAATGACGGATCGAAGCCAGGTCCGCATCGGACAGGTCGTCGTCAAAAACGAGCAGACGCGAAGAACGGATCATCACGTCTGCATTCGGGTCTATCAGATGGACACAGTCCACGGCGGAGGAAGCGCGCTGGTCGAACTGTCCGGGAATATACTCGACGGCGAGGTAGCGTTTCCCTTCGAGCGGACAGATGTCGGACACGGTATCGGTCACGGTCTCGCCGAAGACGGCATAGCGGCATTTTTCCAGGAGACCGTCGGAAAAACCGGCCAGGTCATAAACATTCAACAGGCGCAGTTCGCGCAGGGACAGGCCCAGGTTCTCATTGAACTCCTTGCGGAGGCTCTCAGCCTCGACCCGGAAAGCCGGACGTTTCTCGACGAAGATTCTTCTGTTCTCCATGATTATTCGGGGAATTGGGTATTTTCAATCTTTTCGGTCTGGGCGCGGCGGAAGGCGTCGTACTTCGCGGCGATCCCAGGATCGCTCAGGGCGAAGATGGAGACGGCCACCAGGGCCGCGTTTTTCGCACCGTTGATGGCGACGGTGGAAACCGGTACGCCGGAAGGCATCTGGACCACGGACAGCAGGGAGTCCAGCCCGCCCATCATCTGGGTACGGATCGGAACGCCGATGACCGGAACCGGGGTCAGCCCGGCCGTCACGCCCGCCAGGTGCGCGGCACCGCCCGCTCCTGCGATGATGGCGCCGATCCCCCGATCCCGTGCCGTGGAAGCCCATTCCACCAGCAGGCCCGGGGCGCGGTGTGCGCTGATGACCTTCTTCTCATATTCGATTCCGAAGTCCTCCAGCGTCCGGCAAGCAGCCGACATGACCTCCCAGTCACTAAGAGATCCCATGATAATACCAACCTTCATATTCGTTAAAATGATTTAGTTACCCCTATAAAAGCGAAAAAGTCTCGCAGCGGCTTTCGTACCGCAGGAGACTTCAGTTCGGCCTATGTAGAAAAGATGTCCTGTCATTGACAAATTCCTTTCTTTGAAGTTGCAAATATACAACCAAAAAAAAGTTCAGTCAAGAGCGCGGCCCAAACTTTTCAACGTTTTTTTCCACATTACAGGAGCAGGTCTTCCTCCTTGATCTTGGGGACGAAATGAACGCCGTCGACCCGGTAATACTTCAGGTCCTCCCCGGCTTCCACCGGCTTAAGGAAAATGCTCTCGGCTCCCTTCCCGACCGCCAGGATGGCCAGCGGGTCTGCAGGCAGGCAGAAATCTTCCCGGACGGCCTGTTTGTCGAAAGCACAGATGATCAGGACGTTCAGTCCCATCTCGACCGCTTTCAGCCCCATGCTCTGAAGCGAGATCCCCAGGTCGATGTCCAGAATCCGGTCTTCCGGGACCGTGGCACAGACCAGGATGAACGCCTCGGGTTCCGTACCCGGGAAAGGCAGATGCAACTGAGGCAGCGCCGCCCCCATCCGGATCCTGGAAAGGACTTTGTCCGCTCCTGTATCCCGCGTAACCAGCTTGAAACGAAGGGCCTGCCGGTTCATCCCGGACGAAAGCAAGGGATTGACCGATACGATCTTCCTCAACTCCTCCTCCGTCACCGCCCGGGACGGATCGAATCCCCGGTAACTGCGGTTCCTGTGCAGCAGCGTATCCAGCGACGGATGATTGCGCTTGACGACGACCTTGCGGGCCTGCTGCAACCGTTCGAACTTATTTTCCAAATAATTGTCTGCCATATCTTGGGATTATCTCCGCAAATTTAATTAATTTTGCATCCATATTTTGATTTGATGGGACTTTTGCTCACATTCCTCTTCATGGCCATGGGAATTTCGTTCCTGTGCTCCCTGCTGGAATCCGTACTGATGTCGACTCCTTTCTCCTACATTTCCATGCGGGAGGAAGAGGGCGACCGCAATGCCAAGCTTTTCGCCAAGATGAAGGAGGACATTGACCGGCCCATCGCAGCCATCCTGTCCCTCAACACCATCGCCAACACGATCGGCGCCGCCGGCGTAGGCCGCCAGGCCACCATCCTGTTCGGCAGCGAGTGGTTCGGACTGGTCTCCGCCATCACGACGATCCTGATCCTCGTCTTCTCCGAAATCATCCCGAAGACCATCGGCACGACCAGCTGGAAGCACCTCCTGTGGCTCTCCCGCATCATGAACTTCTTGATCTACCTGATGTATCCGCTCGTGGTCCTGATCCAGTACCTGAGCCGGGTCTTCACGCCGGAAGACGCCGACACGACCATCAGCCGCGAGGAAGTGTCCGCCATGGCGAACATCGGCGAGGAGGAAGGCGTCTTCGACAAGAGCGAGAACAAGGTCATCCAGAACATCATCAAGCTTGACGATATCAAGGCATACGATGTCATGACCCCGCGCGTGGTCGCCAACATCGCCCCGGAAAGCATGACCCTCCGCCAGTTCTACAAGAATCCGGACCTCTCCCACAATTCCCGCATCCCGGTCTATGCCGATTCCCCGGAATTCATCACCGGCTACGTGATGCGCTACGACGTCCTGAAGAACCTGGCGGACGACAAGTTCGACATGCGCCTGCGGGAGATCAAGCGCGACATCACCATGTTCAACGAGGAAACGTCCGTCGGCGACATCTGGGAATCCCTCCTCAAGACCAAGGACCAGATTGCCCTGATCATCGACGAGTACGGTGCCTTCCAGGGCATCCTGACCCTCGAGGACATCATCGAGACCATCCTGGGCATGGAGATCATCGACGAGAACGACACGGTCTCCGACATGCAGCAGTACGCCCGCGAACGGTGGCAGCAGCGACAGCGTCAGCACAAGCCCATCGTCCTCCCGGAAGAAGACGAATAAACGAAAGTAAGAGCCGGCTCGGATGAGCCGGCTCTTACTTTCGATCCGTGTATCAGGCGAGGATGGCGTCCGCCAGGGCCTCGAGGGCAGGTATGTCCGTGGTTTTCATGCGGCTGCGGATCGTGACGACCGGCTCGACGAGTTCAATTTCCTTCATGCCCTCCAACATTCCTTTCATGATCCGTCCCGCGGACGGCGCCCAGGAGCCGTTCTCGATCAGTCCGACCTTGCGTTTCTGCCACGCCTTGTCCTGCAGATGGTGCAGGAAGGCATGCATCGGCGGGAAGACGCCTCCGTCATAGGTGGAAGCCGCCAGCACCGCCCGGCCGTACCGGAAGGCATCCTCGACCCCTTCCGCCTGGTCGTCCCGTGTCAAGTCGCAGAGCGCCACCTTCGGGCAGCCCTTCTCCCACAGGATTTCCGCCAGTTTCAAGGCCGCGGCGGCCGTTCCGCCATGGATGGAGGCATAGGCGACAAAAACGCCCTCCGTCTCCACGCCATAGGAACTCCAGGTATTGTAAAGGTCCAGATAGTAAGCGAGATCCTTGCGGAGGACCGGACCGTGCAACGGACAGATGCACGCAATGTCAAGGCCGGCGGCCTTTTTCAGCAGGGCCTGGACCGGACCGCCGTACTTTCCGCAGATGTTGAAGTAGTAACGGCGTGCCTCGCAGGCCCAGTCGTCGTCCTCGTCGCCGAAGAACCCGGCATCCAGGGTCCCGAACTTTCCGAAAGCATCCGCGGAAAACAGCGTCTTCGACGCCTCATCATAGGAGACCATGACTTCCGGCCAGTGGACCATGGGAGCGGCGAAGAAACGGAGACTGCGACCGCCCAGGTCCAGGACATCCCCTTCCTTCAGGGCAACCGTCCTTCCGGAGAAGTCATACCCTTCGAAAAACTGTCCCAGCATCTGGATGGCTCTGGCGGAAGCGGCAAGTTTCACGCCCGGCCAGGTCTCCAGGACATCCCGGATCAGCGCGGAATGGTCCGGCTCCATGTGATGTACGACCAGATAGTCCGGCTGACGGCCCGCCAGCGCTTCGGCGAGATTCCGTTTCCACGCTTCTCCCTCGCGGGCGTCCACGGTGTCCAAAATGGCAATCTTGCCACCGTCAAGCAGATAGGAATTGTATGCCATCCCCTCCGGGACGGTGTACTGGCTTTCAAAGAGGTCGAGGTCACGGTCCTGCACGCCGATGTAGGTCAGGCCGGGAAAAATCTCCTTTATCATGGTATCAGTTTTTCTTGTTTTTAGATTCATACAAATATAGTGAATAAACGGCCATTTTGTTCTTTTTCGGCGAAAAAGGGAGGAAACTCCCGAATATTTGCATACATTTGTATTTGTACTATAACAAAACCCACATGACAGAAGAAAGAAAACAATCTGAAAGAATACAGACTTCCATTCTGAATGCTGCTGAAAAAAAGGCACTTACATGGCTTGCCTGGCGACAGCCCAAATGGATGACCTCCGACATACTGACGTTCATCGGCTTCCTCGGAGCCGTGATCATCGCCATCGGATATGCCCTGTCAAACCTGAATGTCGCCTGGATCTGGCTCGCCTCCTTCGGCTTCGTCGTCAACTGGTACGGCGATTCCCTGGACGGAACCTTCGCCCGCGTTCACAACCAGCAGCGCAAGACCTACGGATTCTTCATCGACCACAATGTCGACTGCATCAACGAGGCGCTCATGTTCATCGGCCTGGGTCTGTCCCCGATGATGAACATGCACATCTCCCTCCTGGTGCTCGTCGCCTATCTGATCCTGTCGATCTACGTCTATATCAGCGCCCACCTCAAGAATGAGTTCAAGCTGACCTATGCGAAGATGGGACCGACCGAACTGCGGATCATCGTGATCATCGTCAACACGCTGTATTTCTTCATCAAGCCGTTCCAGGAGTTTGCCGTCACCGTCCATGTATTCCACAACGAGGTATCCCTCGGCATCATGGACTTCGTCGGTCTCGCAGTGCTGGTCGCGCTGATCGTCGTCTACCTGAACAGCCTGCGCGTCGATGCACGGGAATACGCCAAAATGGATCCGCTGATCAAGCATGAGTAAGGTCCTGCTGGAAAAAGCGGTCCGCCTGGCCAAGTTCTCCATGTCCACCCTCGCCGGAACGGCGGTGGACATGCTGGTTCTCTGGGTATTCAAACAGTTCGTCTTCAAGGGCTGGTACTACGGGGAGTACATGATCTCTCCGGTCATCTCCTTCTTCTTCGCCCTGCTGACGAATTTCTCCCTCGCCTATTTCATCGTATGGAAGGACCGCGTCAGCCACCGCAGCCTGCGTTCATTCCTGCGCCATTTCGCCGGATACGGAATCTCCTCGCTCGGAGGTTTCCTCGTCAAGATGGGACTCCTGCTGCTGATCGAGAAACTCTTCCATTTCGACGTGCTTATCTGTAACCTGCTGGCGCTCTGCGTCTCCGGACTCGTCAATTTCGCCATGAACGAATGGGTCGTGTTCGGGAAACGAACGCACGCGAAAGATCCGCGGGAAGTATTGTATGATGAATTGACCAAAGAAGACTGACATGGCGCTCCTCGATCAGAAACAGATGGAAAGCATCTCTCCCTTTTTCGGTACCGGTTTCGGCAAACTGGCCGGGAAAGTCCTGAAGAGGATGCTCAACCTGAATAATTTCTGCGGCGTTTACGAGCGAAGCGCCGCGGACGGATCCCTCGGTCCGGACTTCGCCCATAATGTGCTGGCGGATACACGCGCCACCTATGAAGTGTCCGGATTTGACATCCTGAGAGGGCTGCAGCCCCCGTTCATCACCATCAGCAACCACCCCTACGGCGGACTCGACGGCATCATCCTCGTGGACATGCTCGGCCACCTCTATCCGGATTACAAGGTCATCGTCAACAAATTCCTGTCCTACCTGGAAGCCATGGGCCCCAGTTTCATCACCGTGACCCCGACCTCCACCGAAAGGACAACCCCGACCCAGGACAGCATCAGCGGCATCCGGATGGCCCTGCAGCACCTGCGGGACGGCCATCCGCTCGGCATTTTCCCGGCCGGAGCCGTTTCCGACCTGGACCGCAAGACCGGCCTTGTCCGCGACCGCGACTGGCAGGAACCGATCATCCGGGTCATCCGGAAAGCCGGCGTCCCGGTCATTCCGATCCGCTTTTTCGACGGCAACACCAAGTTCTACTACCGGCTCGGCCTGATCGACTGGAAAGTGCGCCTGATGCGCCTTCCGACGGAAGTCATCAACAAAGCCGGGACCTGCAACCGCCTGGCGGTCGGCCCCATCATTCAGCCGGAAGTCATCCGTTCGTTCGCGGACATTCCTTCCCTGACGTCCTTCCTCCGCAGCAGCATCTATGACATGCCGCTGCCGGACAATTTCGTTTCTTTCAACGAACTCGGGCTATGACGTCCCGCCGGGACGTCGCCATCATCGGTGCAGGAGCGGCCGGCTGCTTCTGTGCCGTCGAACTGGCGCGTCTGCGGCCGGACTGGAACATCACGGTCCATGAAGCCGGGCAGAAACCGCTGGCGAAAGTCGCCGTCACCGGCGGCGGACGATGCAACTTGACCAATTCCTTCGACGGCATCACGGACCTTTCCCAGGCCTATCCGCGCGGCCACCGTCTGATGAAACGGCTCTTCCATGTCTTTGACCACCAGGATACCTGGAACTGGTTCGAGTCGGAAGGCGTCCCGCTTGTCCTGCAGGACGACCGATGCGTCTTCCCGCAATCCCAGGATGCCATGCAGATCGTCAACACGCTGCTGGAAAGGATGCGGGAAACCGGCGTCAGACTCAAGACCGGGCACCGGCTCGTAGGCCTTGCCCCTGGCTGGCGTCTCACCTTTGCGGACGAATCCGAGGGAAAGGCGGATTATGTGGTCATCACTACAGGAGGAAGTCCCCGACGAAACGGCCTGGGTTTCCTGGATTCGTTAGATTTGGAGATTGTCGAGCCTGTTCCTTCCCTGTTCACGTTCAAGGTCCCCGGAGCACCCCGTGACCTGATGGGTACCGTCGTGAAGGACGTCTCCGTTTCCCTGCCCGGCACCAAGTTCAAGGCGGGCGGTCCCCTGCTCGTCACGGACTGGGGATTCAGCGGCCCCGCCATCCTGCGGCTGTCTTCCTACGCCGCCCGTCATCTGGCCGGATGCGGTTACCGGGCTCCCCTGCTGGTCAACTGGATGAACGATACCGAAGATTCCGTCCGCTCCCTGCTGGGAAGATTCCTCCGCGAACATCCGCAGAAACAACTCTCATCCATCTATCCGGAAGTCCTGACCGGCCGGCTCTGGACCTGCCTGCTGGAACGGGCGCAACTACGCCCCGACATCCGGTATGCGGAACTGGGGACGAAGGGACTCAACCGCCTGGTCGCCGTCCTGACGGCAGACCCGTATGGAATCGAAGGCAAGGCCGCCTTCAAGGAAGAATTCGTCACCTGCGGTGGCGTCAGTCTGTCTGAAATCAATCCCAACACCTTGGAAGCCAAGCGTTTCCCCGGGCTCTACTTCGCGGGGGAAGTCCTGGACATCGACGCCGTTACAGGCGGGTTCAACCTGCAGGCTGCCTGGACGGGCGGTTATGTCATCGCTCGCAGCCTGGCGAACGGATAAAATTATTACATTTGCATCAAATCCAACTGATCCATGAAACCAGCACAGATCGTCCTTCTGACCGGCGGCAGCAGCGGAATCGGCGCCGCGACTGCCCTGATGCTCGCCCAGGCGGGCATGACCGTCTACGCAACCTCCCGCAGCGGGAAAGCACCCGAACACAACCGGATCATTCCGCTTGTCATGGATGTCAATGATGCCGAAGCGGTGGCCCACACCGTCAGTTGGATCCTGGCCGAACAAGGCCGGCTCGACGCCGTCGTCTGCAATGCCGGAAACGGCATGGCCGGAGCAGCCGAAGACACGTCCATCGACGAGGTCCGCTATCAGTTCGAGACCTGTTTCTACGGTGCCGTCAAGGTCATCGACGCCTGCCTGCCGGTCTTTCGCCGCCAGGGATACGGACGGGTGCTGACCGTCACCTCCGTCGCCGCCTTCATCCCCATTCCTTACCAGGCCTTCTATTCCAGCGTGAAAGCGGCCCTGCTGATGTACACCAAGGCGCTGTCTCTCGAAGTGGCGCCTTTCGGGATCCAGTGCTGCAGCATCCTGCCGGGAGATACAAAGACCGGTTTCACCAGTGCACGGAAATATGCCGAAAAGGCCCGGGAAGGCGCTTACGCCGAACGGATGGCACGGTCCGTCGCCAAGATGGAAAAGGACGAACAGAACGGGATGTCGCCGGACGTCATCGCCCGCGCCATCCGCAAACAACTGACACGCAGCCGGATGCGGCTTCATGTCACCCCGCGTCTCGACTACAAGGCCATCGAGATTCTCTCCCGGGTGCTCCCCGAGCGCCTGGTCATGTGGATCGTCAGTCTTCTCTATTGCTAACTAGACAAGCAGGACAATCACCAGCTGGGCGATGATCACTCGCAGGAACATGCAGAGCGGATAGACCTGCGTGTAGCACAAGGCGGGATTGTCGTTCGGAACCGTATCCGAGGCATAGGTAAGCGCCATTGGATTGGCCATGCTGCCGCACAGCATGCCGGTCACGCTGCCGAAATCCAGCCGGAAAAGTTTCAGGGACACCCAGCCCATGACCAGCACGGGAACGACCGTGAGGACGAATCCGAGACCGATCCAGAGCAGTCCTTCCGGACGGAAAACGGTTTCGAAGAACCGGGCGCCCGCATCCAGTCCGAGGCAGGCCAGGTACATGGACAGTCCCAGCCGCCGGAGCATCAGGTTGGCACTTTCCGTGGTATAGGCCACCATGTGGATCCTGGGGCCGAAGGCGCCGATCAGGATGCCCGCGATGATGGGACCGCCGGCCAGTCCGAGTTTCACCGGGGCGCTGATTCCGGGCAACGTCAGCGGAATCGCTCCCAGCAGCAGGCCCAGCAAGATGCCGATACTGATCGAAATCAGGTTCGGCTCACGCAAGGTCTTGACGGCATTGCCCAGTTCTTTTTCCACGGCGGCGATACCCTCGTCACCGCCCACCACGACGACCTTGTCCCCCATCCGGAGAATCCGGTCCGGCGTAGCCAGCAAGGCGATCCCGCCCCTGTAGATCCGGGTGACATTCACCCCGAAACGGTTGCGCAGACGCAAGGAACCCAGACTCTTGCCATTGATTGCCGTGCGTGTGACGATGATCCGGTGCGAACTCAACTGCTCGTCCAGGGCGTCCCAGTCGATGCCCTCCCGGTTCCAGTCCGTCTGCTCCAACTCCCCGAAAACCCGGGCAAGATCCTTTGCCTCCCCGGCCGTCGTCACCACGAGGATCCGGTCGTTTTCCAGCAGGGTTGACTGAGAATCCGGAAGGATCAGCTTGCCGTCGCGCCAGATGCGCGATACGATGAAATGGTCCGGCGTCAGATGGCTGATTTCAGGAAGGGTCTTGCCGGTCACGGCGGGATTGAGGATCCGGAACGTGGCGATATACGTCATGTCGGCGTCGCCGCGGTGGCTTTCCAGGTCATGCGGCCGCACGATGGTCTTACGCAGCACGACCATGGCGAGGATCACGCCTACGACGCCCAGCGGATACGTTACGGCACAGCCCAGGGCGGGAGACGTGCTGTCCATCCCCAGTTGGTCGAGCGTCTGCTGGGCCGCACCGAGGGCGGGCGTATTCGTCGTCGCCCCGCACAGCACGCCGACCATGTCCGGCAAACTGACGGGTGTAAGGTAACTGAAGGCGACGGCCATGAGCGTGCCGGTCAGGATGACGCCCATGCCCAGGACATTGAGTTCCATTCCCCCCTTCCGGAATGCGTTGAAGAAACCGGGGCCGACCTGCAGGCCGAGCGCATAGACAAAGAGAATCAGGCCGAAATTCTGGGCGAACGTCAGCATCTGGGGATCCACGCTCAAGCCCAGGTGGCCCGCCAGGATGCCACAGAAGAAAACGAAGGTAACGCCCAGGGAAATCCCGGCGATACGCACGCGTCCCAACAGCAGTCCGACGGCGATGATCAGGAAAATCACCACCACCGCCTGCAGGGCGGAATGAGAAAAGAACAGCGTATCAAACAACATTTTGTCCTCCGGATGGCCGCAAAGATACAAATAACTCTTAACTTTGTAAGACAAACCAATCCCCGAAATCGAAATGAAACGTTTTGTCCGATATACCATTGCCCTGATCGCGGTCTTCATCCTCACCCTGCCGGCCGGAGCGGTCTTCAAGGAGAAGAACCTCAACCAGACCCTGGCTGTCCTCCACTACGAACTGCGGAACGCCTATGCCCAGCTACAGGAATCCTCCATCGGACAGGAACGCGACGAAATCGAGCAGCACAAGACCCTGATCAAGCTGATCGAGACCTGCAACGAGTTGTCCCTTATGCTGTACTCCCAGCAGCAGGACTACACCTTCGACCTCACCTACGCGTTGGACGAAGTGACCAACCAGTACCTGGACTTCAACCTGACCCGCCTGCCTTACGAAGAGATCGTCAGCAGTCTGGAAATCGAGATCGACCGGTACGAAAAACTGATCCGCACCCTCAAGAAACTGCCTCCGTCCCTGACGCAGGCACCCGTTTCGAAATACGCCGGACAGCGGGATTCGGTCGCCATGGCCCAGGACAGCATCCTGAGCAATCCCTCCTTCGTCGAGACCCCGGACAACCCCTATCTGCTCGATTCCCTCGGACAGGACATCCGGGACAGCTGCCTCTATTACGCCGAACAGATCGTCGTCCTGTTCTGGGACAATCTCTTCCGCGTCGACGAGGACAACAGTTACTACCAGGAGACCGACACCCACCTGCGGGACGCTTACAACTATGCGCAGGAGCGGTACCGGATCGTCCAGGAAAAGATCTTCACCGAAGGACAGGACAACATCTTCGAGACCCTCGGGGATCTCCGCCGCAAGGTGGAAAAGGCCCGTCAGGACTGCATCGACAAATACAGTACGACCAGCCGGAAAAACAGCATAACCAGTGAATGGCGCGGCCCGATGGTCGTCTGGTTCACGATCCTGGTCCTTTTCTATATCGTGATCGCCACGATATTGGCCAACCTGATCGTCCGGCTCACCATCCGGTGGGTGAAGTATTTCCAGACTGCCTATTTCCAGGAGCACAAGGTGCTGTTCGTGCTGCTGGCCGGCGTGATCATCTTCGCGCTGACCATCAGCATCGTCAACATGGTCACGGAGATGAACTTCCTGAACATGGCGATTCCGCTGCTGGCCGAGTTTGCCTGGCTGCTGGCCGCCATCTTCACCTCCCTGCTGATCCGCCTGCGCGGAAGCGAGTCCCGACAGACGCTGCGCGGATATTTCCCGATCATCCTGATGGGCTTGATCATCATTACCTTCCGCATCATCTTCATCCCGAACAGCCTGATCAACATCATCTTCCCGCCGATCCTGCTGGGCTTCACCGTCTGGCAGTTCTTCGAGGTCCGCAAGTGCAGGGGGATTGTCAAACAGAGCGATTTCGGCTTCCTGTGGGTCACGTTCGCCGTCCTGCTGGCCGCCACCGGCATCGCCATGTTCGGCTACGTGATGCTCGCCTTGGTTGTCGTCATCTGGTGGATCTTCCAGCTGACCCTGATCCAGACCATCCTTGCTGTCTATTTCCTGCTGACCCGTTACTATGAGACGCACCTGTCCGACCGGCTGAAGGAATACCGGACAAAAAACATGAACCTGCCCCTCCGCTGGAAAGGCGCGTTCATCGAGGTCACCTGGGTCTACGACCTGGTCAAGATGGTGCTGGTCCCGCTCGCGGGCATCTGGTCCATCCCGCTGTGCATTTACATGGCCGGCAACGTCTTCGACCTCGGGAAACTGGGTATCGAATTCTTCAACAAACCGTTCGTCAACATTCAGAACCTGATTCACCTTTCCCTGCTGAAAGTGCTGATCGTCATATCCCTCTTCTTCCTGTTCCGTTACCTCAGCTACGCCTTCAAGGCGCTCTTCCGCGTCTGGCGTACCCGTTCGGCCATGAAGAAACTGGGCGACGTCGCCTTCAAGGAGACCCTGATCAACTTCACGCTTTCCGACAACATCATCACCCTGCTGTGCTGGGGACTGTTCGTCATCATTTGCTTCCTGCTGCTGCGGATCCCGACCTCCGCCATCACCATCGTCTCCACGGGTCTCGCCACCGGTATCGGTTTCGCCATGAAGGATGTGCTCAACAACTTCTTCTACGGTCTCCAGCTGATGTCCGGCCGCCTGCGCGTGGGCGACGTGATCGAATGTGACGGCATCCGCGGAACGGTCGACAGCATGAGTTACCAGAGCACTCAGATCCTTTCCAACGACGGCGCCATCATCGCCTTCCCGAACAGTACGCTGTTCAACAAGAATTTCAAGAACCTGACCCGGAGCCATTCCTACGAGATGCTGAAGATCCCGTTCGGCGTCGCGTACGGCACCGACGTGGACCGTGTCAGGGAACTGGTCGT
>JBGUXJ010000231.1:0-6571 GCA_045222055.1 Candidatus Cryptobacteroides sp. | reverse complement strand
AAGAGGTCGTCGACGGCCGCGGACTTGAAGGGCGTATCGTATTTCCGGAGCGGGAGTTTATAGAGCGAAGCGCGCGTCCCCTTCGGGAAAGAAGCGGAAGTGGGATTGGCAAGCAGGTACATGTCCCGGCCGTCAGGCGAGAAGACGGCGCCGTGCTCCACGGCGGCGGAGTTCGTGAGATTCACGAGTTTCCCTTCCTTGAGGTCATACAGGAAGATGTCCGGCTCGAACAGGTGCATGGCATCGAAAGCGAGGTACCGGCCGTCGAAGGAGAAGGACAGGTCATAACGCTGGAAAGACCAGAACTCGGCGTCCGCCACCTTCGTGACGACGCCGCTCTTCATGTCCAGGAGCATCACGGAACGGCTGCCGTCCATGAATGCCGCCTTGTCCCGCTTGTGTTTGGCCGACAGGTTCTTGGAGTTGTTCGCGGAACGGAAGACTTCCTCTTCTGCCGAAGAACCGTCCGCCGCGATGCGGTACAGGTTGGTCCAGCCCTTTTCCGTACGGATATAATAAAGGGTCTTGCTGTCATCTCCCCAGAGCACTTCGCTGACCCGTTCGTCGGCCGGGGTGGCGAGCCGCTGGAGGAACTTGCATTTCGTGTCGGAGACATAGAGGCCGCCCCGGATGGCCAGGGCGAATTTCTTGCCGTCCGGCGACACGTCCGCCGCCGTCGGGGTCTGCTCCGCGAAGGACCGGCGCACCGGCACGCTGCCGGAAGCCACGGAAATCTCCGGGACCGACACGCGCCCGCTGGCGGGATCCAGGACATGGATCTCATAATCCTTGAGGAAGACGATGGCGCTGCCGCCGAAAGCGATCGAAGGATACTGGACGGAACGGTCGAACGACGTGAGCTGCACGGGTTTGCCGCCCTTCACGTACCGGACGATGTTGGATTCCTTGTTCAGTTCGTCGCTGACGTAATAGACATTGCCGGCGCGGTCGGCCATCGGCCACTGGTCCTTTCCGACATAGTCCGTCAGTTCCGAATAGACCTTCGTCTTCGGGTTCCACGACTTGATGTTGGGATTATGGTCGCCGACGTAGCGCTTGCGGGTCGGGAAACTGATGCTCTCCATCGACTCGTTGAACAGGAACTCGCCGGTCTTCGGATTCTCCGTGAGATTGACGACCGTGTTGAAGAAGCCGTCGAACATCAACTGGGGCGTTCCGCCTGCCGCCGCGACCCGGAACGTGGTCCGGCGGGCGCTTTCCCGCGTGGATTCGAAATAGATGAAACGGGAATCGGCCGACCAGGAAACGGGCGTGTCCGGCGCCTCATGATAGGTCAGCTGGACCGCCTGGCCTCCGGCCACCGGAACGACGTAGACATCGCTGTTCCCCTGGATGTCGGAACTGAATGCCAGCCATTTACCGTCCGGCGAGACCAGCGGGGAATCCTGGACGCCCGGCATCGTGATCAAAGCGGTCGCCTGGCCGCCGGCAGTGGGAACGGAATAGATGTCCCCGTCATAACTGAAATAGATCTGTTTCCCGTCCGGGGAGAGCGACGGGTGCGAGGCGAACCGGATGTTGTCGGCGAATGCGGCGGTGCAGACGGCAAGGGCGGCTGCCAGGAAGAGCGTTCGTTTCATCATGCGCAGTATTTTTATCAAAGATAGGTGGAAATCCCGACAAGAGCAACAAAGTATTTTCTGATTGAAAGGATTCTTTCTATCTTTGGCACAAATTCCTGATACTATGAAGAGAATCCTTCTACTCGCAGCGGCGGCCGCCGCCCTGCTCGTCAGCGCCTGCAACCGGTATGAGACCGTCGCGGGCGATCCGCTCGACGCCAAGATCTACACCCTCGACAACGGTCTGAAAGTTTACATGACCGTCAACAAGGAGACGCCGCGCATCCAGACCTATATCGCCGTCCGCTCCGGCGGCAAGAACGACCCGGCCGACAACACCGGACTCGCCCACTACCTCGAGCACATCATGTTCAAGGGTTCCGAGCAGGTCGGCACCACCGACTTTGCGGCCGAGAAACCCATGCTCGACCAGATCCAGGCGCTCTACGACGTCTACCGGACCAAGACCGACCCGGCCGAACGCGCCGCCATCTACCACCAGATCGACTCGGTCAGTTTCGAGGCGTCCAAACTTGCCATTCCGAACGAATATGACAAGATGATGGCCCTCATCGGTTCCCAGGGCTCCAACGCCTTCACTTCCAGCGACGTAACCTGCTACCAGGAAGACATCCCGGCCAACCAGGTCGAGAACTGGGCGAAGGTCCAGTCCGACCGGTTCAAGAACATGGTTGTCCGCGGCTTCCACACTGAACTGGAGGCCGTCTACGAGGAATACAACCAGGGACTGACCGATGATTCGGAGAAAGCGATGATCGCCATCGACTCCGTCCTGTTCCCGCACCATCCCTACGGCACCCAGACCGTCATCGGCACCCAGGAGCATCTCAAGAATCCGGACATCACCGCCATCAAGCGCCAGAAGGAACTCATGTACGTCCCGAACAACTGCGCCATCTGCCTGTCCGGCGACTTCGATCCCGACCAGATGATCAAGGTCATCAAGAAATACTTCGGAGACTGGAAGGCGACCGCCTCTGTCCCTGCCCTGAAATATGAGCCCGAACAGCCGCTCACGGCCCCGGTCGAGAAGCACGTCCTGGGCTATGACGCCGAATTCGCCATGATCGGATGGCGCTATCCGGGCGTTTCCGACACCGACAGCGAAATCGCCGAAATCGTGGGAGCCATCCTGTACAACGGCCAGGCCGGCCTGATGGACCTCGACCTTGCACAGGCACAGAAACTCGCTGAAGTCGAGGCATTCCCGTACGGCCGCACCGACTATGGCGAGATGCTGCTCCTCGGCGTTCCGAAAGAAGGCCAGACCCTGGAAGAGGTCCGGGACCTGCTCCTGGGAGAAGTCAGCCGCCTGCGCAACGGTGACTTCGACGCCCAACTGGTCGAAGCCTCCCTCAACAACTGGAAACTCGCCCAGATGCGCCAGCTCCAGACCAACCGGAACCGTGCCATGCAGTTCGTCAACTCCTTCATCGGCGGCAACACGTGGGCCCACGACTCCCGCCTGCAGGAGCGCCTCAGCGCCCTGACCAAGGACGACATCGTCGCCTGGGCGCAGAAGTACCTGGGCGAGAACAGTTATGTCATCGCGTACAAGCATGTCGGCCAGGATCCGAACATCCACAAGATCGAAGCGCCGCGCATCACCCCGATCGTCACCAACCGCGATCTCCAGAGCGCCTTCCTCCAGGACATCCAGAACAGCGAGCCCAAGCCGATCGAGCCGGTCTTCGTCGACTTTGGCAAGGACATGCAGAAACTGCAGGACCGCGGCATCGAAGTGCTCTACAAGAAGAACGAACTCAACGGAGTCGCGACGCTCCAGTACCGCTTCGACCTCGGCAGCGCCACGGATCCGGCCCTGGAATTCGCGCTCGATTACCTCAGTTATCTCGGAACGCCGAAGCGCAGCGCCGAGGACATCGCCTCCGAACTGTACCGCCTGGCCTGCTCCTATGGAGCCAGCGTCAGCGGAGATGCCACCGTCATCTCTTTCAGCGGCTTAGGCGAGAACATAGGTGAAGCCGTCGCCCTCGTCGAAGACCTCGCCGCGAATGCCGTCGGCAATGAAGAGATCCTGGAAAGCCTCAAGGCCGACGCCCTGAAGAACCGGGCCGACGCCAAACTCAACCAGCGCGCCTGCAACTCGGCCCTGCGTACCTATGTCACCTATGGCCCGGAGTACATCCGCAAGACGACCCTGACCGACGCCCAGTTGAAGGCCCTCACCTCCGACGAACTCCTCGCGAAGGTCCGCGGCCTGCTCGGAAAGCAGCACCGGATCCTCTATTACGGACCGCAGGAAGCCCCGGAACTCTGCCGGACCCTGGCCGAGGTCCATCCGGTCCCGGAGAAGCCCGAACCCGTCGTCCGTCAGCGCCAGCCGCGCCTGCAGACCCCGGAGGCGAAAGTCATCATCGCTCCCTACAAGGCCCGTCAGTTCAACTATATCCAGTACTCCGACAGGGGCGAATCCTACAATGCGGACGCACAGCCGGCCATCACCCTCTTCAACGAGTATTTCGGCGGCGGCATGAACGGCATCGTCTTCCAGGAAATGCGCGAATCCCGCGCCCTGGCCTACAGTGCCGGCGGATCCCTGTCCGCACCCTCTTTCAAGGAAGACAGTTATGCCTTCGCGGCCACCATCGGTTCGCAGAATGACAAACTCAAGGCGGCCGTCACGGCCTTCGACGAGATCATCACCGACATGCCGGTGTCCGAAAAGGCCTTCGACATCGCCAAGACCGCCATCATCTCGCGTCTCCGCACCGGCCGCACGACCGGAATCGGCGTCCTCAACAGTTACCTGAACTGTGAGCAGGTTGGAATCTCCGAACCTGCCGACCGGCTCGTCTTCGCCCAGGTGCCCGGCATGACGATGGAGGACCTGCTGGCGACCAAACGCCAATGGATCGAAGACCGGACCTATGTATATGGCATCCTTGGAGATCCGGAAGACCTGGACATGGACTTCCTCCGGAGCCTGGGTCCTGTCAAGACCGTCACGCTGGAAGAGATTTTCGGCTACTGATCCAGATAGCACTCGGTGACATTCTTCACACCGGGGATTGCGAAATACGTTTCGATGTCGCCCTTCAGGAAAACTTTCTTTCCCAGGTTTTCCGGATGGGCGACAAGGTTTAATGCATCCCGGAGCGCCCCCTTCTTCAGTTCGACGCTCAGGCTGGCGGACTTGGACGAGACGGAGGCCTTGCCGGCGATCGCCAGGTTGGTTTCGGACGTCATGGCCAGGAACGGCGACATGTTGCCGATGATATAGCCATAGACCCAGACTTCCTTCATCCCGGTCTTCCCGCGTGCGGTCGTGACATCCATCGCATGCTCCCTGTCCCGGCCGTCCCTGTCCGAGACCGTTCCGGAGCCGATGACATACTGCTCTCCCGTCCAGATGCGGGAGGTGTCGACAGCGACCGAGATCTTTCCGGAAGAAGAGGATGCCGGGCCCGGAGCGGAAATGGAGACCGTCAGGATTTCACGTGCTTCCAACGCCTTGGTATACAATACGCTCTGTGTCCCGTCATCATCCAGCACGACACTTACTTCACCCGGATTGAAATACGCGATGCGCTGCTCCCGGTAGGCATACGGCAGACGGCCGTCTTCCGAGCGGACGAAAAACAGCCCTTTCGGATAATTCGTCAGGAAATCCGAGGCGATTTTCAGCCGGATGCCGGCATTGACCTGCCGGCACAGAAGCGCGACATCCACCGTCGCTCCAGAGGAAACGACGGCTTCCTGCTCGTCCCCGTACAAGGGTGTGTCGAAAGAGGGAGCATGGAACGCACAGGAACGGACGGAGACATGATAGGTTCCGGGGTCCACGGGAAGCGGGTCCGGGCACATTCCGAACGGGCCGTCATAGACCGTCCCGCCGTCGGATGCGGTTACCCGCAGGAGGAACTTGCTGGAATCCGGCAGTTCGGCCTTGGTCTGCGGACGGCTGGCGAAATGGATGACAAGGGAACCCGGTTCGCGGGAAGGGAACAATTCCTCACAGGAGGAAAGCAGCAGCGACGCAGCCAGGGCGACGGAGAAAAAAAGTTGTTTTTTCATGGCACATTATTTTTGCGCCAAGGTACATTCATCGGCTGCGGGACCGGTAAAGAAACAGAAATTTATTTCCCGAGCAACCTGCGGAGTTGCTCGGGAACGGGCCTAAAAAATTGTTTTTTTATCCGATTTCCGGTCAAAAGGGAGGATGCGATATCCGATAAGACAAAAAACACGAGACGAACGCATCCCTGCGTCCGCCCCGCTACTTAACCTAAACTTAAACTATGAAAAACTTCATTGCAAAGTTAATGAAAAGTATTGCAAATCAAAGTTTTTTAGAATTTTTTTACGCCTTGCGCATCTTGGCCCACTGCAGGAGCAGTTTCTTCTCCCCGTACTTGTCGAAGACGATCGTCGCCATCCGTTTCTGGGGGTCGCCGGTGATTTCCCGGATCACGCCGAAACCGAACCGGTTGTGCTCGATGCGCATGCCCGCCTCCATCTCCAGGACGGACATCGGAATGAAATCCTTGTCCGGCACGCTACGGTCCGCCTGCGGTACGGAAGGCCGCGACATCGAAGGTTTCGGTTGGACGGGTTTCGGGGCATACCCGCCGCGCTGCTGAGATCCCGGATTGAAACGGGAGCCGAAACCGCCGAACCGGGGAGACGTGTCATCCTCCGCGGACGGACGGGCACGGAAGTCGTCGCGGGACAGCGGATTGGCCAGGTATTTCGGATCGATTTCCCGGATGAAACGGCTCGGCGGGTTGGAATCATGCTTGCCGTTCCGCATGCGTGTCTGGGCGAAACTCAGGTCCACGGACACCTGCGCCCGGGTGAGGGCGACATAGAACAGCCGCCGCTCTTCCTCGATGTCCGCAGGCGACGCCAGCATGCCGCCGGAGGGGAAGAGATTCTCCTCCATGCCGGCCACATAGACATACGGGAATTCCAGACCCTTCGCCGAATGGACCGTCATCAGGGCG
>JBGUXJ010000230.1:0-2096 GCA_045222055.1 Candidatus Cryptobacteroides sp. | reverse complement strand
ATCAGCGGCCCGTTCAACATCCAGTTCCTGGCGAAGAACAACGAGATCAAGGTCATCGAATGCAACCTCCGGGCTTCCCGCAGTTTCCCGTTCGTTTCCAAAGTCTTGAAAATCGACTTCATCGAACTCGCCACCAAGGTCATGCTCGGCCTCCATCCGGCCGCTCCGCAAAAGAGCGCGTTCGACCTTGATTATGTCGGCGTGAAATCCTCGCAGTTCTCCTTCGCCCGTCTGGAAGAAGCGGATCCGATGCTGGGCGTCGACATGTCCTCGACAGGAGAAGTCGGCTGCCTGGGCGACGACCTGAACGAGGCCCTGCTCAAATCCGTCCTCTCCGTCGGCATGGAAATCCCCGGAAAGAAGATCTTGATCTCGACCGGTGACGCCCGGCAGCGCGCAGATATGCTGCAGGCCTGCAAACTATTGTCCGACAACGGCTATGAGTTGTTTGCGCTGGGTGCGACCCATAAGTATTTCGTCGAGAACAGCATCCGCTGCGAGAAAGTCCTGTGGCCGAGTGAATGCAACAATCCCAACTACAGGCGCTACCGTCCGGCCCTGGACCTGATCCAGAACAAGGAGATCGACCTGGTCATCAATATCCCGGAAAGTTTCACGGATATCGAACTGGAGAACGGCTACAAGATCCGCCGGGCCGCCATCGACTTCAACATCCCGCTGCTGACCAACGCGCGGCTGGCGACCGCTTTCATCCGGGCGTTCAGCAGTCTTCCGCTGGAAGACATCCAGATCAAATCCTGGGATGAATACTAAAAAGAAAAACTCCGGAGCGATTCCGGAGTTTTTCTTTTGACTGCGACGTTCGGATCAATCGTACCGTCCGAACTTGGACATGTTGTCGATCAGTTCCTTGTTCGTCTTGAACTCGTCCATGTGCTGCTGGATCCAGGTCATGGCCTCGACGGGATTCATGTCGGCCAGCAACTTGCGCAGGATCCAGATCCGGTTGAGCGTGTAGGCGTCATACAGCAGGTCGTCACGACGCGTACTGGAGAGGATCAGGTTGACGGAAGGGAAGATACGGCGGTTGGACAGGCTCCGGTCGAGTTGGAGTTCCATGTTGCCGGTACCCTTGAATTCCTCGAAGATGACGTCGTCCATCTTGGAACCCGTTTCGGTCAGGGCCGTGGCGAGGATGGTCAGGGAACCGCCGCCTTCGATGTTTCTGGCAGCGCCGAAGAACCGTTTCGGTTTCTGCAGGGCGTTCGCGTCCACGCCGCCGGTCAGGACCTTGCCGGATGCCGGCTGGACCGTATTGTACGCGCGGGCGAGACGGGTGATGGAGTCCAGCAGGATCACCACGTCATGGCCACATTCGACCAGGCGGCGGGCCTTCTCCAGGACCATGTTCGCGACCTTGACGTGCCGTTCGGCGGGTTCGTCGAACGTGGACGCGACGACTTCCGCCTTGACGCTGCGGCTCATGTCGGTGACTTCTTCCGGACGTTCGTCGATCAGCAGGACGATTTCATAGACTTCCGGATGGTTGTCCGCAATCGCGTTGGCGATGGACTTGAGGAGCATGGTCTTACCGGTCTTCGGCTGCGCGACGATCAAGCCGCGCTGTCCCTTTCCGATTGGGGTGAACATGTCCACGATCCGGCAGGAGAGGTCTTTCTCATGTCCCTGGCCGAGAAGGTTGAATTTCTCGTCCGGGAAGAGGGGAGTCAGGAAATCAAACGGCACGCGGTCGCGGATGAATTCCGGGGTCCGGCCGTTGATATACTTGATGCTGACCAGCGGGAAATACTTGTCTCCTTCACGCGGAGGACGGATCTCGCCCGTCACCGTGTCGCCGGTCTTGAGGGCGTTGATCTTGATCTGCTGCTGGGACACATAGATATCGTCCGGGGAGTTCAGATAGTTATAGTCGGACGAACGGAGGAAACCGTAGCCGTCCGGCATGATCTCCAGGACACCGGTCGCCTCCACCGTGCCTTCGAATTCGATGCGCGGCTGGAACTGCGGGCGTTGCTGCTGTTGCTGTTTCTGCTGCTGCGGCTGTCCCTGCTGACGTTGCTGGTTCTGCTGATTCTGTGCATTCTGTGCAGGCTGCTGGACCGGTCTGGGCTGTT
>JBGUXJ010000229.1:0-8598 GCA_045222055.1 Candidatus Cryptobacteroides sp. | reverse complement strand
CGCCCCGGGCGTCAAGATCTCTTCGATCCGCAGCCTCCAGGACGACATCGCCATGGCGCTGAAGGCCGACAAGGGCGTCCGCGTCGTGACCCTCGCCGATTCGGTCGGTATCGAAGTGGCGAACGACCATCCGTCGATCGTGCCGCTCAAGGCCATGTTCAACGATCCCGCCTTCCTCGAGAGCAAGGCCGAACTGCCCGTGGCCATCGGCTACACGATCACCCAGAAAGTCAAGGTCTTCGACCTCGCCGATGCTCCGCACCTGCTGGTTGCGGGTGCGACCAAGCAGGGTAAGTCCGTGGGACTCAACGTCCTGATTGCCTCGCTCCTGTACTCCAAGCATCCGGCCGAACTGAAGTTCGTCTTCATCGACCCGAAGATGGTGGAGTTTTCCGCCTATGCCAAGTTGCTGAAGCATTACCTCGCCGTGCTGCCTAACGCCGCCAGCGAGGCGGACGAGATGAGCAGCGCGATCGTCAAGGACGCCAAGTCCGCCGAGACGGTCCTCAAGTCCCTCTGCGTCGAGATGGACGAGCGCTACCAGCTCCTGAGCAAGGGCCTGGTCAACAACGTAAAACTCTACAACGAGAAATACAAGGACCGCCATCTGCTTCCGACCGAGGGCCACCGCTTCATGCCGTACCTGGTCGTCGTCGTGGACGAGTACGCCGACCTGACCATGTCCGTGGGCGGCGGCAGCGAATCCAAGGCGATCGCGCGGAGCATTTCCACGTCGATCATCCGTCTGGCCCAGAAGGGCCGTGCGGCGGGTATCCACGTGGTCCTGGCTACCCAGCGTCCTTCCGTGGACGTGATCACCGGCCTGATCAAGGCCAACTTCCCGACCCGTATCGCATTCCGTGTATTCTCCCAGATCGACTCCCGCACCATCCTGGATTCCAGCGGCGCGGAGAAACTGATCGGAAAGGGCGACATGATCTACTATGCCGGTGCTGACGTGGAGCGCGTCCAGTGTGCCTTCATCAGCAATGACGAGATCAACGCACTGACCGATTTCGTCGGTAACCAGAACGGTTACAAGCGGAGTTACAATACGCCGTACTATCTCCCGGCTCCCGAGCCGGATTCCGGCGAGGAAGGCAGCGGCATGATCGACATGAAGAACCTCGACGAGCGTTTTGAAGAGGCCGCCCGGCTGGTCGTCACGTCACAGCGGGGCTCGACTTCCGACCTGCAGCGACGGCTTGGCATGGGTTATGCAAAGGCAGGTAGGGTGATGGACCAGCTCGAGGCCGCCGGCATCGTCGGCCCGCAACAGGGCTCGAAACCGAGAGAGGTGCTCATAACGACGTTCGAAGAGCTGGACCGCATCATCGAAGCCTTTAAAAACCAGTAAGAGATGAAAAAGTCCGTCTTCCTTGTGATCCTGCTGACCGCCACCTGCCTGACGGCCGTGGCGGCGGAGCCTTTCCGTGCGTTTGCCGAGAAGGTCGCTTCATCCCGCGTCGGGTTTTCCTATACCTATGAATCCCTGCGTGAGGGCGTGAAATTCAAGGGAGAAGGAAAGGCGGCCGTCCAGGGCGACGCTTTCCGGATGGAAGGGAACGGACTGGACATCCTGTCCGACGGGACGACCCGCTGGACGGCGGACGCCGAGTCGATGGAACTGATCATCGAGCCGGTGGACGGGGAAGCGACGGATTTCATCTCCAATCCCGCCCTGCTCGTCAGCGGCGCCGCCAAGGCGTTTTCCGTCAAGTCCACCGGGACTGCCACGTTCAAGGGCAAGTCCGTGCAGTCATGCGTCCTGACCCCGAAACGTGCATGCGGAATCAAGGAACTTTCGCTGTATTTCTCCGGAGAGACGCTGACGGGCGTGAACGTCGTCCTTTCCGACGGCACCGTGACGGACTTCGAGATCAAGGACCTGGCCTTCTCCGAGCCCGGTCCGCTGGAGGGGTTCCGGTACGCCAAGCCGGTTGGCGCAGACTGGGTCGTTACAGATCTTCGGTAACGTCGAATCCCGCCGAGGCCCAGGTCTTCATGAGGCCGTCCTCATCGTAAATGAGATATCCTTCGAGATCCGCCCGCCCTTCGATGAAGGCGCGGGCTTTTTCGAGCCCGATGACCATGCAGTAGGTCGCATAGGCGTCCGCATCCATGGCCGTAGGTGCCACGATGGTGGCACTGAGCAGGTTATGCTCCACGGGCCGGCCCGTTCGCGGATCGATGGTATGGGCGTATTTCCTGCCGTCGCGCAGATAGAACTTGCGGTAGTTCCCGGAAGTGACGACTCCGCAGGGACCGCCGCTTGAATGCCAGCGGGCCTGGATGTCGGCGCCCGGGTCATTGTTGCCGTCGACGGGCTTGTCCACGGCGAGGGTCCAGGGGCGGCGGGACGGATTCAGCCCGTCGCAGAAGATTTCCCCGATGTCGACCAGCATGTCCTTGACACCGGCGGCACGCAGATAGGCGGCGACGCGGTCGCAGGAGTATCCCTGGGCGATGGCGTTGTAGTTGAGCCGCTGTCCGGCGCCGTGGGTGAGGTCTTCGGGGATCCGGTCCATGTCGCAGGCCTTCCGCAGGGCCTCCACGGTCTCGTCGGAGGGAAGGGAGTCGGTCGAGAAGCCGAAGCCCCATGCGTCAAAGAGGGGAGCGGCCGCCACGTCCAGGGCGCCGTCGGTCTCTTCCCGGTAGGCCTTGGCCGCCAGGAAGATATCCCGGAACATGTCGTTGGGTTCGATGGATTCGCCCCGGTTGAAGCGGCTGAGCTGGGACCCTTTGTTATAGCCGGAAAGCGTCGTGTCGATCCGCGTGAGGATCGAGTCGATGCCGTCGCGCAGGACTTCGGGACGGACGCCGACGCCCTTGAGGTTGAGTTTGACCGTATAGGTCCCGCCCTGGGCATAGCCGGTGATGGCGACGTAACGGTCGCGTGGCGAGCAGGACAGGAGGAAGACGGCGAAGACCGTCAGGCAGATTTTGCGGACAATCGGTCCCATTGGCAAACTATTTGTTTGCAAAGGTAAGGTTTTCAGAGAAAAAATGCGATATTTGCATGATGAACACGAACAAACAAGCAATGAAGATCCACCGTACAGTCCTCGCTATCGCCGCCCTTCTGGCCGGCATGGGCTTGGTCTCCTGCAAAAAAGATAAAAGTACTACCGAAGACAAGGCTTACCTGACCGGCAGCATGTCGTTCACCCTCCCGACGTATGTCATGCCGGGACAGAATTACCATCTCGTGCCGACTGGCGTGACCAAGGCGGACGGCAGTCTCCCGGGCATTGTCTGGACGGTGACGCCTTCGTCCGTGCGCGACACGACCCGTCGTGAGAACGGGACCGGCGACGGCGCCTTCGACCTGGTGATCCCGTCCGACAAGACTTCCATGACCGTGACCTGCGCGGCTTTCGCCGACGGGTACTACAATACGACCAAGGCGGTGAGCCTGGTCATCGTCAAGGGTGAAGAGTCCATCAGCGGGCTCGGCCTCCCGGATGATGTCGCCCGGTTCGAGGACACACGCGACGGCCATTCCTATCCCTATGTGAAGATTGGTTCCCGTGAGTGGATGGCCCGCAACCTGGCGTACAGAAACGGCGGCAAGCCGTATAACAATGCGGATGCCATGCAGGACGTGTTCGGCCTGTTTTATACGTGGGACGAGGCGATGGCGGCCTGCCCGGAGGGCTGGCACCTGCCGGATGCGGCGGACTGGGACGACCTCGCCCTGGCGCACGGCTGTGCTGAAACGGGAGATATCTATGCCGGAGTCGCCGGTGCCATGATGGCGGACGCCTATATGAACGAAACCAAGATGTGGGAATTCTGGCCGGAGGTCGTCATCTCCAATTCCCAGAAATTCTGCGCCATCCCTGTCGGATACGCACTGGAGGACGGCGAGACGGCTTCGTTCCGCGGCAGTTCCCACTACGCACTGTTCTGGACGGCCGAAGAGGCCGGTGAGGACCAGGCCTACTGCCGTCAGCTCTATGTCCGGGATCCGGACGTCTACAAGGCGAGCCTGTACAAGTCTTATCTCCGGGCCAGCGTGCGCTGTGTCCGGCAAGCCTCTGAGTAACCTCAACCTTACCATATCATGAAAAAAGGTATCGTCACCATTGTCATCCTGGCCGTCATCGCGCTTGCGCTCTTCGGCTGGGTGAAGAATGCCTATAACGGTCTCGTCAAGAGCGACGAGGCGGTGCAGTCCGCCTGGGCCCAGGTGGAGAATGTCTACCAGCGCCGCGCGGACCTGATCCCGAATCTGGTCGCGACGGTCAAGGGCTATGCCGAGCACGAGAGTTCCACGCTCCAGGCCGTCATCGAGGCCCGCGCAAAGGCCACCCAGATGACCGTGGATGCCTCCGACCTGTCCGATGAGCAGATTGCCAAGTACCAGGCAGCCCAGGGCGAACTCAGCCAGGCCCTCGGCCGGTTGATCGCCGTCAGCGAGGCCTATCCCGACCTCAAGGCCAATGAGAATTTCAAGGACCTGCAGGCCCAGCTCGAAGGCACCGAGAACCGCATCGCGGTCGAGCGCCAGAAATTCAACGAGACGGCCCAGGCATACAATACCGAAATCCGTACATTCCCGACCAACCTGATCGCCGGCCTGTTCCACTTCGACAAGAAGGGCTATTTCAAGGCGGCGGAAGGCGCGGACGTTGCACCGAAGGTGGAATTCTAGTCCCATGAGAGCCATCGACTTCCTCTCCGGGAAGGAACGTCGGCGGGTCGAGTCTGCCATCCGCGCTGCGGAGCGCAATACCTCCGGCGAAATCCGGATCCATATCGAAAGAAAATGTCCCTCAGACCCGCGGGAACGGGCGCTGAGGACATTTCATATCCTGCGGATGACCGAGACCTCCGCACGGAACGCCGTGCTGATCTATGTGGCGTGCAATACCCGGAAATTCGCGGTCCTCGGCGACAAAGGCATCAATGAGGCGGTTCCGTACGGCTTCTGGGACGATGTCTGCGCCGTCCTGAGCGAAGCGTTCGCGGCCGGGCGGAATGCCGACGGCCTGGAGAAGGCGGTCACGATGATCGGCGGCAAGTTGAAGGCGTACTTCCCGTACCAGTCAGACGATGTCAACGAGTTGCCGGATGAAATTTCCTTCCATGAAAATGACGGTGAAGATTAGAAGCCGGGTCCTGTGCCTGCTGCTGTCGGCCGTGGCGATGCTTCCGGCCCTGGCGGGCATTCCCTCCCGTCCGGAGCCCCAGCGCCTGGTCAACGACCTGGCGGGGATCTTCACTGCCGCCCAGGTCCGTCACCTGGAGCAGATGCTGGTCGCGTTCGACGACACGACGTCCAACCAGATCGCGGTGGTGACGGTCAATGACCTGGAAGGATACGCTCCCGCCGAGTATGCGACGCGGATCGGCCTGGACTGGGGCGTGGGCAGCAAGGATTTCAACAACGGGATCGTGGTGCTGGTCAAGCCCAAGACGGAGCGCGGCTCCGGGCAGGTGTCGATCCAGGTGGGATATGGACTGGAAGGTGCGATCCCGGACGTCTATGCCAAGCGGATCATCGACAAGGAGATGATTCCGCATTTCCAGGGCGGCGACTACTACGGCGGCGTTCTGGCCGCCTGTGAGAAACTGATGGCCTATGCCAGCGGCGAGATCTCCGAGGAACGGGACAGGGACGAGGATGTGACCCTGGACGACCTGGTGGCCCTGTTCCTGCTGCTGGGCCTTCTGTTCCTGGTTTTCCTCTATCTGTCCAAGCATCACGGCAACGGCAACGGCAACGGCAACGGTGGCGGTGGCGGCCGGTACATATACATAGGACCCATCGGTCATTCCGGTGGGTCCATCTTCGGGGGAGGTTCTTCCTGGGGCGGAGGCGGCAGCTTCGGCGGTGGCGGCTTCGGCGGTTTCGGCGGAGGCTCCTTCGGTGGAGGCGGCGCTTCCGGCTCCTGGTAATCAACCTTTATTTTACGAACATGACGGCCTGGGCGATGGAATTGAGTTTCGTCTCGGCGCTGTCAGCGCGGCTCGCGAGGATGCACGGTGCGGTGGTACCCACCAGCATGCCGGCCTGCTTCACGCCGTCGCAAAGTTTGGAATTGGCTTTCCAGAACACGTTCGCGGACTCGATGTTCGGGAAGCAGAGGCAATCTGCATCGCCCGCCACCGGGCTCACCAGTTTCTTGATCTTGACCGCTTCTTCATCGATGGCGACGTCGAGGGCCAGCGGACCGTCGGCGATGCAGCCGGGGATCTGGCCGCGGTCGCACATCTTCGCCAACATGGCGGCCTCCATGCAGGCCGGCATGGAATCCAGCATCTGCTCGGAAGCGGCGATGAACGCCACTTTCGGCTTCGCGATGCCGAAGGACTTCGCCACCTTGATGACATAGTTCGCCAACTTGACTTTCTGACGGAAATCCGGCTGCGGGATGACGGCCATGTCCGTCAGGAACATGAGTTTGTGGTATTTGGGATTCTCGATGATGCCGACATGGCTCAGGACGCCCTTCGGAGGCAGGAGACCGGTCTCCTTGTTGAGGATGGCGCGGAGGAACTTGTCGGTCGAGCAGAGGCCTTTCATCAGGACGTCGCCTTCTCCGTCATGGACTAGCTGGACGGCGCGGGAGACCGCCTTGAGTTCGTTGGGCTCGTTGACGATCTCGAACTTCTCGACGTCGATATTGTTGTTGGCGCAGACCTCCTTGATCATTTCCTTGTCACCCACGAGGGTGGCGGTCACGATGCCCAGGTCCACGGCCTTGCTGGCCGCCTCGATGGTATGTTCGTCGACAGCCCACGCTGCGACCATCCGTTTGCAAACATTGCCGGCCTTGAGCTCGGCGAAAACATCAGAAAATTTGGTGATCATGGTATTTATGTGCGTTAGTTTTCAAGGGATTCGACAATGTGCATGGTGTCGCGGGCGATGACCAGTTCCTCGTTGGTGCAGATCAGCGCGGCCTTGACCTTGGACTCAGGGGTCGTGATGACGGCATCCGAACCGAAGGCGGCGGCGTTGGCCTCGTAGTCGAGACTCAGGCCGAGGTAGGCGAAGTTCTCCAGGACACGGCGGCGGAGCCGGCTGTTGTGCTCGCCGATGCCGCCGGTGAAGACGATCAGGTCGACGCCGTTCATCTCGGCGACATAGGAGCCGATGAGCTTGATGATGTCGAAGGTGAACTTCTTGAGGGCCAGTTTCGCCTTCGGGTCTCCGGCGTTGGCGAGGTCGTTGAGTTCGCGGGCGTCGGAGGTCTTCTGGGAGACACCCAGGAAGCCGGACTTGCGGTTGAGGATGGTGGACATCTCGTCCGGGGTCACGCCCAGTTTGTTCTCCAGATAGATGACGGCGTTGGCGTCGATGTTGCCGACGCGGGTGCCCATGATCATGCCCTCGAGTGGGGAGAAGCCCATCGAGGTGTCGACGCACTTGCCGTCCTTGATGGCGCAGACGGAACTGCCGGCACCCAGGTGGCAGGTGATGATCTTGGAATGGTCGAAGTCGATGCCGCAGAACTTGGAGCCCTGCTGGGCGACGAACTGGTGGGAAGTGCCGTGGGCGCCGTAGCGGCGGACGCGGAATTTCTCATAGTACTCGTACGGAAGGGCGTACATGTAGGCGTACGACGGCATGGTCTGGTGGAAGGCGGTGTCGAAGGTCACGACCTGCGGCGTGGTCGGGAGGACATGCTGCATGGCCTCGATGCCGAGCAGGTGGGCCGGGTTGTGCAGCGGCGCGAAGTCGCTGCAGAAGGCGATCTTCTTCAGGACGTCATCATTGACGAGGGCGCTGCCGGAGAAGAAGTCGCCGCCCTGGACGATGCGGTGGCCGACCGCCTCGATGTCTTCGAGGGATTTGAGCACGCCGGTCTCCGGGTCGGTCAGGGCCGCCAGGATGAGTTGCATGCCGACCTTGTGGTCTGCGATGGGCAGGTCACGGACGATCTTGGGCTTGCCGGCGGGGGCATACTGGAGGATGCCTTCCGGCAGACCGATCTTTTCGGCGATACCTTTTGCAATGACATCGTAGATGTCGTCGCTCTTCATGTCCAGCAGCTGATACTTGATCGAGGAGCTGCCGCAGTTGATGACGAGTATGATCATAAGAATGGAATTATTTTTCGTGTTATCCTCGCAAAGTTAGCAAAGAATCGCTATTTTAGCAAGCAAATAGGTGTTAGAGATGAAAGAGGAGAGAGAGATCGTGAGCGTGTCCCTTCCGCTTTTCTGCGGTGCCTTTCTGGGGACATTCCTGACCGCCGTTCCGGCCCTGCGGTATCCTGCCGCCGCCGCATCCTGCTGTTCCGTCCTGCTGGGCGCGTGTCTGCTGTTCCTGCTGTCCGGCAGGGGCCGCCGGTATGCCGCCGTGGTGGCGCTGTTCGGCCTGACGGGACTGTTCTGCGGACTCAACGGCGCCTTTCCCGCGGCGGGGGACGGAGCGCTTTCCGGACCTGTCTCCGCCGCTTCGGACGCCCTTCGCCGGACGGTCCGCGCAATCCCGTTCCCGTCGGACGAGACCGGAGCGCTTGTGCTGGCGCTGACCACCGGTGACCGGAGCCTGCTGGACCGGGAGACCGTGCAGGTCTTCCGGCAGAGCGGGGCCTCCCATCTGCTGGCGCTGTCGGGACTGCATCTGGGAATCCTGTACCT
>JBGUXJ010000228.1:0-2121 GCA_045222055.1 Candidatus Cryptobacteroides sp. | reverse complement strand
ACCTTATACAGCGTCACGGTCGGGCCCACGACGGCTTTCACGTTATCCACCTCGATCTTGTAGGTCTTCAGGGTCGCGCGGATCTTGAAATTGTTCCGGCGGAGTTCGTCCTGGGAGACTTCCTGGCGGGAGCCCTCGTAATCATCGAGCAGTTCCAGCGGAGGGAACCGGTATTTGTCCAGTTCATCCCGCACGTTGATGCGCGGGAGTTCAACGTCATTGTCCGTTGTAAGTTCATCGCCCTCAACGACTTCCAAACCTTCGTCAGTCCGGCCTTCCTCTACCGGCCGCACAGGTGCCACGACGGGAGGCGCGACAGTCCCGCCCGAGGTCAGACGGGTCAGCAGGTCGTCCTCCTGTTTCGGAGGGACGGCATCGGTGACGGTCTTGACCGAGACAGGGGCGACAGGGGCGACGGGAGCGACGGGTGCCACCGGCTTCTCGGTGGCGACGACAGGCGTCTCGTCGGGCAGGTCGTCCTCGGTCGGACGGATGAACTTGAAGCCGCGGCGTTTCTTTTCCGGCTTCGGCTCTTCAGCCGGCACGGGCTTTTCTTCCTTCGGGGCTTTCGGAGTGCTGCCGCCCAGGGAGGCGAACCAATCCGTGAAACGGCGGCTGGCGAAGAAACACCAACTCGCCACCAGGATCCCGAGCAACAGGACCGTGATGATGACGCCGAACAGATTGACCGACCAGTTGACCACCCAGGCGCCGCAGTCGCCGCCCAGGCCGCCGCCGAAAACGTAGTCCAGTCCGAAAGACTTGGAGATGAAAGCCAGGATGAAGGACGAGATGATCGCCGCGGTCAAACTCAGGAGGACCGCCTTGATGACCGAGAAGGAACGGCGGCCCAGGAGCAGGCGCGCCGACAGGATCCCCAGCACCACGACCAGCATCAGGGAACCCAGTCCGAACCAGCGGTTCACCAGCAGCCAGGCCCACTGGTGGCCCAGTTTGCCGCAGGCATTATGCACATCCACGTCGAGGGACAGCCGGTCCGGATCTCCGAGGAGACTCTGGTCCGACGTCCAGGTAAACAGGTACGACAGGATGGAAATCAGGGTAAACAGCGCAAAGGCGCCGACCACCAGTCCCGAAATCTTCATGATCCGGGTCCGGCGCTCGGGGTCCATCGCTTCCCACCCGGAGAAAAGGTTGCGCAGCTTCATGGATTATCTGCCTTTGTTGTTCTTGCGCTGGAAGTTGCCCCGACGCTGGCCTCCACCCTGCCGGCGCTGCATGTCGAAATTGATCATGGCCGGGCGGGAGAAGTTCTGGTCCGAGGATATCCTGCTGAGGGTCAAGCCTTCCGGAACGGTGATCCGGCCCTCGGACATCCGTTCGATGTCCTGGAAGATCGTCGCGTCGGCGACGCTGTCCTTGTTCCAGATCAGGTATTGCTGGCGCATGTAGATCGCGAGTTGGCGGATCATCGCAGTCTTCCGGTCCCCTTCCTCTTCGGAGGCGATCAGGTCGATGATGCTCTCGATGTTGCGGCCGTAATGGTACGCCTTGATGGGACGCTTCTTCAGCGGAATCGGCATCGGCTTGACTTCCAGTTGTTCCGGAGTCGGGGCGGGATACGGGGCGTCGACGTCCAGGTCAAACCCAGACATGATATAAAGGTGATCCCACAGTTTCTGCTCCCAATGCTCATCCGTCTTGACCGAGGGATTGAGCCGCTCCATGACCTTCACCACGGCACGGGCCTGGGCCGTCCGTTTCTCGCGGTCCTCGATGCCCTTGACCATCTCCACCATCCGCAGCACGTTGCGGCCGTATTCCGGCATCCGCAGGCGGACCCGTTCTGTATTGTAATCCAGTTTGATCGTATGTTCGTTTGCTTCCATATCTCGATATTAACTCAAATTACAAAGATATGAAAAAACCTACACTTCCACAATTTTATCCTCGCCTTCCCCGTGGATATACCACAGCCAGCCCCGCACCTGGCGGTAGCCCATGGCGCGGTACAGGGAGACATAGCGCCGCACCTGCGCGAGGTAGGACGGATGCTCCTCACCGAACTTGAAATCCACGATACGGACCTCGTCCGGCAGGACCACGACCCGGTCCGGACGGTGTTCGCGACCGTCGGTCCCGATCAGGGTCACTTCGTTG
>JBGUXJ010000227.1:0-3786 GCA_045222055.1 Candidatus Cryptobacteroides sp. | reverse complement strand
CGGGCGTTGTGACGGGCGATGCAACATCGGGCATCATCGGGATGTCGCGCAACATTACCGCCGGCGATCCGGTGGCGATGTACAGTTCCAGCCTGACGCCGGGCGCCGGCGTCGACCTCTGCTGGGGTGTGGCGGCCGAGGCGTTCACATCTTCGGTAGACGGAGACAACAACAGCGTGGCAGCGGGTTATCCTTTCCTCAACGTGATCAAGCCTAAGACGGGCGACCATTTGAAATTTGAGTTCAACCACGCCCTGGCGCAATTGAACGTGCAGATAGATGCGGATATCGACGAAGTTGCCGCAGACGGCAAGACGAAGATCTATGTCCGTTCGGTAACCTTCAACGGCTTCTCCATGCGCGGTTCCCTAAACCTGAACAGCAATACGACGGACGGCCCTATCTGGTACGACATCTCGGGCACCGGCAAACTGAAGAGAGAGCCGGTGACGGTTTATGACGGACGGACCGACGGGATGGAAGGCGTGGCGACGGCAACGGACATGAGCGAGAAACCGGCGAATCTGAACCCCGTCATCGTGCAGGATAAACCCTATGGCGATGCGGGCCTGAAGGCCGGTGTGACGACAACGGCTGTGAATCTGTTCAATGGCGCAGCGGATGCGCCGGTGATGGTGATCCCGACGCCGGGCGTTCCGGTAACTGTGACCATTGTTTACGACGTTGAGACGGAAGACACTCGCCTGACTGGCTATCTGAGCGACGGCGTAACACACGGCAGCCGCGTGGAGAACAAGATCACGAAAACCATCACGACGAGTGAAGGCAATATGATTCTTTCCTCGGGGAAGAAGTACGTTGTGAAACTTCATCTGGGATTGACGAGCGTGAAATTCGATGCGGATGTGGCTGTTTGGGATAATACCTCTTATCCTGATCCTGTGGATGTGAATTTGCCGGAAAATTCCGGCTCCACCGCGCCGGTTGGTACTTCCGGCGCTTTGTTCTCGGTTTCCGACACGAAACAAGTGTATATCGCCACTTCTAACCTTATGTGGAGTGGCACTACAACGGGAGGCACCTATTCTCTGATGGAGAATCCTTGGACAACGATAGAGACAACCGGAGATGCTTGGAGTATGCCGGAGAACTACGGAGTTAACGCAACAACGCCTGTTCAGGTCAGTTTGTTTGGTTGGGGCACGCCTGACCAACCTTATCTGACAACCGATGATGACACCGAATACGCATCCACCGGTTTTATTGATTGGGGGACCATGTACGATGACGGAAATTGGCGCTGCCTGACCAGTGCTGAATGGCTATATGTTCTTACTCGTGATGCGGCAGGATTTGGAAAAGGATTCGGTTTCGCCACAGTAAACAATGTCCACGGCCTGATTCTGATTCCCGATAGTTTCTCAACGCCTACAGGGCTTACTTTTACAACTGGCCGGGCGAATGAATTCGACACCAATGTTTATTCGGCCGCGGAATGGGCGTCCATGCAGACGGCAGGTGCTGTATTCCTGCCAGCGGCCGGTTACCGAGATCCCGGCTCTGAAAGAGTGGTTGACGTGGGCAGTATAATTGAGTACTGGTCCTCTATTTCACAGGATGATGACTTGGCCGATTGTTTATTCTACAGCAACTCGTATGGATTAAATATAGATGATGAGAATAATTATCGATCATACGGGGCCTCGGTTCGTCTTGTTTATGACAAATAACCAATGAAGCAATTCCTCCTGGTCCTCACCTTTGCGCTCCTGCTGTCCGCCTGCGACCTGACGATCGATGCAGGTGATGTCAGCAAGGAGAGAGGGTCGTCCGCCGACTCCGTCGCCGTGGGCTTCGAGGCCTATGTGACCCGGGCAACCAAGGCGGGGCAGACGGGGGATCTGACGACCGATAATCTCAAAACGGCAGGCTTTGGCGTGTTGGGGTATTCCAGCAATGGCATCCCCTTCAATGAGCGACTGACGCCAGACTTCATGTATAACCAGCCGGTTACCTGCCCGGCAGGAACCTGGACCTACGATCCCATCAAATACTGGCCCAACGAAGAAAACGACCGCGTGAGTTTCTTTGCTTACGCGCCCTTCGTTGAGGTTACGCCTTCCACCGGATTGGTTACCGCAGATGGGGAATCGGGCATCCTTGCCATGTCGCATTATCTCGCCGAAGGAGACCCGCAGGTGTGGTATCGCACCACGCTCACGCCCGGCAAAGACGTGGACCTGTGCTGGGGACTTCCTTTCCTGAATCAGGCCAAGCAGAAGACGAATGAACGGCTCCAGTTCGAGTTCCACCATGCTCTTTCGCAGCTCAACGTCCAGATAGATGCGGATATGGACGTGGCAAGCCAGACAACGACCCGCATCTATGTCCGCTCGGTGACCTTCACGGGTTTCATGACCCAGGGCACCCTGAATCTGAACAGTACGGGGGGACCCATTTGGGATGACATCTCCGGCAAGGAGCGTCCCCGTCGCGAGCCCGTTATCATCACCGATGGCCGGATTGACGGGGAAGAAGGACGCCAGGGGGCCGTGGATGTGAATGAGAAACTGGCCAAACTCAATCCGCTCATCATTCAGACCAAGCCTTATGACGCATTGGAGATTGACGGCGTGAAAGAGACTTCAGCCAATCTGTTCGACAAAGCCGATGAAACCGTCCCGGTGCTGGTGGTTCCGCTGGCCGGAACGCCCATGAACGTGACCATCGTCTATGACGTAGAGACCGTTGACAATGGCTTGGGACTGCTGAGCGACGGCGTTACCCACGGCCTCAGCATCGAGAACCGCATAACAAGACAGATTCTACTGGACAACGGAGATCCGCTTTCCCTGGAAGCCGGCAAAAAGTACACGGTCAAACTCCATCTGGGCCTGACCGGCGTAAAATTCAGCGCGAGTGTCGGTGAATGGAGCAATAACTGATCATTCTGGTTTCTAGTGCCTTGGGCGGGAACATATAATAGTCTTTGCATTAATCAAAGTGAACAAACTTTGATTATTTTTAACTTTGTTTAGTATAGTCAACAAAATTTGATTATCTTTGCATCGTTAAATAATGACGGCCATGGACCTAATCTCTAGACCCAATTATTACAACAAATTAAACAAACTGTTAGGAAAGGGCGTCCTGATCGTTCTCACCGGCCAGCGCCGTGTGGGCAAGAGCTATGTTATGAAGGAACTCGTTGCCCGGAAGGGTGAGGAGCCTGGAGCCAATGTCATCTTTATTGATAAGGAAAAGACGGCCTTTGATTTCATTGCCAATTACAAGGACCTTGTCACCTACGTTGACGGGAAGATAGACAAGGCAAAGCACAACTATATCCTGATTGATGAGGTACAGGAAATCAAGGAATTTGAACGAGGGCTCCGGAATTACTACGGAGAGTCTTACATTGATATTATTGTGACCGGCAGTAATTCTGATATTCTGTCCAGTGAGCTTGGGACGATACTTTCCGGAAGATTCGTCGAGGTGTTCATCCAGGGGCTCAGTTATACCGAGTTCCTTGAGTTCCACAACCTGAAGGATAATGAGGCCACCCTTTCAAAATACATCAACTACGGAGGTCTTCCCGGTCTGCGGCCCTTCGGACTTGATGATCCGGAGACTATTAATGATTATTTGCAGGGTGTGTACAGCACCATCCTGGTCAAAGACATCATTCGGAGGAAGAAGATCCGCAACGTGCCATTCTTGGAGAATCTCATTCACTTCATTGCTGACAATATCGGTAAGCCGTTATCCGCCACCGGCATACAGAATTATACGGCTTCCAATGAGAGCGAGGTCTCAAAGAAT
>JBGUXJ010000226.1:0-18343 GCA_045222055.1 Candidatus Cryptobacteroides sp. | reverse complement strand
GTTTTCGCTGAAACGCATCCGGCTCTCCAAGTCTGAATTCGTGAAGGCGCTCACGAGCCGGCTGTTCTGGGGAGAAGACATGAGAAACAACGGATAGGATGGAATCAACCGAAAAGAAAGCCCCCCGGCATGTCTCCATCATCATGGACGGGAATGGCCGATGGGCCAGGGAACGGGGAAAAGAACGTATTTACGGCCATTTGAACGGCGTCGAGAGCGTCCGCGCGGTAACCGAGGAGTCGGTGGCGCAGGGGATCCGCTATCTTTCCCTGTATGCATTTTCCGAAGAGAACTGGAACCGTCCGAAAGAGGAGGTCGGCTACTTGATGGAACTGATGATGAAGTCCATCGCCGGCGAGTTCGAGAACCTCATGAAAAACGGGGTCCGTTTTGTCGTGCTGGGCAACCGTGCACGGCTCAGCGACACGTTGAACGGGGCGATCGACACCTTGATGGAGCAGACCAAGGACAATCCCAACCTGACCCTGATCGTCTTCCTGAGTTACAGCGGCAAATGGGATATCCTGCAGGCTGCCAGGAAACTGGCGCTTGCGGCGCAGAAGGATCCCCGGATCCTCGACGACCTGCAGGTCTCTGATTTCGACGATTACCTGATCACTGCCGGAATCCCGGATCCGGACCTGATCATCCGCACGTCCGGCGAGCAGCGCATCAGCAACTACCTGCTGTGGCAGGGAGCCTATTCCGAGTTCTATTTTACCGACGTGATGTGGCCGGATTTCCGCAAGGAGGCCTATCGCGAAGCCCTCGCGGAATACGGAAGAAGGGACCGTCGGTATGGTAAAGTCAAATAAAAGCCTTATATTTGTAGTCTGTAATTATCGAGAGACTCTATGAGATTGAACAAGATATTGGTTGTCGGAGCCCTGCTTCTCTTCCATGCGGCCGTCTTCGCGCAGGAGCGTGTGGCCGTGGAGTTGGACTACAGCAATCCGAAGAAATATACGGTTGGTGGCGTTTCTGTCGAGGGGAACACGTATTTCAGCGACAACCAGATCATTCAGCAGACCGGCCTTCGCAAGGGCATGACGGTTACCGTCCCCGGCGACGACCTTTCTTCCGTCGTGACCCGTCTCTGGGCCCAGCGTTATTTCCAGGATGTGGCCGTCTATGCCGACTCCGCCTCCGTGCAGGGGGATTCCCTGTTCATCCGCATTGCGATCAAGGAGCGTCCCCGCGTCTCCCGCTGGACCTTCTCCGGCATCAAGAGCGGTGACCGGAAAGACCTGGAGGAGCGGCTCAACCTGCGCCGTGGCGGTGAGTTCTCCGATTACGTGGAGAAGACCTCCGTGGGCATCATCAAACGCTATTATGCCGGAAAGGGCTTCAACAATGCCAAGGTGAACGTCCAGGTCAAGCGGGATACCGTCGTGAAAAACGCCATCCGGGTCAATTTCGACATCGACAAGGGCAAGAAAGTCAAGGTCCGCGACATCAATTTCATCGGCAATGAGCATCTGAAGGAATTCAAACTGGCTCGCTCGATGAAGAAGACCAAGTCTAACAAGATCTACAACTTCTTCAGCAGCAAGAAGTTCAACGAGAAGGAATATCCCAACGACAAGAAGAGTCTCATCAGCGCCTTCAACGAGGCGGGTTACCGCGATGCCCGGCTGCTCCGGGATTCAATCTACTATGTGGATTCCAACCGTCTTGGCATCGACCTGGTCATCGACGAGGGCAAGAAATACTATTTCCGCAACATCACCTGGACCGGCAACTCGGTTTATTCGGCCGAGACCCTGAACCAGATCCTCCAGATCCAGAAGGGCGACGTCTATGATGTCGTGACCATGCAGAAGCGCCTTACCGGCGGCGGCAAGCAGTCGGATACCGACGTGGCCAAGGTTTACCGTGACAACGGTTACCTGTTCTTCAACATCCAGCCGGTCGAACTCAACATCCAGGGGGATTCCGTGGATGTTGAGATGCGGATCGTCGAAGGCAAGCAGGCGACGCTGAACAACATCGTCATCAACGGCAACGACCTGACCAATGAGCGGGTCGTCCGCCGGCAGATCTTCACCCGTCCGGGCTACATGTTCAGCCAGTCCGATTTCGAGCGTTCTGTCCGTGAGATCGCTTCCCTGGGCCAGTTCGACCCGGAATCCATCATGAAGGACGGCGGTTATTCCATCATCCCCAACGAGTTGAACAATACGGTGGACCTGGTGTATAACGTCACGGAGAAGCCTTCCAGCCAGCTGGAACTGTCCGGCGGTTGGGGCGGCCGTACTTTCGTGGCGACCGTCGGCGTGAGTTTCAACAACTTCTCCACACGCCGCATCATGGACAAGAGCGCATGGCGCCCGGTCCCGCTAGGCGATGCGCAGAACCTGGCCCTCCGCTTCCAGACCAGCGGCGGTTACTACACGGCGTTCAGCGCCAGTTTCAGCGAGCCCTGGCTCTTCGGCAAGAAACCGACCTCGCTGAGCCTTTCCGCCTACTATACCCGCCAGACCAACTCCCTGTGGCAGATCAACCTGCTCAGCAAGGACCGTATGATGGAAGTCTTCGGCTTCTCCGCAGGCCTGGGCAACCGGCTCAAGTGGCCGGACAACTATTTCGTCCTCTACAACCAGCTCAGCTGGCAGACGTATAAACTGACGAACTGGTATTCCAATTATTTCATCTTCGACAGCGGTACTTCCCACAACGTGAGCTACACCCTCGGCCTGTCCCGTAATTCCACGGACCAGATGATCTATCCGCGTACGGGCTCCGACATTTCCTTCACGGTCCAGCTGACTCCGCCGTTCTCCCTCTTCCGCAAGACGGACAAGGGCGTGCTGACCGCCAGCGGGGAACCGACCCGCGTCAGCAGCTGGCGTGACATCAACTATGACACCTGGTCTTCGCAGGACCGCTACCGCTGGATCGAATACCACAAGTGGCATTTCAAGTCGAACTTCTATACCCGCCTGATCGGCGACCTCGTCCTGAAGACCCGGTTCCAGTTCGGTTACCTCGGCTACTACAACCGCAAGTGGGGGTATTCTCCGTTCGAGGGCTTCCAGGTCGGTGGCGACGGTATGTCGGGTTACAATACCTACGGTTCCGAAATCATCTCCCTGCGCGGTTACGACAACTATTCCCTTACGCCATATACCTTCTCGCAGTATAACTCGAACAGTTATTCCTATGCGGGTAACGTGTACGACAAGTTTACGGTGGAACTCCGTTATCCGGTCATCCTGCAGCCGCAGTCCACGATCTTCGCGCTCGCCTTCCTCGAAGGAGGTAACGCCTGGTCCGATATCCGTCAGTTCAATCCGTTCGAGATCAAACGTTCCGCCGGTGTCGGCGTCCGTATCTACCTGCCGGTGGTCGGCCTCCTGGGTATCGACTGGGGCTACGGTTTCGACTACGATGTTTCCGGCAAGAAAGGCGGCAGCCAGTTCCACTTCCTCATCGGCCAGGAATTCTAATGGTCTGATATTTGTATGAACCTGAAATCACGCTAAGCAAGATTAATAATTTAAAACTTGGAATAATGAAAAAGATCCTCTTGATTGCTGCAGCAGCAATCGTTTCCTTCTCCGCATCTGCGCAGAACCTCAAGTTCGCCCATGTGAACTATACCGAACTCGTCCAGTTGATGCCGGAGGCCGATCAGGCCCGTACCGCTCTCGCCGCTTCCAGCAAGGAGGCCGAGGAGACTTTCCAGGGCATGTACGAAGAGTATCAGAACAAACTCACCCAGTATCAGCAGAAGGCTGAGAGCTGGACTGCGGCAGTCCGTCAGAGCAAAGAAAAGGAACTGACCGATATCCAGACCCGTCTCCAGGAATTCCAGCAGACGATCCAGCAGGAGCTTCAGCAGCAGCAGAACCAGCTGATGGCCCCGATTCAGCAGAAGGCCGTCCAGACGGTCGAGAAACTCGCCAAGGACGGTGGTTACATCTATGTATTCGAGACCGGTTCCCTGCTGTATATCGACACCAAGCAGAGCACGGACCTGACTCCGGCGGCCCGCAAGGCCCTCAATATTCCGGACGGCCGTACCCTCGAATCCCTCCAGGCTGAACTGCAGGCTCAGGCCCAGGAATAAACCCTTGGCATAAGCCCGAAGACTCCGGGTCGCAGATTCTTTTTCTGCGGCCCGATTTTTCTTTCGATTTTTTGGTGATTGTATCGTTTTTATTATTAGATTTGCATCGCCAAAGCAAAATTGCTTATTTATTATAAGTCATATACACTAAAACAAACAACAAATCATGAAGACACAAGACATCATGGCCAAGCTTCAGGCCAAGTACCCGCTTGAGAAAGAATATCTCCAGGCTGTGCAGGAAGTCCTCGAGTCCATCGAAGAGGTCTACAACCGCCATCCTGAGTTCGAGAAGGCGAAGATCGTCGAGAGAATGGTCGAGCCGGACCGTATCTTCACTTTCCGCGTGACTTGGGTTGATGACAAGGGAGAGGTCCAGACCAATCTCGGCTACCGTATCCAGTTCAACAGCGCGATCGGTCCCTACAAGGGCGGTCTCCGCTTCCACAAGGCCGTGACCCCGTCCATGCTGAAATTCCTCGGTTTCGAGCAGACCTTCAAGAACGCCCTCACGACCCTCCCGATGGGCGGTGCGAAGGGTGGCTCCGATTTCGACCCGGTGGGCAAGTCCAACGACGAAATCATGCGCTTCTGCCAGGCCTTCATGCTGGAACTCTGGAACTGCATCGGTCCCGACCAGGATATCCCTGCCGGCGACGTAGGTGTGGGCGGCCGTGAAATCGGTTACCTGTACGGCATGTACAAGAAACTGGCCCGCCAGTACAATACCGGTGTCCTGACCGGCAAGGGCGGCACCTGGGGCGGTTCCATCCTCCGTCCGGAGGCGACCGGCTTCGGCGCCCTCTATTTCACCCAGCACCTCCTCGAGAAGGCGGGCAAGGACATCAAGGACAAGAAGGTCGCCCTCTCCGGCTTCGGCAACGTGGCCTGGGGTGCCGCTACCAAGGCAACCGAACTCGGTGCCAAGGTCGTCGCGATCTCCGGTCCGGACGGTGTCTGCCACAGTCCTGACGGCATCACCAAGGACATGATCGACTATATGCTCGAAATGCGCGCCTCCAACCGCAACAAGGTCGAGGATATGGCCGTCAAGTTCCCTGAGAAGGCGTTCTTCACCGCCGGCAAGAAGGCTTGGAGCATTCCGGTCGACATCGCCCTGCCTTGCGCATTCCAGAATGAACTGAGCGAGGACGACGCGAAGGAACTCGTCGCCAACGGTTGCTGGTGCTGCTGCGAAGTCTCCAACATGGGCTGCCAGCCGGGTGCCATCCACTATTTCCAGCACAACGGAATCCTCTTCGCTCCCGGCAAGGCCGTCAATGCGGGCGGTGTGGCCACTTCCGGCCTTGAGATGACCCAGAACGCCGAGCACATCAGCTGGGATGCCAAGGAAGTCGACGACAAGCTCCACTTCATCATGAAGAGCATCCACGAGCAGTGCGTCAAGTTCGGCACGCAGCCGGACGGCACCATCGACTATGTCAAGGGTGCGAATATCGCCGGCTTCATGAAGGTCGCCCAGGCCATGCTCGAACAAGGTACGATCTAAACGTACTCTGCCCCGGCCGGTCGGCTGATGCCGACTTTTCAGGTACTTCGTGGCAAAGCTTGGCAGAAAGGGGCAAGTTGGTTTAGGGACAGCTTTTTGGCTGTCCCTTTTTTGGTGAATAGGAGAAATGTTGCTATTTTTGTAGACTATTTGGAATACAAAATCCAACTGAAGAACGAAAAACTTTATTATCAGCAATGGCTAACCCTAAATTGAATGTGAAGTTCGCTGTGCTCCTGCCCATCGTACTGATCGTTACGCTCTTTCTCTGGTGTGTCCCGGGCAGTTTCTTCGGCATTCCTGAACTGACCGTCGTGCAGCAGCGCGTCATCGCCCTCTTCGTTTTCGCAGCGATGATGTGGATGTTCGAGATCATCCCGAACTGGACCACCTCCCTCCTTGTCATTGTCATTTCCCTTCTGACGGTATCCAACAAGGGCATCACCCTGTTCTGTGACCCGAAGTTCGGTCAGCTTGTCGATTATAAGAGTCTGATGGCCTCTTTCGCCGATCCGGTCGTCATGCTGTTCCTGGGCGGTTTCGTCCTGGCCATCATGGCGGAGAAATACGGTCTCGACGTGACCATGGCCCGTTACCTGCTCAAACCGTTCGGTACGAAGCCGAAGATGGTGCTCCTGGGCTTCCTCGTGGTCATCGCCATCTTCTCCATGTTCATGAGCAACACCGCTACCGCGGCCATGATGCTCGCCTTCCTCGCCCCGGTCCTCGCGGTCCTTCCGTCCGATGACAAGGGCAAGATCGGCCTTTCCCTGGCTATCCCGGTCGCGGCCAACCTGGGTGGTATCGGTACTCCGATCGGCACCCCGCCGAACGCCACCGCCGTCAAGTTCCTCGCCGAATCCGGCTACGAGGTCACGTTCATGGAGTGGATGCTCCGGATGGTCCCGTACGTGATGATCATGATCGTCATCGCGTGGCTCCTGCTGCAGTTCTTCTTCCCCTTCAAGAGCAAGAAAGTGGTCCTTCAGATTCCGGAGAATACAAAGGAAAAGAGCTGGAAGAGCAAGGTGGTCTGGGTTACCTTCATCGGCACCATCGTCCTGTGGGCGACCGAGAGTCTGACGGGTATCAACTCCAATGTCGTCGCCCTCATCCCGCTGGGCGTCCTGACCTGCACGGGCATCTTCACCAAGGATGACATCAAGGAAATCAACTGGAGCGTCCTCTGGTTGGTCGCCGGTGGTTTCGCCCTCGGAACCTGCCTGCAGGGTACCGGTCTGGCGAAGGTGCTGATCGGCGCCATCCCGTTCGGCGAGATGCCGGTCCTGGTGGTCTTCCTGATCGCCGGTGTCGTCTGCTACTTCCTTTCCAACTTCATCAGCAACTCCGCCACGGCTGCGCTGTTGATCCCGATCCTCATCGTCATCGCCGAAGGCATGGCCGATCCGGCCGCTGCCAACAATGCCAGTTTCGTCGCCCTGGGTGGCACCTACGCCATGATCACCTTCGTGGCGGTCTGCGCCTCCATCGCCATGCTGTTCCCGATTTCCACACCTCCGAATGCCATTGCGGCATCCACGGGCCTGGTCGAGACCAAGGACATGGCCAAGATCGGCATCATCATCGGTGCGATCGGTTTCGTGCTGGGTTTCTTCTGGCTGACGAAACTGTTCCCGTTTGCATAAACAACAAGCCCAATATTTATTATCATGAAAAGATTACTGATCCTGACAGCTGCGCTTTTCTTCTGCATGAATTCCTTTGCACAGGAAGGCCAGCCCGAGTACGGTTACAAGCAGACCGGTTTCCAGAGTGCACCGAAAGTGGGTGGCTACATCATCGGTTCCTACAAGTACAGTGACCTGGAAGGTGCCCATGACGGCCCCGGTTTCGGTCTCCGTCTGATCCGTCTCTATGTCGACGGCTCCATCTTCAACGACTTCAACTATCGTATCCAGTTCCAGGCAGGAAGCGGTACCCCGCATGTCAAGGACTTCTTCATCGAGTGGGCCAAGTACTCCGAGTTCTCCGTGAAAATCGGTCAGTTCAAGCGTGCCTTCACTTTCGAGAACCCCATGAACCCCTGGGACGTGGGTGTGGGTGATTTCTCGTTCCTCGTCCAGAAATTCGCCGGTATGGGCGACCGTCTCGGCGAGGCCAACATGGGCGGCCGTGACCTCGGTATCCAGTTCCAGGGTGACCTGATTCCGTTCGGCAACGACAACCACCCGCTCCTCCACTACCAGCTCGGTATCTACAACGGCCAGGGTATCAACCAGACCGATGCCGACGGCAAGAAGGACGTCATCGGTACGATCCAGCTCCAGCCCATCAAGGGCCTCAAGCTGGGTGTCTTCGGCTGGACGGGCAACTGGATCAACGGTGCCGGTGACAGTCTCAAGCGTGAGCGTGTCAGCGCCGGCTTGACCTATGACCGTGACAACTGGACCCTTCGCGGCGAATATGCGACCGCCATCGGTAAAGAGAAGGAGCAGACCGGTGCCTCCGATGCTTTCTACATCACCGCCGGCGTTCCGGTCCGTGACTGGCTCAAGTGGTATGTCAAGTGGGATGAGTTCCGCATGGCCGGCAATTCCGAGACCTGCCATGACATGTACTCCACCGCCGTCAATTTCCGCCTCCACAAGAACCTGAACTTCCAAGTCGAGTATCGTTACCATCACAACAATCTTCTGGTAAATCCTGAGTACAACGAACTCTGGTTCCAGGCCTACATCCGGTTCTAAGCGAGCATCCGCTTTCCGGCGGAGTTTCGCCTGAAGATTGCACCCGCTGTCCCAATCCTGGGACAGCGGGTTCGTTTTTGCCTTTTTGCAGAGGATCGGGGGAGCGAAGGAGAATAAAAAAAGAGCAGCAGGTTTTTGACCTGCTGCTCTTGCGTCGAGAAGATCCGACTCGAACGGACGACCCCTACGTCCCGAACGTAGTGCGCTACCAACTGCGCTACTTCTCGATTGCCGGTTGTCCGGACTTTTGTCTTTCTCAAAGGGTTGCCCGGGTCGCAAACCCTCCGTGGCAATTACGCCAGCTTGTTGATGTAGACTGCGATTCCGCTCTTGAGGTTGGCGGCCTTGTTCTTATGGATGATGCCTACCTTTGCGAGTTTGTCGATCATTGCATAGACCTTCGGGGCGTTAGCTTCGGCTACCTTCTTGTCGGTCGTGTTGCGGATCGCGCGGATCGCGTTTCTTGTCGTCTTTGCATAATACTTGTTATGCAATCTGTGCCTTTCGCTCTGGCGAATGCACTTCTTTGCAGATGCGTTGTTTGCCATTGTTTATTTTTTTATATTTGGTAGTGGGTAGGAGAATCGAACTCCTATTGCGGGAATGAAAATCCCGAGTACTAGCCGTTATACGAACCCACCAAAAATGGCTCCTTCCAAAAGTCAATACCTCGAAAGGGATTGCAAAGGTAGTCAATATTTTTTTTACCTCAAAATATTTTTAAGATTTTATTCGGAGGATTTCGCCCATTCAAAAGAATAGAGGATCGATTCTACCTGTCGGAGGTACTGCCGCTTGTCATAACGGGGCGCATAGACCCATGCTTCCAGCACGATGATGTCCTTCGCTCCCTGTCCGTAGAAGGAGTGCGAGACGAAGGGTCCTCCCATGAAATCGTTGTGGACTTCCCACCAGCCGCGCGTCTGCGCGAACTGCAGGCCGCGGAACTTGATGAATTCGACCGTCGTCTCCACGCTTTCGCTGGTGGTCATCCAGGTATTGTCAAACATGCCGGGCACGTTCTCCTGCAGCACCTTGTTGCGCTGGGCGATGATGTTCTCCCTGGAGAAGTTCTCCGTGTCCGCCGCCGGATACTTGTAGATGAATACGCCCTGGTTGGTGTATTGCTTCTCATCGGCGATCCAGATGAAGTCGTCGGTCTTCTTCTTGAGTTTGTAGCCGGTGGGGAAGTGCGGGGAGCCTCCGACCATTTCGGTGACGACCTGGGCCAGGCGGGCTTCTTCATACAGTTTCGCATTGGCGATGATGCGGTCCCGTTCGGCCTGTTCGATGCTGGACGTGATGCGGTCAGCATTCTCCGTCAGCAGGCGCAGGGCACCTTCGTTGTCGAAGGCATTGACCTGGATGACGCACTGGGGGTGGGCCCAAACGTCGTTCCGATAGATGACACCCTCTTCCTGGTTCTGGGGATCGATGTTGAAAATCACGATGTTGCGATGGACCTTGAACAAGTCGGCGAAACCGCCCGGAGTGACATTCGCCACGGTGAAAAGGGCCTCTTTCTGCGGAAGGTACGGCGTGTCGCACGCCAGGATGTCACGGACGGCGTTGCCCAGGTTGCCTTCCCAGTTCTCGCGGTCGATGACCACGATGACTTCGCCGGCTTTGCCGCTCACGTTCGGCAGCAGCGCCCTCGTGCTGCGGTGGCAGGAAAGGACGCACAGCAGGGTGAGCGGGAGGAGGACCAGGGTTACAAATCTTTTCATAATCGTATATGTATTAAGTCGGTTTGCCTAATGGATGAGTCTGCCGATATCGTTGCCGCAGGCAAAGAGCATCAGCATCAGGAGCAGGAGCATGCCGATCATCTGGGCAATCTCCATGAATTTGTCGCTCGGCTTGCGTCCCGTGATCATTTCATACAGGACGAAGACGATATGGCCGCCGTCCAGTCCCGGAATCGGGAGGAGGTTCATCACGCCGAGCATGATGGACAGCAGGGCCAGCAGCTGCAGGAAGGCCAGCCAGTCCCACTGGCTGGGGAAGACCTGTCCGATGGCGATGAAACTGCCGACGGACTTGTAGGCGCCGGTGCTGGGTGTCGCGACCATCCGCAGGTCCTGCAGGTAACTGCCGATGGTGGTGAATGTCAGCTTGACGCCGGCGGGGATGGCTTCCAGGGCGTTGTATTCCCGGGTCCGGACGCCGGGAAGCTGGGCGTAGATCAGGGCGCGGCCCAGCGAGTCGACCTGGAGGGGAAGCGCCAGGGTGTCGGCGCCGCGGAGGACGGATGCACGCAGGGAAGTGTCGGCGAACGCGCCGAGTATCTCCCGGGAGTCCTGGACGAAGCGGACAGGACGGCCGTCCACGGAGACGATCCGGTCACCGCGCAGCAGTCCGCCGCCCCAGTTGGGGGACTGCGGCGGAATCGTGTCGACGACGAAGGGCACGGCCACATCGAACATGCCGGGAGTGTTCAGGATCCGGGGCAGCATGGCCTGGTCGATGTACAGCGTCAGGGTGTCGCCATCGCGCAGGACGCGGGCCGTGCGGACGTTGCGCCGGGCCAGGTCCGCCTGCAGGGAGCCGAAGTTCTCGGGAACATAGTCGTCGAAACTGAGGATCCGGTCGCCGGTGCGGAAACCCATTTCCTGCGCCAGGTCGCTGGCGTAGATCTGGTTCTCCGCGTTGCTGAGGTATTGGGTGCCCCAGATGCCCAGGACGAAGATATACATCAGGATGGCGAAGATGAAGTTGAAGAGCACGCCTCCCGCCATGACCAGCAGTCGCTGCCAGGCCGGCTTCGTGCGGAACTCCCAGGGCTGGGGTTCCTTCTTCATGGCTTCCAGGTCCATGGATTCGTCGATCATCCCGGCGATCTTGCAATAGCCGCCCAGGGGCAGCCAGCCGATGCCATACTCCGTCTCTTTCCCTTTCAGTCCGGGGAACAGGCGGGAGAACCACCCCGTCTTGGTGCTCAGCAGCTTGACGCCGCCGGCATCAAAGAACAGGAAGAACTTGTCGACCCGGATGCCGAAGAGCTTGGCAAAGGAGAAATGCCCGAGCTCGTGGAATACGATCAGGACCGACAGGGCCAGGATGACCTGTGCTATTTTGATCAGGACGGCGGTCATTTCTTGTCAATCAGTGCTTGTGCCCTGTCGAATGCATCTTTGTTGGTGGCCAGGATCTGGTCGATGTCGGGCGTACCGATGAAGGACGTTCCCGCCATGACGGCCGAAATGACCTCCGGGATGTCATAGAAGGAAATCCGCTCATGCAGGTAGGCGGCGACGGCCGCTTCGTTGGCGGCATTCATGGCACAGGGTATGTTTCCGCCCTGCCGGATCGCGTCGAAGGCGAGTCCCAGGCAGGGGAATCTTTCAAAATCGGGCTCCTCGAAGGTCAGGCTGCCGAGGGCGGGGAAGTCCAGTTTCCGGTTGTCCAGGGACAGCCGGTCCGGGAAGCCGAGGGCGAACTGGATGGGCTCGCGCATGTCCGGATGGCCCATCTGCGCGAGGACCGCGCCGTCTTCGAATTCGACCATCGAATGGATGATGGACTGCGGGTGGACGACGATGCGGATGTCGTCCGGGGCCGTGTCGAAGAGCCAGCGGGCCTCGATCATCTCGAACCCCTTGTTCATCATGGTGGCGGAGTCGATGGTGATCTTGGCGCCCATGTTCCACTGCGGATGCTGCAGCGCTTCGCGGAATGTCGCCTTGGCGATGTCTTCCCGTTTCCAGGTCCGGAAAGGGCCACCGGAAGCGGTCAGGTGGATCTTGCGGAGGCGGTTGCCGCCGGCGGCGAGGAGGCACTGGAAAATGGCCGAGTGCTCGGAATCGACCGGCAGGATCGGTACGCCCAGCCTGCGGGCCAGGTCCATGACGACCGTTCCGCCGGCCACGAGGGTCTCCTTGTTGGCCAGGGCGATGGGCTTGCCGGCCCGGATGGCGGCGATGGTCGGTTTGAGGCCGCTGAATCCCACCAGGGCGGTCAGGACCATGTCTACGGAATCGGCGGCGGCCAGGTCACAGATGGAATCCATTCCGGCGAACACCTTGATGTCATGGGGCTGGAGGGCGTCCGCGACCTTCCGGTACAGGGACTCGTTGCGGATGACGACGGCATTGGCGTCGAATTCCAGCGCCTGCCGGATGAGCAGGTCCGCATTGTTGTTGGCCGTGAGCAGATCGACGCTGAAACGGTCCGGGTGCTGCCGGACGACGTCCAGCGCCTGCTGTCCGATGGACCCGGTCGAGCCGAGGATGGCTATGCTTCTCTTTTCCATTAGAATCCGATGTACTTGGCGGGATCTACGGCCTCTCCCTTGTACCAGAGTTCCAGGTGCAGGTGGTCGCCCGTGGTCAGGGTGCCGGTATTGCCGACGATGGCGACGGGCGTGCCGGCCGTGACTTTCTGGCCGGTGCTGCAGAGCAGCCGCTGGTTGTGTTTATAGAGGGAGACGAGGTCGTTGTCATGCTGGATGGCGAGGGTGTATCCGGCGTCATCGCTCCATCCGGCGTTGATGACGGTCCCGTCCAGGACGGCCATGACGACGGAGTTCGCCGGAGCCGTGATATCCACGGCGGGATGCAGGGTGGGCTCGAAGCCCTGGGAGACGACGCCCTTGAGCGGCGGGAAGAAGTGCATGCCCTCGATCGGGAGTTTGCGGGTGCGGTTGTCCAGGCCGAACTGCTCGGCTTCCATGACCTGCTCCCGCAGGACGGAATCCTGGGAATGCAGCCGCGCTTTTTCGGCTTCGTCCGTCGGAAGGACCGTCCGGGCCTTGATGAGACTGTCGATGCGGACGGGGTCTTCTCCCTCGACGATCCGGCGGAGACTTTCGGCATAGAACTCCCAGCGGTCCACGACCTGCTCCAGCGAGTCGAGGGTCATGGCACTGCGGATGGCCGCCCGCTGGACGGTCGCGTCCGGATAGCCCGGAATGAAAGTTTTCAGCGGGGTGAAGGCGATCAGGCAGAACGCGGCCAGCAGGAAAAACAGGACCGTGGAGAGGATCGTCAGCAGCAGTCCGGACCGGCGGAAATGCAACATCCAAATATGTTTATGGGTGTTGTCATTGACCAGGGTCAGGCGGAACCTGCGTGCTTTATTTTCTTTTGCCATAGATTTTCATTATCTTTGCCGTTCATGGACAGGATTATAGGCATAGATTACGGAAGAAAGCGCACGGGACTCGCTGTAAGCGATCCGCTGGGCATCTTTGCTTCTGCCCTGGATACCGTCCATTCTGCAAAGATAATAGATTATATCAAAAATTACGCCGCTTCCGAGACGATTATCCGCTTCGTGGTGGGCTATCCGCGGAACCTGGACGGGCGTCCGTCCGAGGCGGCCGCGGACGTGGATGTCTTCCTCCGGACGCTATCGAATGCCTTCCCCGGCATTCCCGTAACCCTCGAGGACGAACGGTTCACTTCCGTGCTGGCGCACCGGGCGATGATCGACGGCGGGATGAAGGCCTCCGCCCGTCGGGACAAGGCTTCCGTGGACCGGATCAGCGCGGCGATCATCCTGCAGGGTTATCTGGACCGCTCGGCGGGAGGTGGTATGTCTTTTGCAGCAAATCCGGATTCCGTTCCGGAGTCCAGATCGTTGAATGTTACGAGGACGAAAAGACGTAAAATATGATACAACCGATATATCTGTATGGATCCGAAGTGCTCCGCCGCACGGCCGAGCCGGTTGACCTTGCCGACAGGGAAGGGATCGCCGCGCTGGTGCAGGACCTGAAGGACACCCTGGCCAACGCCGAAGGCTGCGGACTCGCCGCTCCCCAGATCGGCGTCAGCAAGCGTGTCGTCATCGTCGATGCGGAAGGCATGGAGGACATGTACGATTACCTCAAGGGATTCCGCCGGGTGCTGGTCAATCCGGTCATCGTGTCCGAAAGCGAGCAGCAGTGCGAATACAACGAAGGCTGCCTGAGCATTCCGGGCATCTATGCCGATGTCCGCCGGCCGGCTTCGATGACCGTCGAGTACTATGACGAGAACCTGCAGAAGGTGACGGAGACCTTTGACCGTTTCGGCTGCCGCATGATCCAGCACGAACTGTCCCACCTGGATGGCGACATGTTCGTGGACCATGTCGCCCCGATCCGCAAGAAAATGATAACCAAGAAGCTGGCCAATATCGCCCACGGGCGGGTCGGCGCACGTTACAATACTAAAATCAAATAAACCATGGGAGCATTCCACGCATATGACATCCGCGGAATCTACGGAGTGGATTTCGACAAGAATACCGCCTACAAGGTCGGTTATTTCCTTCCTGAACTCCTCCAGGCCGACAAGGTGCTGGTGGGCCGTGACTGCCGTGTCTCCTCGCATGAGATTCATGAATACTTGATCAAGGGTATCCGCGATGCGGGTGCCGACGTCTATGATATCGGCTTGAGTTCCACGCCGATGGTCTATTTCGGAACGGCGAATTACGGCTTCAAGGCCTCCGTCCAGATTACCGCCTCCCACAATCCGCGGGAATATAACGGCATGAAGGTCTCCCGTGAGAACGCGCTTCCCGTCGGACTCGCGACGGGCCTCGGCCAGATCAAGGAGTGGATCGAATCCGGCCGGGAGACGCCGATCCTGAGCAGGCGGGGCGACCTCTTCAACATGGATATCCGGGAGGATTACCTGAATTTCCTCCGGGGTTTCATGGCGGACCTTTCCGGCCTGAAGATCGCGTTCGACCTGTCCAACGGCATGGCGAGTCTCTTCGCCCATGATCTCTTCGGCGACGAGCACGAATACATTTACGACGAACTGGACGGCACGTTCCCGAACCATGAACCCAATCCGCTGGTGCATGACAACGTGGTCGATCTGGAGAACCTGGTCCGCGAGACCGGCGCCGACATCGGCGTGATCTATGACGGTGACGCCGACCGCGTCATGTTCGTGGACGAACAGGCCCGGTTCGTGGCACCGGATCTGATGATCGCCCTGCTCGGCCATTACTTCGTCGAGGAACGCGGCCTGAAGGGCATTGTCCTGCAGGATATCCGCAGCTCGAAAGCCATCGGCGAATACCTGGAGCCGATGGGCATGAAGATCGAGACCTGGAAAGTCGGCCGGGCGAACGCGGCGCTCAAGCTGCGCGAACTGGACGGCGTCTGGGGCGGTGAACTCGCCGGACATTATTATTTCCGTGACTTCTTCTACTCCGACAGCGGCCTGCTGGCCTCCCTGCTGGTGCTGCGCGTCGTGGCGAAGATGAAGGCCAAGGGTATTACGCTCAGCCAGTTGATCGGCCGTATCGCCAAATATGAGAACTCCGGCGAAATCAATTACCGCCTGGAGGACAAGCAAGGTGCCATGGACGCCATCCGCGATTATTTCTCCGCCGAGGAGAAACCGACCGCCTACATGGACTTCGACGGCTACCGGGTGGAATTCCCCGAATGGTGGTTCAATATCCGCCCTTCCAATACCGAACCCTACCTCCGCTTCCTCTGCGAAGCGCGCTCCCGAACCCTCCTCGAGGAGAAAATTGCCAAGGTCGATGAAATCCTGAAAGGCAAGTTCGGTGCAACAAGGTAAACTTTTATGATGATTATTAAGCAGTTATGTGCAGGGGCGTTTGCATTGGTCCTTGCAATGGGGCCCCTTTGCGCCCAAAACGACTCCGTCGTGAAGACGAAGAAAGACGCGGAGCTCCTCATACCCAGAATCCACCGTCAGCCCGTCCAGTCACTTGACCTGAACGGGCAGCAGGTGATGGATACCATCAGCACCCAGACCCCGGGTGTCAAGATTCTCCTGCTGACGGACAACACCTGGAAATACTACCGGGATCCGGCGGAAGCCCTCAAGACCGAGGCTTTCACCCGGAACTGGAGCACCAATACCATCAACCCGTACAATACGTCGCTGTCCGACCTGCCGGACGACATCCGCATCTGGGTGGCTGACACGCTCAGCGAGTACCATTGCCCGCGGCAGACGAAGGTCTATTCCGCCTTCGGTATCCGGCACCGCCGCCGCCACCAGGGCGTGGACCTCCCGCTCAAGACCGGCGACCCGGTGGGCGCCGCCTTCGCCGGCCGTGTCCGTGTGTCCAATTATACCCGGGGCTACGGCAACCTGGTCGTCATCCGGCATGAAAACGGTCTCGAGACCTATTATGGCCACCTTTCCAAACGGGAGGTCGAACCGGGTGACTGGGTGGAAGCCGGACAGGTGATCGGCCTGGGAGGTTCCACGGGCCGTTCTACCGGACCGCACCTGCATTTCGAAACCCGGTATGAGGGTTATGCCTTTGACCCCGAGTGGCTGATTGACTTCGAGTCGGGTGTGCTCCGCCACCGCCTTTTCGTCCTGAAGAAGCGGTATCTGGATGCCAACAGCAAGTATGTCCCGGAGTCCGAGGACGAAGAATACGAGATCAATATCGGAGACGAGCGTGACCATGCCGTGGCCGATTCCATCGAAGCCGTCCGCCAGGCCGAGCGGGAGAAAGCCGCCAGGGAAGCCGCTGCCGCCCAGTATTACAAGATCCGCTCCGGCGACACCCTGGGCAAGATCGCCCGCCGCTACGGGACGACCGTGAATGCCATCTGCCGTCTCAATCCGGGCCTGACCGCCCGCACGACCCTCCGGGTCGGCCGCAGCATCCGGGTGAAGTAAGCCCGGGACATCCTGCCCGGGAAGTGATTCCGGGTCGGGTGCGGAGTAGTTCGAAAATGCCCCCGAAGGCTCCAAATAATGGCCTTCGGGGGCATTTTAGGGTTTCAGTGCACCGCCGATTACAGTGAGGCGGCAGATTGCACGAGGCGCCTATCCGGGATAATGCAGGATCTCGAGTTCCTCGGGCGTGTAGAGAAGCGAGTCGATGAAGTCCGGGGCGACATGGGCCAGGATGACGAAGACGACCAGGGCAAGGATGACGAGGCCCAGCAGCCCGAGCCCGATCCACAGCCAGATCTTCCAGGCCGGACGTCTCCGTACCGGTTCTTCAGCAGGAGCTTCCGGCTTTGCGGCAGGAACTACTTGCGCCTTGACGGGTGCCTCCGCTACCTTGACCGGAACTTCCTGCGCCTTGACTGGAACTTCGGGGGTACTGACAAGCTCTTCCGCAATCGGAGCAGCCGGTTCTTCCTTGACGGGTGCTTCCGGGGAATTGACAGGCTCTTCGACTACCGGAGTGACGGTCTCTGCAGCCGGTTCTTCTGCCGGAACGACAGGCTCTTCAATACTGACAGGTTCTTCTTGGGCGACCGGTTCAACCGGAACGACAGGCTCTTCAGCGACTGGAACAGCGGGTGTCTCTTCTGCTGCGGGGACAATGGGGGCGGGTTCTTCTTCGATGACCGGTGCTTGTTCAACAGGGATGGCAGTTCCTTCAATGACTGGCTCTTCAGCGACCTCTGCGACAGGCTCGTCAAGGACGGGTTCGACCGCAGGCGCCGTATTTTTCTCCGTCAGGATTGCCCGGAGCTGCTCGACGACCGTAGAAACTTCCTCGGGCGTCTCCTGGTGGGTCTTCAGGGAAATCGGTTCAAGGCCGAAGCCGGCGGGATAGATGTCGAGATCTTCGTCCGCCACGAAAAAGAAATGATTCTCGCGCGTGGCCCGAAGTTTCCCGAGGCCTGGGAACACGATGGATTTCTTCTGCTTGAGGACATCCCGCATTTCCAGCAGGAAATCCGTCACGATCCGCTGGGCACGCTCTTTCTCGATCCCGTTGCTGCTGGCATAGAAATCGACCAGGGCGGTATCCGCATCGTCGACACGCTGACGGAAAAACAGGCGGCGGTAGGGGGGAAGGATCGTATAACCCCTGTCTGCGAAGGAAGAAGGGACCATTTCGGCAACGAACGTGCCGACCCCCGGAAGGGAGACTTCATCTTTGTCAAGGATCAGTTCCTTGACCATTTTGGACAGGAGATCGATATCCATAAACCCCGTTTTGGTGACAGCAAACAAAGGTAGGAAAAAATTCAGAAAAAAATTTGGAGATACAGAAAAATGTAGTACCTTTGCAATCCCGAAAACAAAAATCGGGACTGGTACAGAGGACCAGCGCTAAATTCCTCCTTAGCTCAGTTGGTTAGAGCACCTGACT
>JBGUXJ010000225.1:0-7891 GCA_045222055.1 Candidatus Cryptobacteroides sp. | reverse complement strand
GGTCGTCATCGTCTTCCTGCTTCAGTCGCATAGCGGCAGGCAGCGGGATGCGTTGCTGCGGCAGCATGCGGCGGAAAAGGACGAGTTGCTGCGGCAGTATACGGCCGAAAAGGAGGATCTGGTCCGCCGGTACGAGTCGGAGAAAGACGGCCTGCAGGATCAGGTTGCTTCCTTGAAGGAGGAGAAGGCCGGCGTGGAAAGCCGCCTGAAGGCACGCGAAGAGTATGAGCGGCAGCTGGAGGAGGCCCGTGGCCGTGAACGGCGCGAGGCGGCGGAGCAGCGCGAAAAGGAGCAGAAGGCGCTGGCGGAGCAGCATGCAAAGGAACTGCAGCAGATGAAGGAAGTCTTCGAGAATCTGACGGCTCGCAACTCTGAGTCCTTCAAGGTACGCAGCGCGGAGACGATTTCCGAACTGCTGAAGCCGGTGCAGGAGAAATTCCAGGCGTTCAAGGATGCCGTCAAGGAGTCGCAGGAGAAGACGATGGAGCGTCATAACAAACTGGAGCAGAAGATCGTGGATCTGGACACGCGGTCGCAGGCCGTCTCCGACGAGGCCCGCAACCTGGCCAATGCCCTGACCGGTTATTCCCAAATTCAGGGCAATTTCGGCGAGATGCTTCTGACGGACGTCCTGAAAAATGCAGGCCTGACGGAGGGTGTCCATTTCTTCACCCAGGGCGTCATGACCGATGCTTCCGGACATGAGATCAAGTCTTCGGACGGGCGGACGCTGATCCCGGATGTCATGGTCTATTATCCTGACGACACGACCGTCATCATCGATTCCAAGGTGAGTCTCACCGCTTATAGCCAGTACCTCCTGGCTTCGACGGTAGAGGAGCGTAAGCGGCTGGCCAAGGCCCATGTCGCCAGCGTCCGCTCCCATGTGGACGAACTCAAGAAGAAGGACTATGCTTCGTATATTCCCGACGGCCGCCGCAAAGTCGATTTCAACATCATGTTCATCCCGATCGAAGGCGCTTTTCGGCTGATGCTGGAGGCAGATCCGATGCTCTGGCAGGTCGCCAAGGACAACCATGTGCTGATTGTCAGCCAGATGACCCTGATCATCGTCCTGAACATGATCCAGATGGCCTGGAAGCAGCATGAGCAGGAAAAGAACATCGCAGCTGTTTACAAGACGTCCGAGGAACTGATGGGCCAGATCAAGGGATGGCTCGACAACTTCGTCAAGCTGGGCGACAACCTGGAAAAAGCCGCCGAGGCGTACCAGGTGTCCAAGAAGAAACTGATGGATTCCAACCAGAGTGTGATCAGGAAGATCGAGAAACTGGAAAATCTCGGCCTGACCCCGAAGCGTTCGCAGGCCAAGATCAATCCCGGCGCCCGCCAGTTGGGCCCGGAATCGGTCATCCCGAAAGAACTGAACGGCGGTGAACTTACAGCTTGATTTCGAAAAGGCAGAATCTGCTTAAAATTTCAATGCAAAAGTCTTTGTTCTGTGATAAGAAAAAAGTATTTTTGCAGTCTATTATGTAAAACGTTATAGAACGCAAGATACAGGAATGGAAATGGAAATGAAAAACGCATCCGCAGGGACGCTGGAATCCGGGGATATCATGATCCAGATCGCTCCGTGCGAGAAGGCCGGACTGCACATTGAGCTGACCAGTTCCGTGGCCGCCCAGTTCGGCAAACAGATCAAACAGGTCATCTCCGAGACCCTGGAAGGCCTCGGAATCGACCGGGCCGATGTCAAGGCCGTCGACAAAGGGGCCCTCGACTGCACCATCCGGGCCCGCGTGACCGCCGCCGCGGTCCGTGCCACCGGAAAGGATGTCTGGAAATAACGCTGAGACTATGGAAAGATTACGCAGAACCATGATGTTCGTTCCGGGCAACAACCCCGGAATGATGGCGGATGCCCATATCTACGGTCCCGACTCGATCATGCTCGATCTCGAGGATTCCGTGACCATGGCAGAGAAGGATGCCGCCCGTTTGCTCGTCTACAATGCGCTCAAGTCCATCGATTATGGTGACACCGAAATGGTCGTGCGCATCAACCCCCTGAATACCCCTTACGGCCGGAAGGACGTCGAGGCCGTCGTCAAGGCCGGTGTCGACGTGATCCGCATGCCGAAGACCGAGACCGCCGACGAGGTCCGGGAACTCGAGGCCGAGATCGTCAAGGTCGAGGAGGAACTCGGCTGTGTCGGCCGGACGCAGATCATGGCGGCCATCGAGAGCGCCCTCGGCGTGGTGAACGCCTATGCCATCGCGACGGCTTCCAAGCGCATGATGGGCATCGCCCTCGGCGCGGAAGACTACAGCGCCAACCTCAAGACCCAGCGCACCCCGGGCGGCGCCGAACTCCTGCTCGCCCGCGAGACCATCGTCGTCGCGGCCCGCGCGGCCGGCATCTGCTGCTTCGACACCGTCTATTCCAACCTCGATGACATGGAGACGTTCCGCAAGGAGGTCGAACTGATCAAGTCCCTTGGCTTCGACGGCAAATCCATCATCAATCCGCGCCAGATCGAGGTCGTCAATTCCGTCTTCGCCCCGACGCAGAAGGACATTGACAAAGCCCTGCGCATCATCGCCGCCATCAAGGAGGCCCAGGCAAAGGGCTCCGGCGTCATCGCCGTGAACGGCAAGATGGTCGACCGCCCGGTCGTCATCCGCGCCGAGCGCACCGTCGCGCTCGCCATCGCATCCGGTATCTTGAACAAGGAGGACGTACTATGAGAACATCGAAAGTCATGAGCCTCGAAGAGGCGATCCGCAAATCCGGCCTGAAAGACGGCATGACCATTTCTTTCCACCACCATTTCCGTGGCGGCGACAAGGTGGTCAACATGGTGGTCGGCAAACTGGCTGAAATGGGTTTCAAGAATCTCCATCTGGCGGCATCCAGCCTTTCCGACGTGCACGCTCCGCTGATCGACCATATCAGGAACGGCGTCATCACGAAGATTTCCACTTCCGGACTCCGCGGTGAACTGGCCAATGAGATCTCCCACGGCCTGATGGCCGAACCGGTGGTTTTCCGCAGCCATGGCGGCCGCGGCAGCGCCATCGCTTCCGGCGAACTCCATATCGACGTGGCTTTCCTCGGCGCTTCTTCCTGCGACGAGCTGGGCAATGCCTCCGGCTGCCCGCGCAGCGAGAACGCCAAGTCCATCTGCGGTTCCTTGGGTTATGCCCTTCCGGACGCCCGCTATGCCGACCATGTGGTCGTGATTACCGACGATCTGGTGGCCTATCCGAACGTGCCGAAGTCCATCTCCGCCTGCGACGTGGAATCCGTGGTGGTCGTCGATTCCGTCGGTGACAGTTCCAAGATTTCCTCCGGCGCCATCCGCGATTCCAAGAATCCGCGTGACATCCTGCTCGCCCAGCAGGCCGCCAAGGTCATTATCAACAGCGGCTATTTCAAGGACGGATTCTCCATCCAGACCGGTACCGGCGGCGCCTCTCTCGCCGCGGTGAAGTTCATCCGTGAAAGCATGGTCGAGAAGGGGATCAAGGCCAGTTTCGCCCTCGGCGGCATCACCGCCCACATGGTCAAGCTGCACGAGGAAGGCCTGATCGGCCGCCTGGTCGACGTCCAGTCCTTCGACAAGGTCGCCGCCGAATCCATCGCCCGCGACCAGATGCACCAGGAAGTCTCCGCCGTCGAATATGCCAGCGCCGAGCATGCCGGTTCCGCCGTCCATGCCCTTGACATCGTGATCCTTTCCGCGCTGGAAGTCGACGTGGATTTCAACGTCAACGTCCTGGTCGGTTCCGACGGCATCATCCGCGGAGCCATCGGCGGCCATCCCGATACGGCCGAAGACAGCGCCCTCTCCATCATCGTCTGCCCGTTGCTGCGCGGCCGCATCCCGTGCGTCGTGCCGAAGGTGACGACCCTGATCACCCCGGGCAAGGGAGTCGACGTGGTCGTGACCGAATATGGCATCGCCGTGAATCCGGCTCGTCCGGAAATCGCGGAACGCCTCCGGGAAGCCGGACTCAAGGTCGTGGATATCCATGACCTGGCCGCCAAGGCGACCTCCATCATCGGCACCCCCGACGCCCTGCCGTTCGGCGACAAGGTCGTCGGCATCGTGATGGACCGTCATGGGAAAGTCCTCGACAAGATTCACAACATCGTAGACTGATACATGGAAATTTCGCTTGACGAACTGCTTGCCTCGCGCGAGGCACGCCGTGATTTCCAGCAGGACCTGCTCCGCCGGCACCCGGGGAAAACCCTGGTCTGCCTGACGGTGGTCATGCCCGGAACCGTCAAGCGGAATGCATCCTCCCTGATCGTGGCCCAGGCCGGCCTCTCCGCCCTGATCGCACGTTTCGGCAGCGACATGGAAAGCATGGAGGTCCGGGATCTGGCCACGGGTTTTGAAGCGTATCTGCTCACCTCGCTCTCCCCGCAGGAGGCGAAGCGGGCAGTTTGCCGTATTGAAGAATCCCATCCGCTCGGCCGGCTTTTTGACCTGGATGTCCTGGATGCGGCGGGCATGCCGCTGTCCCGGGCCGATCTGGGCCTGGCACCGCGCCGCTGCCTGCTCTGCGACCGGGAAGCCCGCTGGTGCATGCGCAACCACACGCATTCCCGCGAAGAACTGACTGCACGGATCGGGGAAATGATCGATGCCTATGTCGGGTGAGTTCGTAATCAGCGACATGCCGCTGACGGTCGGCCGGTTCCGCTCCCGGGTGGAGGCCTTCCTTGCGGAAAACGGCCTCCGGCTCGAGCCGGTGGACCGCTATGTCGTGCTGACCCGCGAAGGATCCGACGAGATCCTGGCCGGCGGCGGGCTGAGAGAAGACGTCATCCAGTGTGTCGCCGTTTCGGAAGAGGCCCGCGGAGAAGGACTGATGGGACGGCTGGTCTCGCACCTGCTGACCCTTGCCGCGGAAAACGGGCATCAGAATGTCAAGGCCTATACCAAACCGGAGAACCGGGCCCTGTTCGAGGACCTGGGATTCCGGCTGGTCGGGGCAGCGCCGCAGATGATCCTGCTGGAGAACGGCAGGGGACTGCAGGCGTATTGCAACCGCCTGGCTTCCCGCCGGATCGAAGGCCGCAACGGCGTGATCGTCATGAATGCCGATCCGATGACCCTGGGCCACCGGTACCTGATTGAACAAGCTGCGGAACAGGTAGATACCTTGTATGTCATCGTCCTGGGCGGGACTGCTTCCCGCTTCCCGGCCGAAGCCCGGTACGACCTGGTGCGGTGGAGTTGTTCGCATATCGGGAACGTGACCGTACTGGAAGGCGGAGATTATTGCATCTCTCCGTCCACCTTCCCTTCCTATTTCCTGAAAAACCTGGACGAGGCGGCCGAGCAGCAGATGCGGCTGGACCTGGACGTTTTCGGCCGGCATGTGGCTCCCGCCCTCCGTTCGTGGATCCGCTTCGTGGGCAGCGAGCCCCTGGATCCGATGACGGCGCGGTACAACGCCCTGATGCGCGAGGTGCTCGGGAAATATGACATGGAGGTCCGGGAAATTCCGCGTCTGGAAAGGGACGGAGAACCTGTTTCCGCTTCGGCTGTCCGGCGGTTGCTGGACGCCGGCCGCCTGTGGGATGCCGCCCGGCTCTGTCCGGAGCGGGCGCCGTCGATCCTGCTGGGAGACGTGGCGGCCGCCGCCCTCCGGCGCGAACTGGATGCACCCTTGAAGCCCGGGATGGTCTGCCCGGAGAGCAAAGGCAGCCATGCGGACATGGACCATGCCCTGATGGTCCGGAGCATCGAAGCCCTCCGCCCCTGGTTCATCCGTCTGGGCTCCATGGCCCGGAGACATTCGGTGGCCTGGCCCTCCGAAATCCGGCGCTGTGGGATGGAAGCGGAGGCCGACATGCTCCGCGCGACCGGCGGGGTCAACACCCATCGCGGCGCCTTGTTCGCCCTGGGACTCATGGCCGTCGCCGCCGGCGTCATCCTGGAAGAGGATGGCAGGATTTCCGCGGAACGCCTGTCGCGTCAGACCGGCTTTCTCGCGGCGGACCTGTCCGGGCAGGAAGGCATCGCGGACCGGGAGACCCATGGGACGGCCGTCGCCCGGCAGTATCCCGTGAAGGGGGCGATGGACATGGCGCTGGACGGCTACCGGGACCTGTTTGCGGACTGGCTCCCGTACTGGCGTAGCGTCAAAGAAGAACAATACGGTCTGCAGAAGACCCTGCTGCGGATCATGGCGGTCCTGGACGATACCTGCGTCGTCCACCGGGCCGGTTATCAAAGGGCGCAGGAACTGAAGGCGGAGGCCGCGGCGCTGCTGGCGGACTTCAGCCCGGAAAAACTGGAAAGGATGAACGGTCGGCTCATTTCCGAGCGGGTATCTCCCGGTGGTAGTGCGGACATGCTTGCGCTGACGATATACGCCGACATCCTGATAAACACTTAAATTATTAACTTCTAAACACAATCTGTTATGGTTGAATTGATTCCACACGGTGTGTATCTTTTGGACGGGCAGCGGACCGTATCCGACCCGTCCGGCCTGCCATCTCCGGATGAGTCCCGCGAAAACACCATCACCTACGGAATCCTGCGCGCCCACGACGTGGACGGTGGAAAGGGAAAGAAGATGCGCATCCGGTTCGATGCCATGGTTTCCCATGACATTACCTACGTGGGCATCATCCAGACCGCCCGTGCGAGCGGCCTCGAGAAATTCCCGCTTCCCTATGCGATGACCAACTGCCACAATTCCCTGTGCGCGGTCGGCGGAACCATCAATGAGGATGACCATGTCTTCGGCCTGTCCGCCGCGAAGAAATACGGCGGTATCTATGTGCCGGCCAACCAGGCGGTCATCCATCAGTATGCCCGCGAGGCCCTCACGAAATGCGGCAACATGATCCTCGGATCCGACAGCCATACCCGCTACGGTTCCCTGGGCAACATGGGTGTCGGCGAAGGCGGCGGCGAACTGGTCAAGCAACTGCTCCGCAATACCTGGGACATCAATGCTCCCGAGGTCGTCCTCGTCTGGCTCGAAGGCAAGCCGCGCCGCGGCATCGGCCCGCATGACGTCGCCATCTCCCTGGTGAAGGCCGTCTTCGAAAGCGGTTTCGTGAAGAACAAGGTCCTCGAATTCGCCGGTCCCGGCGTGGCCGCCCTTCCGATTGACTTCCGCAACGGCATCGATGTCATGACGACGGAGACCACCTGCCTCAGTTCCATCTGGATCACCGACGACGAGGTCCGGAAATATTTCGAGATGCACCGCCGTCCTGAGGCCTACAAGGAACTCAAGCCGGGCAAGGTCGCCTATTACGACAGCATGATCCGCATCGACCTCTCCACCCAGGAGAGCATGATCGCCCTTCCGTTCCATCCGTCCAACGCCGTGACCATCCACGAACTCCAGGCCGATCCGGAGGGAATCCTCGGCGCAGTCGAGGCCGACGCCCGCAAGCGTTTCGGCGACAAGATCCAGATCGACCTCCTCAGCAAGATCAGGGACGGCAAGGTCGTCGCCGACCAGGGCATCATCGCCGGCTGTTCCGGCGGTACCTATGACAACCTCAGCGAAGCCGCGACCATCCTGAAAGGCAAGTCCATCGGCAACGATTATTTCACGATGAGCGCCTACCCGCAGTCCACTCCGGTCTATCTTGCGACGACCCGCAACCATATCGCCGAGGAACTCCTCGAGGCGGGCGTGGTCATCAAGCCGGCCTTCTGCGGCCCTTGCTTCGGCGCCGGTGACGTGCCGTCCAACAACGGATTCTCCATCCGCCATACCACCCGCAACTTCCCGAACCGTGAAGGTTCCAAGCCCGGCCAGGGCCAGATTTCCCTCGTTTCCCTGATGGATGCCCGTTCCATCGCCGCCACGGCGGCCAACGGCGGCGTCATCACGGCGGCGACCGACATCGAGTACACCGATACCCACAAGGGCTATG